>CAZUUQ010000035.1:0-25981 GCA_964622625.1 uncultured Phycisphaeraceae bacterium | reverse complement strand
CGGCATGGCCATGCCGGGGCTTTGGTCCGCGCGTTGGCCTTTGACTGCCAATCTGCAGGGTGCGTAGAGCGCAGCGAAACGCACCACCTTATTCCGCGACAAGCGCTCCGGCGACGACGCGTACATGATCGTGGATTGAGGCGGAGAAGCTCCTCCAGCCATCGCCTTTGGAAACAACGCGGCACCACGTTGCCACGTGGTGCTTCCGCACAGCGCGGGTACAATGGCGTTCGCCCTTTCTTCCCGTTGGTTTCGGCCCGGAGGTGAACCCATGTCGAGCCAGCCCCCAGACGATCGCGACCGTGAAGCGGGCGTTGAATCACCGGGCCGCGCCGCCAAGTCGCGGGACTGCACACCGCTGGTGGTATGGGCGCGCCGCGTGATTGTCGTGTTCCTGATCGCGGGCCTCGGACTGACGTTGCTCATTGATGTTGCGGAGCGGCGCATTTGTGTTGGCGACACGTTCTGGGAGAACGCGACGCGCTTGCGAGGCATTCACCAAGCTTTGCTGACCTATAGCGACGGGGTCAACCACGGGCGAATGCCGGGCATGGATGCCGACGGCACGGTGACAGCCGCGAGCGCCTCGGAGCGCTACGCCATCATGCTGCATGCCAAGCTCTTCTCGCCTGAGTGGATTGTCAGTCCGCTCGACCGCGCGCAACCATTGTATGATCTTGAAAAGCCAGTAACGCCGAACCATTTCTCATACGCTTTATTGGAGATCGCCACACCGGGGGCACGGCGAACTGAGTGGGCCGCATTCGGCAATCCGAACGCTGCGATGGTCAGCGACCGTAATACGGGAACGGATGCCGGTCCGGATGTATGGAGTGTTCATTCCGAGGTCCGCGCGAAGGCGCCACGGTGCCCCCTCAATATCTGGCGTAGGCCCTTTCCGACCCGGGGCCAATGGATTGGTGCGGTTGTCTACAACGATAACCACGTCGAGTGCGAATCCTCCCACATCATCGGTCCCACGCAGTACGGCAGCGCGACGCCGACCGATGCGGACAACCTGTTCCTCGACGAACGCTCCGGCGATGATGCGTACATGGTCGCGGATTGAGGCGGGCCATCACGTCCCGCAACCGCCTTCCGAAAGCCCAGGCATGGCCATGCCTGGCCTTTTGTTGACGCACTACGCGCTGCCGCGCGTTTCCACCCCGCCGTCTGGTACATTGCCCCGTCATGCGTGTCACACTCACCAAGACGCTCACGTTCGACGCCGCCCACTGGCTGCCGACGTTCCCCGACGGCCACAAATGTCGGCGTGTCCACGGCCACAGCTACCGCGTCGAGATCGTGCTCGAAGGCGACGTGCCGCCGCAGCGCGGCTACCTGGTTGACTTCGCCGACGTCAAGGCCGCGGCCGCCCCGCTGATCGGGCAGCTCGACCACCAGATGCTCAACGACGTCGCGGGCCTCGAAATCCCCACGGCCGAGAACATCGCCCGCTGGTTCTACGAGCGCCTCAAGCCGCGCCTGCCGCAGCTCGCGGCCGTCAGACTGCACGAGACGGAAGGCAACTGTGCCGAGTATCGCGGTACGTGATGGCGGCCGCACTGACCATGGCGATGAGTCCCGCAACCCGCACGGGCCTGCAGGTGGCCGGCGCTCTGCTGCTGGTGGCCGCGGTGTTGTGGTGGATGTGGCGATTGCCGCGGCGCGGCGGCCCGCCGCCGGCGTCGGCCGCGTGGTTGGCGCTGCTCAGTCCGTGGGTCGGCCTGGCCGCTTTCGCCACGGCCGCGTTGGCGTGGCTGATCGCCTGGGCCGACCTGCTGCTGACGGTCACGCTGCTGGCGCTGTCTCCGCTGGCGGTGGGGGCGGGCGTGCTGGTGCTGTGGGTCCATCGCGGCGCGTCGCCCGCCGATGAGCATGCCGCGGCCCGCTCGCTGCAAAGGTTGCAGGCGTGGGTGGGCTTGGTGCTGGGGCTTGCGGCCGTGGCGGTGGCTTACGCTTTCGCTCTGACGCACAAAACGCCGTTTACGCCGGTGGGGGGGTAGCGGGGCGATCCGGCTGGGTCTCCGGGGGCGCGTCTTCCGGGGGCGGAGGCGCCAGTTCGATGCCGCGTTGGCGCGCATGGGCCAGCATGCGCTGGTAGACCTGCTGCGGCAGTTCGCGCCGCCGCGCCAGCGTCAGCGGGTCGCCCAGGGCCGCGGCCAGCGTGGTCTCCGCCTTGAGCCGCTCGCGCACGAACCGCTGCATCAGCCGCCAGGTGACGTACCACTCCAGGGACCGCCCGCGTGTCACGTCGTACTGGTCGATGGCGTCGATGAGCACGCGGTTGCCCAGCTCCAGCAGGTCGAAGAGTCGCAGCAGGCGATCCTCGTGGCCCTGCACGTGCCGCCGGGCGGTGGCCAGCACGACGGGCAGATTCATCCGCACCAGTTGCCGCATGATGGCATCGCCGCGTTCGCGCATGGCGTCGATGGCGTCGAGGTCGGCGACGCGCGGGTTGCTGGCGGGCAGGCGGTCGCGCATTCGGGCCGCCAGGTAGCGCCAGAAGTTCATCCGCACCGCCAGCACGCGCTGCGTCTCGCGATGGGCCCGGGGCTGGTCGTAAAGCTCGCGCAGGGGCGAGGGCAGATCGTCGAGCGCCGCCGGTTTGCGCGGCGCGTCGCCGGCCGCGTCGGCCGCAGCGGGCAAGGGCGCATGTGCTTCGAGTATGGCCGCGATGTCTTCGCCCTGATCGACGGCCTGTGCCGCCTGCGCGAACCACGGCAGCGTTGCGTAGCCGATCGCACGATCGTGGAGCATCTGCGCTCGCTGTTCCTGCACCACGCGGTAGGCCGTCGAGCGGCTGCATCGGAAGCGCTTCATGATCCGCCGCACAGCCACTCCCCGGCGCATGGCCCGGGCGATCACGCGGCGCTGCCGGTCGCTGAGTTTGCCGCCTTCGTCGGGAAACAGCCGATCGTCGGGGTGCTGGCGGTCGTGCTTTTCCAGGATGGCGCGGATGGTCTCGGGCGCGCGGCCGGCCTGGAGCGCCAGCCGTCGGGCGATCTGGTGGCGGCTGAGATTCGCGTCGCGCGCCAGGCGGCGGGCCCGCTCGACGAGGCGCGACCGCTGGGCCATGTCCATCCGCGTGAAGCGGCTGGCGCGCCGCACCCGCTCGCCCTGATCGGTCAGCATCGTCTCCACCGCCTGCCGCGGAATCACCACCTGCCGCCGCTCCGTCCCCGGCAGGACCATCCATCGCCAGCGCAGCGAAGTCTGCCGCCAGCGGTCGATCGTCTTGGTGCTCACACCCAGGCGCGCGGCCAGTTGCCGCGGCGTCTCGACCTGCTCGCCCTCGGCGGGCGTCATGTCCAGGGAACGCGAAAGGCTGTCGATCAGCAGCCGCAGGTCCGCCTTCAAGGCCGCACCCACGAGAAGCGTCTGATCGTCGTCTGTGTTTCGCGGGCGATAGTTGGTGATGCGGAAGGTCACGAAATCCAGCGGGTAGGTCTGCCCCGACTCGATCTGGTCGTGCAGGGCCTCGGCCCGCAGCACCTGCTGCCGCCGCTTGTCCGGGGGAGAGAACAGCAACTGGCCGGTCAGCTCGGCCAAGGCTCGACTGGCGAACTGTTGCTTGCGTCGACGAGGCAATGGGTGCTGCCGTCAGGTCGCGGGTGTCGCAGCACCGGCCGCCTACCGCTTGCGGCCGCGGGTGCTGTCGGGAATGCCGCCATCGATCGCGGCTGTCCGCAGCGGACGCACCGCGTCGATCAGTTTCAGATCATAAGCCATGGCAAAGAATTGTTCGATGGCCCGCACCTGCCGCGTGCCGATGTCGTAGCGCAGCATGCGGCCCAGGTACTCGGCGGCCAGATCGGCCGGCCAGCCCGCGGCCGCGGCACGGCGGGCGGTGATCGCGTCGATGCGGCCGGCGTTGCGAAGACGGGCGGCCGCCAGTTGCCGCGCGGCCGCCTGCAGAGGCTGTGCCGTGGCGGCGTGTTCGATCGCTTCCTGTCGAGCCATCCACACCGCGAAGACGAACGGCAGGCCGGTCAGCTCATGCCACGCCTCGCCCAGGTCGAGCTGGTGGGGGTAACGCTCCGTCGGCGGGGCGGCATGCACCACTTTGTCGCCGATCAGCAGCAGGGCCGCCGGCGACGCATCATGGCTGGACGCGTGCCGCGCGTCGTGGTCGATGAATCGCGGCCGACAGGCATACACGCGGTCGAGCAGAATGCGCAGCAGGCACACCGAGGTGTGGCTGTCGGTATCGACATGCACCGTTTCGATGCGGTCGAAGGGCACGCGGCTGTAGAGTCGCACGGTCAGCGTCGGGCCGTCGCAGCCGATACCGCCGGCCGGCACGATCGCCAGCGGCACGCGGCTGCGCTGGTAGTCGATCACCGGGCACAGCGCCAGGTCCACGTCGCCGCTCTCGAGGTCGGCCAGCAGCCGACTGGGCACGTCGTAGCGCACGGTCAAGGCCGGTTGGCCGGCGGCAGCGGCATGCTCGGTCAGGTCTTCGATCAGCGGCCGGGCGTTGAGAAAACTGACGCAGCCCAGGCGCACCACGGCGCGGGCCGCATCGGCCGGCGCGGACGCGGCATGGATGGGGGAGCACGTGGGGCGGGTCATCGGCCGCGATTATACGCTGCGCTTGACCGCGGCCGCGCAGCCACGACAATCCTGCCGTGATGGCAGAACACGACCGCGACAATCCCGCCGCCCAGATTCTCATCGTCGATGACGAGGCCGCCCATGCCGAGGTCATGGCCGAGGCGCTGCGCCGCCTGGGCCACGTCTGCACCATCGTGCACGATCTCGACGGGGCCGACGACGAGCTGCGTCACGGCAATTTCGACCTGATCGTCACCGACCTGGTGATGGACAGCGAGACCGACGGCCTGAAAGTGCTTGAGCTGGCGCGGCAGACGCAGCCGCTGGCGGAGACGGTGATGGTGACGGCCCACGGCGACGTGCCGACGGCCAAGGCCGCCATCAAGGGCGGGGCTTACGACTTCATCGAAAAGCCGCTGGACCTCGATGTCTTCCGCACGCTCTGCACCAACGCGATCCAGGCGGTGATGCTCAAGGCCGAGAACGCGAACCTCAAGCAGTTTGTCGACGAGAAGTTCGGCTTCGAGGGCATCATCGGCTCGTCGGCCGCCATCCGCCGCGTCATTCAACAGCTTCGCCAGGTCGCGCCCAGCAACATCCCGGTGCTGATCACCGGCGAGTCGGGCACGGGCAAGGAACTGGTGGCCCACGCGCTGCACAACAACTCGCCGCGGACCAAGGCGCGTTTCGCTCCGCTGAACTGTGCCGGCCTGTCGGAGTCGATTCTGGAGGCCGAGCTGTTCGGCCACGTCCGCGGCGCCTTCACCGGCGCGGAGCGCGACCGCGAGGGCCGCTTCGAGTATGCCGACAAGGGCACGCTGTTCCTCGACGAGGTCGGCGACATGCCGCTGGTCATGCAGGCCAAGCTGCTGCGCGTGCTGGAAAGCGGCGAGGTGATCCGCGTGGGCGCCAATGAGCCGCGGCACGTCGATGTGCGCCTGATTTCCGCGACGAATCACGATCTGGCCGAGCGTGTCAAGGAGGGGCGCTTTCGCGAAGATCTGTACTTCCGCATCAAGGGCATGGAGATTCATCTGCCGGCCCTGCGCGAGAGGCGGGAGGACATTCCGCTGCTGGCGCGCCACTATGCGGCCCACTTCGCGGGGCAGAACGGACGGCCCGTGCCGCAACTGGGCGAGGACGTGATGCAGGCGCTGCTGGCCTTCGACTGGCCGGGCAATGTGCGGCAACTGATGAACGTGGTGCAGAACATGGTGGTCGTCGCCGAGGGGGACCGCATCGAAGCCCGCCACCTGCCGCCGGAACTGGCCGACCGGCAGGCGCCGGCCGACTTCGACGTGCCGGCCGGCATGAGCCTCGACCAGATCGAGAAACAGGCCATCCGCAACGCCCTGAGCCTCAACAAAGGCAACCGCGAAGCGACCGCGAAGATGCTCAACATCGGCCAGCGCACGCTGTATCGCAAGCTCAAGGAATACGGTCTGAAGTGAGATTCACCGCGGAGGTCGCGGAGAGCGCCGAGAGATGATGAAGGATGAGCAGCTTACCGAACGGATCATCGGCGCTGCGATTGCGGTGCATCGTGCATTGGGGCCGGGCTTGCTCGAGTCAGCCTATGAAGCCTGCGTGGCGGCGGAACTCAACGCCATGGGAGTCATGTTCGAGCGGCAGCGTGCCCTGCCATTGCGATACCGTGAGGTCGAACTGGATTGCGGCTACCGTTTGGACTTCCTGGTTGAGGATCGCGTAGTCGTCGAGTTGAAGGCAGTGGACAGTATTGAGCCGATCCATGAGGCCCAGCTTCTGTCCTACCTTCGCCTCAGTGGACGGCCGCTCGGCTTGCTGATCAATTTCAATGTCCCGCGCCTCAAAGACGGAGTGCGACGATTTGTCCACCAATACAAGCCGGCTTGATGGCGGTTCCTGCTCCGCCTCCTCTGCGTCCTCGGCGGTGAACATCCGCATCGGCCACGGTTTTGATCTGCATCGCCTCGAACCCGGGCGTGTGCTCATCGTGGGCGGGCTGCGGCTCGAACACGACCGCGGCTGCGATGCGCACAGCGACGGCGACGTGGTCTACCATGCCGTCACCGATGCCGTGCTGGGCGCGCTGGCGCAGGAAGACATCGGCCAGCTTTTTCCCGACAACGATCCCAAGTGGAAGGCGGCCGACTCGCGCATCTTCGTCGAGGAGGCGGCGCGGCGGATGCGGACCGCCGGTTATGCCATCGGCAACCTCGACGTCACCGTGATTCTTCAGAAGCCCAAACTGGGCCCGCACAAGCAGGCGATCCGCCGCAACCTGGCTGACCTGCTGGGCTGCGACATGTCGCAGGTGAACCTCAAGGGCAAGACGCACGAGAAGGTCGACGCCCTGGGCGAGAACCGCGCCATCGCCTGCCATGCCGTGGTGCTGCTGACCCCGGCTGCTTGCTGAAAACTTCCATCATGAGCCGCGAGGGTGAGCGAGCGGGGTTGAGCTCCACCAACCAAGGCAATCGCTGCCTGACGGTCGCGGCTCGTTGTGGACGTGGTTGGTGGTTGGGCACGTGGGGGCCTGCGGCAGAGCGCATCGCCGCCGCGGACCAACCGGTGCATCCCACTTACCGCGGCCGGGCGGGCACGCCCATGACGGTCTGACCGTCGGGGATGTCCTCGATCACCGCGGCCCCCGCGCCGATCACGCAGTGCTGGCCGATGCGCACGCGCGGAATGGCCGAGGCGTTGGTCCCCATGTGACTGAACGCCCCGAGCTGGGCCGCCCCCGCCAGCACCGCGCCCGGCGAGAGGTGGCTGAACGGCCCCATATGCCCGTGATGCTCGACCACGGCCGAGGTGTTCACGATCGCGCCGACGTCGATGGTCGCGGCCGCATTCACCGCCGCCTGCGGGCCGACGTAGACGTTCTCCGCCAGTTCGGCCGAGGGACTGACCCAGGCCGACGGATGCACGATCGTCGCGAGGGTGCGGTCGGCCTGGCGCATGCGCTCGCAGATCAGTTGCCGCACCGGGCCGTCACCGATGGCCACATGCACCGCGGCCGTGGGCTGATCGCCGAGGATCGTGTGCGTGAAAATCGGCCAGTCGCTCTCGCGCTCACCGGCACGGTGGTCGTCGATGAAGCCGACCACGTTCCAGCCGGCGGCGACAGCCGCGTCCGCCGCGACACGCCCGTGCCCGCCGGCGCCGTAGATCAGGATCAACCTGCGATTCATGGGCGGTCCTCGCGTTCCGGGCCTGCGTCCGGGCTGTGTGGTGTCGTGCGGTACTTTTCACCGATCGACAGATCCCATGGCTGATGGTGTCGGTCGATGGGTGTGTCACGGAACTCGCTGCGGCAACGGTAGCAGACCAGGCATCGCCCCGAGAAGAAATAAATAATCACGTCCAGCAGCACCACCCCCGCCAGCACGAGCACGGCCGTGAACACCTGCCGCATGCCGAAGAGTACCATCGCCGTCACCGCCGCCAGCAGGACGATCGCCAGGCCCGTGACCTGGTGAAAATCCTTGCGGACGTACAGTTCGCGGCAGCCGCACACCGGGCAGCGGCGCAGCCGCCCTTGGTCGTCGAGCGCCCTGTCCCAGTTGAGGCAGACTTCACCGGTGTCGGGAGCTTCGCCGCCGATTGCGCCGCCCGCTTGTTTCGGGTCGCGGACGACCGTCGGGCGCTGGGCCGGGTCAATCCCGACGGCGAACAACCGTCGTCGCTGCCGATCTCGCACGAGGATACGCACGGCCGCATTGTGATGAACGGCGCGGCCCAAGGCAAAGCGGCTGGTCGCAATCGGCATGACTTGCGTTAGCATGGCCGCCACCAGAACCACACGCTCCCCCTGACCACCGCGCCCCCCTGGCCACGTGACCGAGACTTGACATGCCCGACGCCTCATCGCCGCAGCAACTGGTCCTCACCCGCGCCCAGGTCCGCGAGATCGATCGCCGGGCTGTCGCGGAGTATGCCATGCCCGGCATCCTGCTGATGGAGAACGCCGGCCGCAATGCCGCGGGCGTCGCCCTGGAAGTGCTTGCCAGCATCGAGCAGCGCGACGGCTTCAAGGCCGAGCGCCCCCTCGCGGCCGTCGTCTGCGGCGGGGGCAACAACGGCGGCGACGGTTACGTCGTCGCCCGCCACCTGTCCAACGCCGGCGTGGACGTGCAGATCATCAGCATCAAGCCGCCGGTCGAACTCGACGGCGACGCGGCCGCGGCCTGGCGCATCGTCGAGCGCATGGGCCTGCCGCTGGTGGTGGCCGAGGGTCCGGAAGGGATGGGCGAGGCGGCTGCGATCCTCGACGCCGCGGACCTGGTCGTTGACGCCATACTCGGCACGGGTTTCAGCGGCGACCGCGTGCGCGAGCCGGCCGACGCGGTCATCACGCTCATCAACCAGGTCGCTGAGGACGGCACGGCTGTGCTGGCGGTGGACGTGCCGTCCGGCCTGGACTGCGACAGCGGCAAGCCGGCCGACCCGACCATCCGCGCCGACGCCACCGTCACCTTCGTCGCGCTCAAGCCCGCTCTGGCGGATCACAATCTCGAACCCTGGTGCGGCCAGGTGCTCGTGGCGGACATCGGCGTGCCGGCCGGCCTCATCAATGATGTCGCCGGCAATGCCGCTGATGCGGCCGCGAAAATATGACGAGCCTCGCACCAGCGGCCGCCATGCGCGGACGCTGTGCCACGGAACATGCACATGCCCAGTCACATCACATCGGCGGCCCGAACGGCGGTCCTCGCAGCCCTGGACGAAAGCGGGCTGGTGGCGATCATCCGGGCGGACAGCGGCGAGGGGTTGCTCAAAACGTTCAAGGCTCTGGCCGACGGGGGCGTGACGGTCAGTGAGGTGACGCTGACGACGCCGGGGGCGCTGGCGTCGATCGCCGAGGCCCGCAAGGCGCTCGGGGCGGCGGCGGTGATCGGGGCCGGCTCGGTGCTCGACAGCGAGTCGTGCAAGGCCGCGATCGAAGCGGGCGCGTCGTTCATCGTCTCGCCCATCACCGATCTGGGCGTGATCCGCACAGCCCATCGCTACGGCCGGCCTGTCATGCCCGGGGCCCTGACGCCGACCGAGGTGATGACGGCTTTCCAACAGGGGGCCGACCTGGTCAAGGTTTTCCCGGCCAACCATTTCGGGCCGAAATACATCAGCGATCTGCTGGCCCCGATGCCGCAGCTTCGGCTGATTCCCACGGGCGGGGTGACGCTGGAGAACGTCAGGCAGTTGCTGGACGCGGGGGCGGCGGCCCTGGGCGTGGGCACGTCGCTGGTGCGCAAGGACCTGATTGCAGCGGGGGATTTCAAGGGACTTACTGATCTGGCGGGCCAGTACGTCGCGGCGGTGCGCGAGGCCCGGGGCCGGTAGGGCATCGGAGGGTGGAGGCAAAGCAGCAAGGCGGCGTCGATGGGAACCCACCCGGCAAGCGGGTGCTGGGGACGGTCTTTTTATGGTGGATCGCCGGGGCGGGTGTGGTTATTGTGGTGATTGTGCGATGGGGCTGGCACGCTGGCGTGTGAGCCTGGGATGGACATGTCATTGGGGGATCTGTGATGCGAGAGCAGACAACGCATGGGATAACGGGCGGCGCGATGCGGCTGGTTGTCGGGGTCGGCCTTTTGATCGCGTGGTCGGGCGGGGCGGCGCAGGCGGGGCAGGTCTATGAATCGGACCTGTCGTTCGTGACCAGCGGCCAGAACATGTGGGCCACGGGCGACGGCTTCGAGTTCGACTGGTCGCAGGAGTTTCTCAGTCCGGCGATTTCGACGGGCAGCCTGTGGGTCGATCCGCCCGCGGTGACGAACTCGGGGATCACGGTGGACACGCGGTTCGCGGTATCGGCTGTGGGGCGGATGGGCATCGGGGCGGGGCTGTACATGAACGGCGGGCTGGTGGACGCGGGCCTGGATTACGAGGCGGCCATCGCGGCGCCGGACGTCATCGTGCCGGGCGCGTATTTCCAGCTCACCGGCTCGGCGACCAAGCGGAACACCTCGTGGATCGCCACGCAGTCGCCGACGGCCCAGGCGTACCTTGAAGGCATCCTCCAGTTCAGCACCAACGTGTTCGTCGAGGCGAAGGTCAGCGGCGGCAACATCTTCAACGGCATCAGCAACGGCACATTCACCTGGCAGCGCGACGCCGGCCACGGCGGGCCGCTGGTGAATGTTGATCTGCGGCAGGATCTGTTCTCGTTCAACCACGACGGCAACGGCCGACTGATCTGGAAGGCCAGCGACGTCGGCGGCGTGGGCGATGTCATCAAGATCGGCAATCCGCTGGCGCCGGCGGCGGAGTTCACGATCGGCGATTGGGAGCTGAACACCAGCGGCGGCGTGGCGGGCGATCAGGTCGAATCGGCCGGCAGTCAGACCATGTTGACGACGCTGCTTGACGTGGATTCGAGCCTGACCGGCGGCAGCCCGCTGACGGGGGCGGCCATCAGCGTGAATCTGGGCAGCAACGTGCATTTCGATGCCGGCTACGACATTCTCGACTTCGACATCACGCATGAGGTGGGCTACCAGCAGAGTTTCGCCATCGATTCGGCCCTGAAAGTGGTGCTGCACTTCAGCGAGGACGTGATGGTCAAGTATGGCGACGGGACGCCGACGGTCGCCAGCCAGACGGTCGCGACGTCGATCGACGACCTGCCGCAGATCGCGCTGCTGGGCGACAGCGTGCAGGTCACGCCGCAGTTCATCGTCGATGCGGAGCTGACAAACAGCACGGCGTTCACGCTGAGCCTGCTGATGCAGTACGCGGCCCTGAGGGGCTGGATCGACTTCGACTTCGACAGTTTTTTCTACTCGCAGGACAACATCGTACACCGCAACTTCGGGCCGATGAACAGTTGGCAGCAGGACTTCGGCACGCTGGTGCTGGAGGTGTTCGATCAGCAGTTCGGCCTGGGCGGCTTCGACAGCGTGATGGGGCAGGCGTTCATGCTGACGGCCGCGCTGCCGGGGGACTTCAACGGCGACGGCTTGGTGAACACCGAGGACATCAATCCGTTCATCCTGGCACTGACACAGCCGGGCGAATATGAAACGGTCTACGGTACGTCCGCGGCGGCGCGCGAGCCCAGCGGCGACGGGCTGCTGAACACCGAGGACATCAATGTGTTCATCGCGCTGCTGACCGGAGGCGGCCAGGCCGGCGTGATACCGGAGCCGGCCGGCGGCATGGTGCTGGCCTTGGGCGGCGCGGCGCTGCTGGCGCGGCGGCGGCGGTGAGCCGACCTGGGCGACCGGGCCCTATGCGCCGGGCGGGGGATTGCGCTTGCGGCGGCGCGGGGCTTCGCCGGCGCCTTCGCCGTCGGACCATTTGAAGATGCGCCGCGTGACGAAGACGTAGAGCCTTTTGCCGGTGGCGCGCCAGATGCGCGCGGGCAGGCCGGGGGCGGCGAGGATGGCCCGTTCGCGCCGCGTGAGGGCCTGCGGGCAGTAGGTGCGCTTGTGTTTGAGCAGACGGCGCAGATCCTCGCGGGCCATGTGGCGCAGCAGGCGGCCGCGGCGGTGGACGGTGGCGAGCTGGAAGTCGATCAGAGCCGGTCGGCCGTCGGGCGTCACCAGCCAGTTCTGCTCCTTGGCCAGGTCGTTGTGCGCCACGCCGCGGCGATGGAGGCGCACCAGCAGGCGGCGCGCGGCGCGGAAGTAGACCGGATCGCGCGGGCGGGCGTCCTGCATGGGTCGGCCTTCGATCCAGGTGCGCACCGTCACCCAGCGGGCGTCGTAGAGCAGCGTCGGCACGTCGGGCATGGGATGCGGCGAGGCCAAGGCGCGCAGGGCGCGGCGTTCGAGGGCCGCCAGGCACAGCGCCGCCGGCACGGTCCACCAGCGGGCGAAGCGCACATCGCGCCGCACGGCGGGCACGCCGCGGCCTTCGATCGGATACCGCCCCAGGTCGGAGCGGCTGAAGAAGTCGGCCTTGAGCACGGTTTCATGCTCGAACTGCGGCGGCTCATCGCTCAGGGCGGCGGCGCGGCGGTCGTGCAGCCGATCCCGAGGCGGCTCATCCTGGCGCGCACTGGTCACGTCGGCTCCTCCATCATCGAGGGGCCATGCTAGCGGATGTCGGGAAGGGCGGTTTACGCCTCGGCCTTCAGCTCGGCGGTCAGGTCCGCCACCACCTTCTTGGCGTCGCCGAAGAGCATCGCGCACTTGGGGTCGTAGTACAGCTCGTTCTCGATGCCAGCGAAGCCGGGGTTGAGGCTGCGCTTGATCACGAAGATCTGTCGGGCCTTGTCGACGTTGAGAATGGGCATGCCGTAGATGGGACTGCTTTTCGCGTGGCGTGCGGCGGGGTTGGTCACGTCGTTGGCGCCGATGACCAGGGCGACGTCGGCCTGCTCGAACTCGGGGTTGATGCCGTCGAGGTCGTAGAGCTGTTCGTACGGCACGTTGGCTTCGGCGAGCAGGACGTTCATGTGTCCGGGCATGCGGCCGGCGACGGGGTGGATGGCGTACTTGACGGCGATGCTGCGTCTGGCCAGTTCGTCAGCCAGCTCGCGGACGGCATGCTGGGCCTGGGCGACGGCCATGCCGTAGCCGGGCACGACGATCACCGACTGGGCGGCGTCGAGCACGATGGCGGCGTCCTCGATGGAGGACTCGCGGGCGGTCTTGCCCTCGGCGTTGGAGCCGGTGGTGGCGCCGGCGGCCGCGGCCTCGAAGCCCACGCCGCCGAACAGGACGTTGACCAGCGAGCGGTTCATGGCCTTGCACATGATGCTGGTGAGGATCAGGCCCGACGCGCCCACCAGCGAGCCGGTGATGATCAGGGCGTAGTTGTTGAGCACGAAGCCGGCCATCGCGGCCGCGAGTCCGGAGTAGCTGTTGAGCAGGGAGATGACCACGGGCATGTCGGCTCCGCCGATGCCCACGACCAGCGGCACGCCGGCGGCCAGGGACAGCAGGGCGATCAGCAGCAGCATCCAGCCCCAGCCGGGTTGTTCGAGCATGATCCCCGACAGGGCCAGGGGCGCGAGGATCAGCAGGGCGATCCAGAGCTTGTGCAGAGGAAGCTGCACGGGGGTGCCGGGCACCCATTTCTTGAAAGCTCCGCCCTGGAGCTTGGCGAAGGCGATGAGCGAGCCGGTGAAGGTCACGCCGCCGATGAGCACCGCCAGGCCGACCGACAGGTCGTAGGATTCGGCTCCGTGCGTGGCATACCAGCCGCAGGCCACCAGCAGCGACGCGATGCCGCCGAAGCCGTTGAGCAGGGCGACCATCTGCGGCATGCCGGTCATCGGCACGCGCAGCGCGAAGATCAGGCCGATGGTCGCGCCGATCAACAGAGCCACGCCGATCCAGATCAGCGAGTGCATCGTCGCGCCGGTGACCTCGTAGAGGGTGATGGCGGCGGCGATGAGCATGCCCAGGGCGGAGATCATGTTGCCGCGGCGGGCGGTGTTGACCTTGCTGAGCATCTTCAGGCCGTAGATGAACAGCACGGCCGCCAGGAGGTAGACGAGGGTGATCCAGTCGTTCTTGAGCAGGGCGAAGGTGGGCATGGTGGTTGGGGGCTGGGGTTCAGGGACCGAGGGACCAAGGGATCAAGGGATCAGGACATTTAGCGGGCGGGCTTGCCCGCCGCGTTCAGACGCTCACTTGCGCGGCTTGAACATACGCAGCATGCGGTCGGTGACAACGTAACCGCCGACGACGTTGATGGTGGCGAAGATCACCGCCAGGAAGCCGAGGATCACGCCGAAGCGCAGCAACGTTTCATCCATCGCGCACATCAGGGCACCGACGATGGTGATGCCGCTGATGGCATTGGAGCCGCTCATCAGCGGCGTGTGCAGCGTGGCGGGCACTTTCGTGATGACTTCGAAGCCGACGAAGATGGCCAGCACGAAGACGACGATGTTGACGATCAGGGGTGAGATGTCCATGGGTCTGGGGTCTGGGGTTCAGGGTTTTGGATTCAGGGACCGGGGTATTCAGCGGGCGGGCTTGCCCGCCGCGCGCGTTCAGCCCGCGAGCTTCGCGCGGACCAGGTCGTTGGTGATGTTGCCGCCGTGGGTGATCGCGGCGCCTTTCTGGATTTCGTCTTCCATGTCGAGCTTCAGTGCGGCAGCGGGCGTGTCGTTCCCGGCCGGGGCGATGATTTCCTTGAGGAACGCGAGCATGTTGTTGGCGTAGGCCTGGCTGGCGTGGATCGGCAGCAGGGCGGGCAGGTTGAGCGTGCCGTCGATCACCACGCCCTGCTCGGTGGTGATGCGCCGGCCGGGCTGGGTCAGCTCGCAGTTGCCGCGGCCGGCGTCGGGGTCGGCGGCGATGTCCACGATGATCGATCCGCGCGACATGCCGCGGACGGTGTCAGCCGGAATCAGCAGCGGCGGCGCTTTGCCGAAGACGGCCGCGGTGGTGATGACCGCGTCGGCGGCATGCACGTGCCGGGCCATCTGCTCGACCTGGCGCTGCCGCTGTTCGTCGGTCAGTTCCTTCGCGTAGCCGCCCTTGGTCTCGGCGTCGGTGGCGCCGGCATTGAGTTCGACGAAGCGGGCGCCAAGGCTCTGGACCTGCTCCTTCACAGCAGGGCGCACGTCGTAGGCTTCCACGACCGCGCCCAGACGCTTGGCGGTGGCGATGGCCTGCAATCCCGCGACGCCCGCGCCCAGGACGAACACGCGGGCGGGCGCAAGCGTGCCGGCCGCGGTGATGAGCATGGGAAACATCTTGCGGCAGGCGTCGGCGGCGATGAGCACGGCCTTGTACCCGCCGAGGTTCGCCTGACTGGAGAGCACGTCCATGGACTGGGCCCGGCTGATGCGGGGCACGAACTCCATGGAGAAGCTGGTGACCTGCCGCTCGGCCAGGCTGCGCATCAATTCGGCATGGCGCAGCGGCGCGAGCATGCCGATGAGCACCGCCCCGCGCTTGAGCTGGGCGGCGCGATTGCTGGTGGGCGGATGGATGGTGACCACCACGTCGGCGTCGGCCCAAGCGGCGTCGAGCTGGGCGTCGGCGACAATTTGCGCGCCGGCCTGTTCGTAGGCATCGTCCTCGTGGCCGGCGTCGCGGCCGGCGCCGCGCTCGACGAACACCTGCACCGGGGCTTTCTTGTCGCCGATCAGACGGGCCGCGGCCTGAGGCACCAGGGCCACGCGCGTGTCGCCGAAAACGGTCTGGCTGGGAACCAGCAGTTTCATGGGTTCATATCCCGCTGCGTCATGGCGGCTGGAATGGTGGGCCGCCGGTTTCTGAAAAGATCGCCATGACTTTAGCGAAATGCGCCGGAACCGCCACGGGGGGCTGCGCGGCCGGCCGACACGCGGTGGCGGGGGCGCGTATCATCAGGGCATGGACGCGCCTATGCACACGATGGAGATTGCGACCACGCGGCACGACGAAATGGTGGAGCTGACCGAGCGCGTGGCGGAGCTGGTCCATGCGTCGGGCGTCCGGCGTGGGCAGGTGACCGTCTATGTGCCGCACACCACCGCCGGCATCACGATCAACGAGAACGCCGACCCGGACGTCGTGCACGACATGCTGGCGCAGCTCGACGCCCAGGTACCTTGGCAGCAACCTTTTTATCGGCACGGCGAGGGCAACAGCGCGGCCCACGTGAAGGCGTCGATGATGGGCAGCAGCGTGACCGTGTTGATCGAGGACCACCATCTGGCGCTGGGGCGTTGGCAGGGGATCTGGTTCTGCGAGTTCGACGGACCGCGTCGGCGGCAAGTTCTTACCCAGATTCTCTGTATTGCGTAGCCACCCACAGCCGTGTTGCCGTATACGGCGGGATTTGCAGAGGGCCTTGGCGGCCCCGCCACACGTCCATCGTCGCAGTAATTCGACGTCCGTTTTCGCCTGATGCAGCCGACGGCAGCGGGAAAACGCCTGTGGGGGCGGTTTTGAGGGTAAAAAAACCCCGCTGCCGCCGAAGCGACAACGGGGCGGAGGGGAGAAAGCTCTCTAATAGGTAGCAGGTCGGTAAAGGACCCGCGTACACTCTACATTTTTAGAGCATGCGCCCATATCGCGTCAAGGTATATTGCGCGATGTTCGGAACAATTTTACCCTGCCAAACCATCGATGGCCAGTCGATCGCGCGCCAAAAATGCCGCCCCGACGATGCCTGCGTCGTCGCCCAGCCTGCTGAGAAGCAGCTTGCAGGCCTTCAGTTCCGGGGGGTGGACGTTCTGCTCGAAGGCGGTCCGGACCATCTTCAGATAGCGGTCGCCCAAGGCCTCGACCAGCCCCCCGCCCAGAACGACGCACGGTAAGCTGAGCATTGTCACTGTATTAGCGATGGAAAGGCCCACGTAGGCCGCACTGTGCTCGACCACACGGACGGCCAGCGGATCGCCCCTGGCCACGGCATCGGCCAGGACGCGGGAGCGGATTTTGCCCATGTCGCCGCCGACGGCCTGGGCGATGCTGCTGCGGTGATTGGAGAGGATCAGGTCGCGAATGATGTTGACCACGGCGGTGCGGCTGGCGTGGTTCTCCAGCGTCCGCCGCCCCGGCGAGCCGTGGGGCATGAGGACGGTCTGGCCGATTTCACCGGCCGTCTGGAAGTGGCCGCGGTACATGCGGCCGTCGAGCACCAGTCCCGCGCCGATGCCCGTGCCCACGAACACGGCGAGCATCTGGTCGTAGTTCCTGCCGGCCCCGGCCACATGCTCGCCCCAAGCCCCGACGTTCACGTCGTTGTCCACCACCACGGGGAGCTTCAGGGCGGCCGCGAGCTTGCGACCCAGGGGGTACTGCGGCCAGCACAGGTTGACGGCATTGCGCACCACGCCGGTGTCGACGTTCACCGTGCCGGGCGCGCCGATCCCCAGGCCGCCCACCTGATCGACGTCGGTCAGGCCGGCCTTGGCCAGCAAAGCGCGCGTGGCGGTGACGATGCGGTCGAAGACGGCATCCGCTCCGTTCCGGGCTCCCGTCTTGACCTTGTGCCGCTCGATGACCTTGCCTGTGTCGGTGCGGACCAGGCCCAGAGTGATGTTGGTGCCGCCCAAGTCGATGCCGATATAAATCCTGCCGTTCTTCCCGCGCCGGATCTTTTTCTTTTTCTTGACGGCGATTTTTCTGCCCATATGTCGGCTCCATCCGTGGTGCAGTGCGTCCTTACGACGCCAGCGACGGCCGCTGGCGATGGTGGTCGGTGCGATCCTCGAAGGCGCGGGCGATGCGCAGCAGACGGCTTTCGGCAAAGGCCGGGGCGATGAGCTGCACGCCCACGGGCAGGCGCGTCATGCCGTCCACCTGGGCGAAGCCGCCGGGCAGGCTGATGGCCGGCAGGCCGGCGAGGCTGGCGGGAACGGTGTAGACGTCGTTGAGATACATCGCCAGCGGGTCGTCGATCTTGTCGCCGAGCCGGAAGGCGCTGCTCGCGGCTGTGGGACACAGCAGTGCGTCGCACTGTTCGAAAGCCGCGTCGAAATCGCTCTTGATGAGGCGGCGGACCTTCAGCGCCCGCAGGTAGTAGGCGTCGTAGTAGCCGCTGGACAGGGCGTAGGCTCCGAGCATGATCCGCCGCTTGACCTCCGGGCCGAAGCCCTCGGCCCGGCTGGCGGCGTAGAGGTCGACCAGGTCGGCCGCGCCGGCGGCGCGGTGGCCGTAGTGTACGCCGTCGTAGCGCGCCAGATTGCTCGACGCCTCGGCCGTCGCCACCAGGTAATACACCGGGATGCCGTAGGCGGTGTGGGGCAGATCGACTTCGACGATGGTCGCGCCCAGACTCCTGTAAACCTCGACGGCCTGCGCGACGGCGGCGGCGACGGCCGGCTCGTTCTGGTCCGACAGATACTGCCTGCCCAGGCCGATGCGCAGCGGGCCGAGATTTTGCGACGATGCGTCGACGACTTGATGCAGATCGGCGGCGGGCAGATCGACGCTGGTGGAGTCCAGCGGATCGTGGCCGGCCATCACGGCCGTGAGCAGGGCGGCGTCAGCGACGGTGCGGGTGATCGGTCCGATCTGGTCGAGGCTGCTGGCGAAGGCGACGAGGCCCCAACGGCTGATGCGGCCATAGGTCGGTTTGAAACCGACGACGCCGCAATACGCGGCCGGCTGGCGGATCGACCCGCCGGTGTCGGTGCCCAGAGCGCCGGCACACAGGCCTGCCGCCATGGCCGCGGCCGAGCCGCCCGACGAGCCGCCGGGCACGCGGGCCACGTCCCAGGGATTGCGCGTCTGCTGCAGGGCCGAGTTTTCCGTCGACGAGCCCATGGCGAACTCGTCCATGTTCGTCTTGCCGAGGATCACCGCGCCGGCCGCTTCGAGCCGGGCCACGGCCGTGGCGGTGTAGGGCGATTCGAAGTGTTCGAGCATCTTCGAGCTGCACGTCGTGCGGCCGTAGTCGGTGCACAACAGATCCTTGACCGCCAGGGGCACGCCCGCCAGCGGGCCTCGGCGCGTGCCGGCGTCCACGTCGCGCGCCTGCCGCATCGCCCGTTCGTGAAACACCTGGGTGTAGCAGCCGAGTCGGCCGTCAAACTGGTCGATGCGATCGAGATACGCCCGCGTGGCCGCCTCGGCGGTGACGCGGCCGGCCGCGATGGCGTCGCGAAGCTCGATGAGTGTCAGGTCGGTGGGCATAGGCAGGGAAAGGGATCTGGGGATCAAGGGGTCAGGGGTCCGGGGTTGCGATTCAGCGGGCGAGCATGCTCGCCGCGTACTCTCATGCCCCCGGCGTGTCGCCGAGGACTTTGATGACCTTGAAGAACGGCGGATCCTGCTGGGGAGCGTTGGCGAGCATGCGCTCGACGGGCTGACCAGGCGCGGCCGCGTCGTCGCGCAGAACGCTGTGCAGGTCGATGGCATGGGCCATCGGCTCAACATTGCTGACGTCCAGTTCATTGAGCATGGACACGTAGTCGAGGATGGCGGCAAGCTGGCCGGTGAAGTGGTGGACTTCCTCGTCGCTGAGCTTGAGCCGCGCCAGGTGGGCCACGTGGCGGACCTGGTCTTCGCTGATGGTCTGGGCCATGGCCTGCAATCTCCGATCGCGCTGGGCGGCAATATACGCCATGATCCCCCATCGCGTGCGCCGCCCGCCGGCGCTAAAATGCCGGCCGTGGGCTTTGGACCTTGGACTTTGGACCTTGGATGGACCTTGTATCCGGATGCTTCCCCATGCCCGACGCCAAGCTGCTCGAGTGTTTCGACAATCCCTGCCCCGGCCGCGACTACGTCATCGAGCACGTGGCCGAGGAGTTCACCAGTCTGTGCCCGAAGACCGGGCATCCGGACTTCGGCACGATCACGCTGCGCTTCGTGCCCGACCGCCGCTGCGTCGAACTCAAGAGCCTCAAGCTGTACTACCAGAGTTTCCGCGACGAGGGCATTTTCTACGAGGCGGTGACTAACCGCATCCGCGACGACCTGGCGGCCGCGATGTCGCCGCGCTGGCTGGTGGTCCGCACCGACTGGAAGGGCCGCGGCGGCATCCGTTCGACCATCACGGCCACACATGGAACCCTGCCTTCAGACGCCGGCCCCGTGCGCCCGTAACACTTGCGTGATTCGCGTCAGGCCGCGCTCCGTGGCATGCTGCAGGGCCGTCTTGCCCTGGGCGTCGCGGGCGTGGACATCGGCGCCGGCGGCAATCAGCATTTCGGTGATCTCGGCCACATCCTCGGGCTGCGTGGCGTTCATAATCAGCGGCGTGACGCCTTCGAATTTGCTGCCGCGGCGGGTGTTGCGGCTGTCGACTTCGGCGCCGCGATCCAGCAGCAGCCGCACGCAGTCGGCGGCATGCTCCGCGGCCCAGTGCAGCGGGCGGCCGCCGATCCAGTTGTTCTCCTCAGCTTCGATGTTGGCACCGGCATCCAGGAGCATTTCGACAATGTCCACCTTGTTGTTGTGGGCGGGCCAGTGCAGGGGCGTGTCGCCGATCCAGCCGCGTTGATGGACGCTCAGGGGGTCACGCTCGATGTGCTGACGGACGATGTCCGCCCAGCCTTCACGGGCGGCGAGATTGATGGCCACGCCCAGGCCGTTGGTACCGGGCGCTTTGTCGGGAATCTCGTGGAGAAAGTAATCGACCACGTCCTGGTGGCCGGCCCAGGCGGCCTCGATGACCGGCGGGTAGGTCGCGTGCGGATGCGTGTAGACCTCAGCCCCGTGCTCCACCAGCAGGCGACAGATATCAAGGCGTCCGTGGCGGGCGGCGAATTGCAGGGGCGTCAGGCCATAGTCCCGGTCGCCTGTGCCACGCTTGCCCTCGCTGCTGTGGGTGTACACAAAGTCGGGATTGTCCTCCAGCATGGCCCGGACGGCCTTGACATCACCATCCGAGATGAGCGTGTAGATGGACGGCGTGGGCGATGCGTCCTTGACATGCGCGATCAGCTTCGGCCAGCTCGCAAAGCCATAGGACCGGGCCAGTTCGTGCTGGGCCTCGGTCAATTTCATGCCTTGGTTGGCGCGCTGATGGTCCTTCGCCTGCTTGCGGAGGAATTCGACGCTGGCGCGGGGCGGCAGATGCCGCTGGGGGGAAGTGGTCACGTGGACCTCCTTTCGCTGCTGCCCGTTGTCCGCCGCGATCGGGCCGAAAAGAGGTTCGTGATGTCGGACGCCGGACAGGTGGGTTCAACCCTTTCCGCGGACGGGACGCGCCCTGGGCACGTGCCGTGATTATAGCCTGTCTTGTGTCCAGGGGGGTGCAGCGTCCGCGGTTCTGGGGCGCCGCTGCGTTCTGCCCCAGGCGCGACGTCTGGTCGCGGTCATGGCCGCGGCACCGGCAGAGCTTACGACCGGTTGCAGAGTTGAAAGCGGTTGCCGTCGGGGTCGGGCCCGTCGCACAGCTCCAGCGAGCCGAAGCGGAGATGCTCGCCCATGGGCACGCCGAGGTCCAGCAGGCGCTGCCGCTCGGCCGCGACGTCCTCGCAGTGGAAGCTGATCTTGTGGGCGCAGGCGGCCTCCCGCCCTTCCACGCTGTGGCCCTTGCCGGCCTGGTGCAGGGCGATGGTGACGTTGCCGGCCTCGAACTCGCGCCAGTCCGCGGCCGCGGGATCCTGCCCGGCCATGGGCGGCAGGCCGAGCACGTCGCGGTAGAAGGCTGTCATAGTTTCCATGCGGTTCGTGAAGAGAATCACGCGGGCCAGGCGTCTTGACATGGATTTCTCCCGGCAAGGATGGAGGTGACGAAGAGGTGACGAAGCTGTGGATTACAGCCGAATCGATCATACAACACACTGTTGCCGCACGCCCAGGCCGCTGGCGAGCCATCTTTTGCCCGCCGCTGCCCATCTCGCTATTCTGCCGCGACCATGAGCATACTCGTCGACGGCAACACGAAAGTCCTCTGCCAGGGCATCACCGGCAGCGCGGGGTCGTTCCACACCAAGGCGTGCCTGGACTACGGCACGAAAGTCGTCGGCGGCGTGACGCCCACCAAGGGCGGGACGAAGGACGCCAACGGCCTGCCGGTGTTCAACACCTGTGCCGAGGCTGTTGACGCCACCGGGGCCGACGCGACCATGATCTTCGTGCCCCCGGCGTTCGCGGCCGACTCGATCCTCGAAGCGGCCGACGCGGGCATCAAGCTCATCGTCTGCATCACTGAAGGCATCCCCGTGCTGGACATGATGCGCGTCCGCCGGGCTTTGAACCTCAACAGCGGCAAGGGTCCGCGTCTGATCGGCCCCAACTGCCCGGGCGTCATCACCCCCGGAACCTCCGGAACCCCCGGAAACGGCAATGCTTCGGGGGGCGGGGGCTGCAAGATCGGCATCATGCCCGGCTACATCCACAAGCCGGCCGACAAGGCCGAGAGCGGCCGGGCCGTCGGCATCATCAGCCGCTCGGGCACGCTGACTTACGAAGCCGTCTGGCAGTGCTCGAACCTGGGCATCGGCCAGACCACGTGCGTGGGCATCGGCGGCGATCCGGTGCGGGGCATGAACTTCGTCGACTGCCTTGTGCAGTTCAATGCCGACCCGCAGACTGACGGCATCGTGCTCATCGGCGAGATCGGCGGCAGCGACGAAGAGCAGGCGGCCGCGTTCATCAAGGATCACGTCCGTAAACCCGTGGTGGCGTTCATCGCCGGCCGCACCGCGCCGCCGGGTCGGCGCATGGGCCATGCCGGCGCGATCATCGACGGCGGCAGCGGCGGGGCGGAGGCCAAGCTCGCGGCCCTGCGCGAAGCCGGCTGCCACGTCGCCGAAAGCCCGGCCGACATCGGCCAGACCATGGCCCGCGCGCTGGGTATCTGACCGCGGCGGCCGTTTCCGCCGCCTTGCACAAGGAGGCCGGGATGTTACGGGCAAAGCCAACTGCCATCGTGATCACTTTGGCCATCATGGCGCTGTCGATGTCGAGCGTCGGCTGCACGCGTTACACCACACCGGGGCCTGGCGCGGACCTGGCTCGGCTCATCGGCATGAGCGAGCAGCAGATGCGCAACAGCACCGACGCGGAAATCCAGCAGGTGCTGGATCGCCAACCGGTGTCGCCCATGCCGGCGATCCTCGCGGTGGCCCGCGTGCAAGGGTCGGGGTACCGTTCATACAGCCTGGGGCGGGCTTACGGCCAGGGGTCGTATTCCGTGGTCACCACGCGCGACATCGAAAGGGAAAGCGATTACCAGCGCGTGGCCGCCCTTCCCATGGTCGCGGACCTGGTGACCATCAGTCGGCTGTTCCTGCCCACGGAGCTCAAGGACCACGAGCAGCTTCGCCAGGCGGCCGCGGCCGCTCATGCCGATATGCTGCTGATCTACACGATCGACACGGCCATGGGCGTCAAGGATCTGCTCGAGCCGGCATCGGTGCTGACGCTGGGCCTGTTCCCCAGCAAGCAGGCGCAGGTGAGCTGCTCGGCCGCGGCGGTGCTGCTCGATACGCGCACGGGCTTCCTGTACGGCTCGGTCGAGGCCACGGAGCATCGCCGCCAGGCGGCCAATTCCTGGACCAGTGAAGCGGCAGTCGACGACGCCCGCAAAGCGGCCGAGCGGGCCGCGTTCGAGAAGATGCTTGACGAATTTGAGGGTCTCTGGGCCGACGTGGTCCGCCGCCGTCTGCCCGAAGGCGCGGATGCCAAGGCCCTGGATGAGCAGATCAAGAGCGGCCAGATGCCCACGGACTGACGCGATGGTTCCCGTCGCGCCGCCCCTTTTGCGAAAGCCATGCCCATGCCCACCATCGCCGTGCGCGACATCGAGATGTACTACGAGGAGCACGGCAAGCCCGACGGCGAGCCGATCGTGTTGCTGCACGGCTTCTTCGGCAGCGGCCGCGCGTTCGGTCGATTCGTCGGCCCGCTGGGCGAGCGGTATCGCGTGCTGACGCCCGACTGGCGCGGCCACGGAAAGACGAACAATCCCGCCGGCCGCATTCTCCACAGCGAACTGGGCCTGGATATGGCCGCCTTCTGCGACGCGATGAAACTGCCGCGGGCCCACTTCGTCGGCTTCTCGTCCGGGGCGATGCAGCAGTTTTCGCTCGTGTTCGCCCGGCCCGAGCTGGTGCACACGATGACGCTGTGCATCGGCACCTACGACTTCGACGACTACTCGCAGAAGATGGTCTCGAAGATCGCGGCCGAGCGGCGCGTGCAGATTCCCCAGGATGCGTCAATGTCCGAGGAGAAGAAAGCCCACACGCTGTTCATGGTCGATCAGTGGGAAGGTTCGGTGCTCGCGCCCGGCGACCTGGCGTACAAACCCGAGGATCTCAAACGCATCACCTGTCCGGCCCTGATCGTCCACGGCGACCGCGACGTGTTCTTCCGTGTCTATCTGCCGGTGAGCATGTACGCGTCGATCCCCGACTCCGAGTTGTGCATCATGCCCAACACCGGCCATGTAGTGCCCGAGAAGTTCACCGAACACTTCCTGGGCATCGCCTTCGATTTCCTGGGCCGCCATCCGATGGCGTGACGGCGTGATGATGCGTCCGCGGCCTCGGTTGAAACTGCCGGCCTGCCGTTTACAATGCCCAGTTCGACCCGTGCACCGGTAGCTCAATTGGATAGAGCACCTGGCTACGGACCAGGAGGTTGGGGGTTCGAGCCCTCCCCGGTGTATTGCCCGACTTTGTACCCAGCGTCGCGCCCGCCCGTCATGGCGGGCGATTCTCTTTTCAGACGGCCGCGATCAGCGGTCGGGATGGGCGACGCGCGGCAGTTCGCGGAGGGCGCGTTCCAGCACCTGGTAATGGGCTTCGCTGGGCGACATGTAGAGCGCCTGGGTCAGCGGCTGGGTGTCGCCGGCAGCCAGCCAACGGGCGATGAGGCGGCGCTGGGCGGCGATCATGCGGTTGCGGGCGAAGAGCCAGTCGGGTGGCTGGGGCACGGTCCGCGGCTCCAGTCGGCTGCGGCGCACGATGGTGGGTGCTTCCACCCAGGCGTCGGCCGGCTGACAGGGGTTGGCCGAGCCATTCTCACATTGCAGGCTGATCGGGCCGGTCACGGGGCCGCAGTCGCCGCCCGCCAGGCCAATGGCCAGGCCCGCCAGCGACGGACCCACGTTGGCGTACATGAAAGGCGGCATGCCGTAAGGGTGCTTCATCGAATCGAAGCGCGGCAGCATCTGACCGCTGTCCAGGGCCGCCTGAAGACTGGCTTCGTCGATATCGCGGCGGCGCGTCTGCCCGGCCGGCAGCATGCGCTGCGCCCAGTCTTCGCGGTCGGCGGCCAGGTCGTCCCAGTCGGGAGCGATGAAAGGCCAGGCGTGGAAGTTCTGGCTTGGCATCCAACCCAGACGCCGGATGGTCGAAAGGAACCAGCCGTGGCCGAAGTGCCAGTCCCTGCGCCGCGGCAGCTCGTCCATGACATCCAGCAGCGCCTTCACGCCGTCGCGCCCATCGACCGTGCAGCGCGTCACCCAGCCGTTGTGGTTGCCACCGATGAACTCGAGCACAACCTTGTCCCACGGCACCTGCAGGTAGTAGCTCAGGAAGTAGCGCAGGTTGGGCACCTCGACGCAGATGCCGTGCGACTGCAACCCGAAGGCGTCGGCGATGGCGGGGGGCAGTGTGTCGGTGGGGTTGACCAGGCAGGTGAACGTAGCGTCGGGGGCGGCGTGCCGTTTGGTCAGGGCGGCGAAGCGCGAGACGATCGGCCAGTTGACCGCGCCGTCCGCGGCCGTCCATACGCCGGTCTCGTGCTCGACGTGTCCGAAACCCTCGATGAGCCTGGCGAACAGACGCCCGGTCTGGTGGCGGATGCCGATGGAGTAGAGCACCCAGTGCGCGCCGTCGATGGCACGGGCGTCGTCATCTGTGACGATCGCCGTGATGGGCAGGCTCGTCGCGTCGGCGACGATGGCCGCATAGCGCGCCATCTCCTGGGCCCGCTTCACGTCCAGGTCCAGCAGGCGCAGCTCGATGGGCCGACCCAGATCGCGGACAGCGTCGGCGCAATCAGCCAGCCCGTGCAGCAGTGTCACGACGAATCGTGACCCGCCGCCGAGGTAGGCGATGTTAAATGCGTCAGCCACGAATCACCGCCTTTGCCTGCCGCGGCGGTTGGGGAATGCCGGGAACTTCGCGTGCGGC
>CAZUUQ010000034.1:0-26890 GCA_964622625.1 uncultured Phycisphaeraceae bacterium | reverse complement strand
TGAAGATGTGTTCCTGCATCTGACCGGCCACAGCTTCGACACCAGCGGCACGAGCGACACATTCGAGTCCGCCGCATCATTCTGATGCCAGTGATGACGGCGGCGGCAGCGGGTCAACCCGCACAACAAGAAACCCCAGGACGCCGTGACGGTACGAAGTCGCGGGCGTCTGCGCCAGAATCACGGCCCGATCGGCGTACGCCTCGGCCATGCGCGCCCACGCCGCCACCCCGACAACGAGAACGGCTCCCTGATCGTCAAGATGCCGCAGCGCGCGGCGATCCCATGGATCGCTCCGTCCCAACAGCGCGGGGATGATCTCACTGCCATGATCGCCGATCTCGTGACAGACGACGGGCAGACCCGTGGCCGCGCCCGCCTGGCGCGCGATATCCACGACGGTGTGCGCGTATTCGCTTCGCCGATCGGTCTTGATGGGAGCGAAACTGGTGTGGAACACAGCGGCGGCGGCGATCACGGCAAAGCAGACCGCCATGGCTGCCCTGGCATAGCGTGTGCGGTGAGTCCACCACAGACCGGCCGCGCCCGCCCCGAACATAAGCAACGCGCCAAGCCAGTAGACCGCGGCGTAGCTTGGCTCGACGTCATGCGGCCAGGGCCCCAGATCGAGCGGTACCGGCCGCGGCAGCCAGGGCGTGCCCGCCGCCGCCAGCATGGCGATGATGCCCGCGCCGCCGACTATCGCATGCACAAGCCCGCGCAGCAGGCCGCTGTGTCGCTGGGCCATGACCACGCCCCACGCGGCGGCGATCATCATTGGAGGATAAGCCGGCAGCAGGTAATCGGCCCGGCGCCCCTTGGAGATCATGAACACCGCCAGCACCAGCGCCACCCACGTGAACGCCCAACCGATAGTCGGCCGACCGGTGCCGTCATCCGCTGCGTCGGAAAGCGAAGACGACATGATCGCCACCGAGCGTGACCGCGATGCGAGCCAGCATACCGCGGCCGCGGCAAAGACCAGACTCCAGGGCAGTGTTCGCGTCATCAGATAGTACGGGATGACGTAGAACGGATCGGTCCGCCGCGCCCCGGTACCGGTGCCGGAGACGCGCTCGATGACCTCGCGGTTGATGTTGTCCATCCACTGGGGATACGCGCGCAGGGTCGGAATCAGCCACGCGGCGGCAAGGCCGAGCATGACGGCGGCGCCTGCGATCTGCCAATTCGGCCGCACATGACGCCAGCCGCGGTCATGCCCGACAAGCAACAACCACAACCCGACCGGCAGCAGTGCGGCCGGCCCCTTGGTCAGCACACCCAGCGCGATCGCGATCCAGAACAGCGCGATGTCCAGTCGACAGGCCGGCTGTTGCGCGAGCCAGCGCTGCCGCTGTCGAAGCACGGCGCAGACGGCCAGGAGAATAAAGCCGGTCAGGAGCATGTCGGTGCGAGCGGTGTAAGCGAGTTTGAAGGTGTGGTGGTTGGCCGACCACATGGCCGCCGCCAGCGCCCCTACGATCAGGCCGACGGGGCCGGGCACGCTTCGCCGCCCCAGGTCGACAATCAACACCGCAGTACCCAGATACGCCAGCCAGAGCGGCGCCTTGAACACCCACTCACTGGTCCGCCCGCCCAGCGCCTTGACTATCACCGCCCCGAGCCATGGGTACATCGGCGGCTTGGTCGCCAGCACGCCGCCGGGGTCACGCTGCATCAGCCAGTTGCCATGAACCGCGACGTCCACGATGTGGGCGCACGGCCTGGCCTGAGCGTTCTCAAAAATATCGCTGGGAGCGGCCAGACGAAAGGCAAGCATTGTCATGCATGCGGCCGCCGCGGCCACCAACCACCATCTGCTCATTACTATCCCGTCATCAGAATCCTGTCGCTACATCCATTGGCGCGACAACGCTTCGCCAGCTTCGAACCCCGGGGCTGGATGTTGTAACCCATGATGGACTGTCAGGCCACCGCCAAGCCCTCCGCGGGCGCGGAATCGCATGATGGCTGGCCGATGGCGCGACAGATACCTTCCGGATTGAGCAATACGTCGGCCGCCGTGGGCGCCGCGGGGATATGATGCGGCCATGTTCGGCCCCGCGACACCGCTGCCCTGGGATTTTTCGCCGCTGGACGCGCTGCGCCGCCACAGAACGGAGCGGCCCGTAATGCTCCTGCATTCGGGTCGGTCGGACGCGCACTGGGCCAGACGGTCCATCCTGGCTGAGCCGGCTGGCATCTACCGTTTTACATTCGCTCCACACGGTGTCGCGACCGCCCATGACACCGGCCCGCCCGGACGCAGCAGCTTCCACGGCACAGTCGGGTTGCCGCGGGGCTTCGTCTTGACCCATCACCCCTTCCGCGACCTGCGGCAACTGCTCGCCGCAGCCCCCGGCCCGTGGATCGGGTACCTGTCCTACGATCTGGGCCGCTGGATCGAACGCCTGCCCACGCGCGCCGTCGCCGATCGGGCCTGGCCGTTGATCGAGCTGGCCTGCTGCCCCGGCTTGGCCGTACACGATGCCATGACCGGGCAATGGACGGCGTACGGCGATTGGCGCGATGCGTCGCGCCGTCCTGCTTTCGACCGGGCTGTTGACGACGATCAGACCCAGACGCCGCTCGCCGGCTCACTGCAGAGCGTCTTCACCGCCGCGCGCTACGAGGCGGCCGTTCAGCGCTGCCTCGACTACATCGCGGCCGGCGACATCTTTCAGGTCAATCTCAGTCAGCGTCTGAGCGCATCCTGGACCGGCCGATTTCCTCACGCGCCGCGGGCGCTGTTCAACCGCCTGGCGACCGCGTCACCGGCCTGGTACGGGGCCTACCTCGAGTTTCCGGCCGACGGCGCGTCCAGCCGCGGAACGCACCGGGCCATCGCCTCAACCTCGCCGGAGTTGTTCCTCAGTGTCGATGCTGACGGCCGCGTTGTCAGCCGTCCCATCAAGGGCACGCGGCCGGCCCACGTGTCGCCCGACGAACTGCGCGACAGCGCCAAGGACATCGCCGAACTGAACATGATTGTCGACCTGGTCCGCAATGACCTGGGCCGCGCGTGCAGCTACGGCAGCATCCACGTGCCGCAACCGCGGGTCATTGAGACGCATCCGACGATTCATCATGGCGTGGCGACCGTCACCGGCACGCTGCATCCCAGCCGCGATCTGGTCGACCTGATCCGAGCCGCGTTCCCCCCCGGCTCGGTCACCGGCGCCCCGAAAGTTCGTGCCATGCAAATCATCGACGAGCTGGAGCCGGTGCGCCGCGGACCCTATTGCGGCGCCATCGGCTGGCTGTACGGGCAGCAGGCGTGCCTGAACGTCGCCATCCGCACCATGATGCTCGAACTGCCGGCATCACCCGATGGTCGCGGCCGCATCGATCTGCATGTGGGCGGGGGGATCGTGGCGGACTCCGATCCCGCGGCCGAGCGCCAGGAGACACTGGACAAGGCTCTGGCCATGCGGCTCGCCCTGGGCGCGTGCGACGTGAACGCGTCCGCATAAGCCGGGCATTATCGGTCGCGTTGACGCCTATATCGCGATGCGCGTCGCCGCCGTTGCCCTCGGCAAGCGCGGAACAGCCCCCGCAGGGCGCAGAAGCCGCAAAATCGGATCAAGTGCCCCAGGCATCCCGACGATAGCACCTCTGAATCCCGGCCATTGCAGGCCGCCGTCCGTTTGTACGCGGACTCCGTCAACAGAGTTGCCCGATATGGTTCGACGTGTGAAAAGGCAGGCACAGCGGCACCGACGCACCGAGGGTGCGGGCGCGGACGGTCGCAGTCATCGGCTTGCCAAGCGATGTCTGGATGTGCTGGGGGCGGGCGCCGCGGCCGTGGTTCTGGGACCGCTGCTGCTGTTGAGCGCCGCCTGGATCGCCCTGATCGACGGCCGGCCGGTGTTTTACAGCCAGTGGCGCGTCGGGCGCGACAGCGTGCTGTTTCGCATTCACAAGCTGCGGACCATGACCGCCCGGGCCGAGGCTGACGGTAAAGCCCGCTTCGCGCACGACGGCGATCCGCGCATCCTTCGCGGCTGCGCGTGGATCCGCAAGACGCACATCGATGAATTGCCGCAGTTGTGGAACATTCTGCGCGGCGAGATGAGCCTCGTGGGCCCGCGGCCGGAGCGGCCGGAGATCATTGAACAGCTCCGCCGCCACATTCCGCACATTGAGCGCCGCCTGGCGGGCAAACCCGGCCTGACAGGGCTGGCCCAGGTGCGCAACGGATACACCAACGACGTGGCCGGCGCCCGAAGGAAGCTGGCCCTCGACCTGTGTTACCTGCGTCGGCCCAGCGTGTGGACCGATGCCCGTCTGATCGTGGCCACAGTACCGAAGGTCTGGGACCACGCAGCGCTTTGAGACTCGACGGGCCGCACAGCCCGCGGGAGGACGCCGACATGTCCACAATCCAAGCCACCCATCCCCGCGCCCGGCGCGCCGCCCTGACCACCGGGCTCACCGCCCTGCTCGCCGCCATTCTGGTGCTGCTGCTGGCCGGATGCGCCCGCGTCTACACCGACTACAGCGCCTTTGTGGCCGACCCGCATCAACTGGTCTCGGCCAATGAGTACCGCATGGCCCCGCCGGACGTCGTGCAGATCCGCTCCAAGCGCGTGCGTGAGATCGCCGGCTACTCCGAGCGCATCAGCCCCGACGGCAAGATCAACCTGCCGCTGCTGGGGCCGGTCTTTGTCGCCGGCAAGACGCAGCAGGAGCTGGCCGGTGAACTCGAAGAGCTGGCCCGCGCCTACTACCAGGACGCCGACGTGAGCGTGCACGTGGTCGGTTATCACAGCCAGAAGATCTTCGTGTTCGGCGAGGTCGCTTCGCCCGGACCCTACTCCTATACCGGCGCCAACACCCTGCTTCGCCTGATGGCCCAGGCCCAGCCGACCCGGCTGGCGGATCCGGCCAAGGTGCAGGTGCTGCGCCCCAATGCCGACGGGCGGCTGGTCAAGCGCATGACCGTCAACCTCAACAAGATGGTGATGCAGGGCGACATGACCCTCAACGCCATGCTGGAGGACGGCGACGTGATCTACGTGCCGGCCAACCCGCTGGCGTCGGTGGGCCTGACCATGCAGCAGCTTCTGCTGCCGATCCGACCGATGGCTGAGACCGTCCGCGGACCCAAGGACATCGATGACGCCGCGGGCGAGTACGGAAACAACGCCAACAACGACTGAGCATGACGCCGCATGCCTTGCCGGCCGCATGACGCGGTCCGCACCACAAGGGACCATGGCATGAATCGAAGAGTCAACCAAGCCGAATCATTGCTCGAGGTCTGGTCGCTGATGCGACAGTACCGCTGGCGGTTCCTCGTCACCGCCTTCGTCGTGACGTCGACCGTACTGGCGGTCAGCCTGTTTCTGCCTCGCAAATACAACGCCCAGGCCGTCTTTGAGCGCCGCACCGACATCGTGATGAGCGAAATCATGGACACCGGCGCCGGCCGCTTCTTCAGCGATCCGCGCCAGAGCCTTGCCAAGGAGATCGCCGGCCAGGCCGCGGTGGACCAGATTCTGGAACAGCTTCGCGGCGACGCGCGGCTCATGTCTGATCTGAAGATCGGCGCCGACAACCTGCCCGGCCTGCGGGCCGCCCTCACGCGCAAGATCCACGTGGGTTACGACATCGCCAACAAGGAGCTGGACCAGGTCAGGATCAGCTTCATCGACGAAAACCCGCGCTTCGCCCGCTGGGCGGTCAACAGTCTGGTCAACCAGTACATCAACCAGGCCCGCAGTCAGATCAACCAGAGGCTGAGTCAGAGCGCCGAGTTCTTCGAGAATGAGGCGGCCGTGAGTCGCGCACGCATCGAGGAGCTTGAGAATCACAAGCTGGTCTTTCAGATCGAGCAGGCGGACCTGCTGCCCGACAGCCCCAACAGTCTCCAGCACGCTCTGTCAGCAGCGCGCAATCAACTGGCCGAGCTGGTGCAGGAACGCAACGCCGCCCAGGTGCAGATGCGCGGGCTGGAGGAAGCGATCGCCCAGACGCCCGAGCTGGCGCCCAAGACCATCACCCAGCGCAACCCCGAACTCGACCGCCTCGAAATCGAGCACCGCGAGGCCGGCAACCAGTTGACGCTCTGCCTCAACGCCTATGGCATGACCGAACGCCATCCCGATGTGATCGCCCTGCGGGCGAAGATGGCGGCCCTGACGCTGCGCATGGCCGAAACGGATCAGGAGGTGGTCGCCCAGCGCGAACTGGCGGCCAACCCCAAGCGCGACGAACTGGACCTTCAGCTCACCCGCGCCCGCAGCGACTTCGACGCCCTGACCGCCCGGCACGCGGCCATGGCCGACCACATCGCCCGCATGGAAGCGCAGACGGACCAGATGTACGGCGTCCGCAGCGCCTACCTGAAGATCGATCGTGAAATCGCCCAGTTGCAGCGCCAGCTGACTTTCTGGGAAGACAACCTGCGCCGTCTCGATATGGTCCGCGCTGCCGAGAGCGGCGACCGCGGCATCCGGCTGGCGTTCGTCAAACCGTGCGGACCACTGACGCATCCGGTCAGCCCGCAGTGGATGCAGGTGCTGATGGCGGCGATTGGTCTGGGCCTGGTCGCCGGGGCCGCGGCCGTCCTGCTGGCCCATCGCACGGATGCCACCTTCCATCGCGGCAGCGAACTGGCCGCGAGCCTCGACCTGCCGCTGCTCGGATCGGTCAGCGAAATCCTCTCGGTCCGACAGCAGCGCGCCCGACGCGTGCGGCGACTGGTGATTCACCCGCTGAACATCGCCGCCATGGCCGCCGTGGTCCTTTTCATGGCCAGTCTCCTGTACCTGAATCTCGAGCGGCCCGAGGTGTTCAGTCGCCTGACCTCCGGCGTGTTCGTCAAGGGCTTGTCCACCGGCAGCGCTGCCGCCACGGCCGTCGACAAGGAGTAATCGGTGTATCACGCGTTCTTCCAGTTCAAGGTGCTGCCGTTCGAGAACACGCCCGACCCGCGGTTCTTCTACGCCAGCGAGCAGCACCGTGAGGCCCTGGCGGCGATCGAGTACACGATCCGCATGCGCAAGGGCTTCGTGCTGATCACCGGCGAGATCGGATCGGGCAAGACCACCGTGGGCCGCACCATGTGCCAGCGGGCCGGCGACGCCATGCCGATCGTGCAGGTGGGCTGGGGCCACACCGGTCGCGGCGGCCTGGTACGCCAGATCATGCGGCATCTGAACGTCCGCTTCGATCCTGCCGACGACCACGGCCAACTGCTCGACCGCCTGCGCGAACATCTCGACGTCCGCTTTCACGCCGGCCAGCCCGTGGTGCTCTTCGTCGACGAGGCCCAGACCCTCAGCGACGACGCGCTGGACGAACTGCGCCTGCTGTCGAACTTCGACACCGCCACCGACAAGCTTGTGCAGATCGTGCTCGTGGGTCAGCCGGAGCTGCGCCAGCGGATCCGCGACGCGCGCCACGCGGCCCTGCGCCAGCGCATCGTGCTGGCCAAGCAGCTGCGGCCGCTGAACCTGCCCGACACGCACCAGTACATCCAGCACCGCCTGCGGGCCGCCAGCGAAAACCCGGACCGTCCCGGCGTCGCCTTCGATCCGGATGCGGTGCACGAGATTTTCAACACGTCGGGCGGCGTGCCGCGGCTGATCAACGTCATGTGCGACAACTGCCTGCTGCTCAGCTATGTCCGTGACAGCCATCGCGTCAGCGCCGACGTGGTGCGGCACGTGGCCCAGGACATGGTTCCGAACCTTGAGGGCGACGACGCCGTGTCGGCCCGTGAACTGCCGATGCGTCTGGCGGGGAGCTACTAATGGGTTACATCTTCGACGCCATGAACCGCCAGCAGCCGCAGCGCGGCAAAGCCGCGCCGGACAAGCCGGCTGAATCGCGCAAGCACGACGAACCGCCTGCGCCGGCCACGCCGGAACCGGCGAAGCCGACGACGGTGGACGACGGCAAGGCGCCTGCCGCGCCCGCGCCGGTCGTTGACCCGATCGCGAAGGCCGAGCCTGCGACATCGCTGCGCCTGGCGGATGTGATGAGCGCGCCCGAGGGCGCCTGCGCCGATGTCACGCCGCCACGTGCGGCCGATATCCGCGACAACCCCGCCGCTTACGCCCAGACCGACGTGGCCGCCATCGACGACCGGCTTGTGGCCCTGACCGACCGCGTCAGTGTCATCGCCGAGGAGTATCGCGGCATCCGCACCAGCCTGCTGGCACGCTGGGACCAGCGTCGCCACCTGGTGCACCTGATCACCAGCGCGACACCCCAGGAAGGCAAGACCATCACGAGCCTCAACCTGGGTCTGAGCCTGGCCGAGCTGCACAACCGCCGCACCATCGTTGTCGAGTGCGACCTGCGCCTGCCGCAGTTCGCCAGGCTCCTGAACCTGCCCGATTCGCCGGGCCTCATCGGCTGCATCGAGGGCGGCGCCGAGCTCGACGGGGTCATTCATGGCGTCGGCGACAACGGGCTGCACGTGATCCCCGCCGGCGGACGAGCCAACGAGCGCGCGGTGCAACTGCTGTCCAGCGGCCGCATGTCGGATCTGCTGGCCGAGCTGCGCCGCCGCTATGACCACGTGATCATCGACACGCCGCCGGTGGTCGATCTGGCCGACGCCGGCATCCTCGGAACCTTGAGCGACGACGTGCTGCTGATCGTGCGCATGCACACCACGCCGCGGGGCCTGGTCGAGCAGGCTGTCCGCACGCTCACCAGCTACAACGCGCCGGTCACGCACATGATCGCCACCAACCAGACCGACGTCGGCAGCAGTTATTACCGCAGCTACTACGGCGGCTACCGCTACGCCTACGGGTATCGCTCCGCGAGCCGGCAGGGCAAGGCGCGGGCCGCTTGATGTGCCGCACCGCGGCGGGGGTGCGGCAGGGGCGGAGGGTTGTTCAGCCCCCGTGGGACCGGGGCCGCGTCGACGACACGGGGCGGAGGGAGAAAGCCTTTTGTCTTGGAACCGTCCAACCATGATCCAGACGCACACGCCAGTGGATCCGCCGCGTCCCAGCCTGCTGCTGATCACCGCGTGGACGCCCCACGCCCTGGCGGCCGGGCCGCGACGACAGGCGTGGGAACTGCTCGAAGCGGCCGCACAACGCTACCGTGTGGACCTGGCATGCCTGAGCGATCGGCACATGCGTCTCGATCAGTGGCGGGCGCTGTCGGCAATGGCCGATCGCGTGATGCTGGCCCCGGCCCGGGTGCCGGCGGTGGTGCATCGCGGCCTGTGGATCAGCGGAGCCGGACCGTGGACGATGCAGCGATGGGCCGCCGCGGCCGCCGCCTTGCGACGTGAACTGGATGCCGCCACGCTGCCGCGCTACGACGTGCTCTGGTGCGCCCAGCCGCTGCTCGTCGACGCGACCAGACACATCCAGGCCCGCCGTCGCGTGCTGGACCTGCGTGAGTCGTGGTGCGTCAACAATCACCGCCTCAGCCGCCGCCAGTGGGGCGCGCGTCGCCTGCTGACACGCCAGGCCGCGTTGATCCACGACCGGCTCGAACAGCGTGCGGCCGGAAAATGCGATCTGCTCATCGCCGCGGACCGCCGCACCGCCCATAGACTCAAGCACCAGACGCGCGTGGTCATCTGCCCCGGCGGCCTGGCTGATCTGTTCGCCCGCGGCACCGCGAAAGCCCCGCAGCGGAAGGCGGAAACCCTCGCCACCCAGGCCGCTTGATCCGTTCGCGAGACAAAGCGGTTGGCACCGCGTGGTTCAATGCGCCGCCGCCGCACGCATCCGCCGCACGAAGGCCTCATACTGCTGCGGCGTATCGATGCCGTGGTGACGCACGACCGTCCTGACCACCGCGATGCGGCAACCGTGCTCCAAGGCACGCAATTGTTCGAGCTTCTCCGCCTCTTCCAGCGGCGTGGCCGGCAGCGTGACGTAACGCGGCAGAAACGCGCGGCGGTAGGCGTAAAGGCCCGGATGCTTGAGCGGGCGCAACCCTTGTCGGTCGCGGTCAAAGGGAATCACACTGCGCGAGAAGTAGAGGGCGAATCCCCGCTGATCGACCACGAGTTTGACGATGTTGGGATCGGCCGGATCCTCATCGGCCGCGAAGTCGGACGCGAGCGTGGCCATGTCCGCGTCGGGCTGCCCACGCAGTCCGGCGACCAGTTCATCGATCACCCGCGGCTCGATCTCCGGCTCATCGCCCTGCACGTTGACGATGATTGCGTCGCCGCGTACCTCGGCCCCGAGCTTTTCGACCACTTCGGCAATGCGGCACGTGCCGTTGGGATGGTCGCCGCGCGTCATCATCGCCTCACCGCCGAAGCGCGCCACCGCCTCGAAGATGCGCTGGTCGTCGGTCGCCACGATGACGCGATCGATGCTGGCGGTCCTGCGGACCTGCTCCACCACGTGCTGGATCAGCGGCTTGCCCGTCTTGTCGGCCAGCGGCTTGCCGGGAAACCGCGTCGATCCGAAGCGGGCGGGGATGACGGCGAGAGTGGACATGGGCGGAAAAACGCGATCGAGGGATCAGGGACCAGAGACCACGGGACCACGGGACCAGGAAGCCGGCATCGCAATTACCGGGCGGGCTTGCCCGCCGCGTCATGGGATCGGCAAGCCAAATCAGCCCCCGGCTCCGCCGGGGGATTCACACGCCGCGAACCGCGCCATCACGCGCTGCCCGAAAGCTCGCTCACCAGGCTGCGCAGGGCGTCCATACGCTCCTTGATGTCGCGGAACTTGATGTCCGTACGCAGGATTTTGGACGCGATCTTCTGGGCCTCCCTGGCCTGCTCGACATCCTTGCCTTCGCGGGCGGCCGCCTCCAGCGCGTCCATGAGCCGGTACTGAAGCTCCATGCCCATGGCGTCGTCCTCGATCTCATGCCGTTGCATGCCTTCGCGCAGCGTCTCGATCGCCTCGTCGAACCAGCCCTGCTGCTTGTAGCACATGCCCAGATACAGCAGCGACTGCACGCGGTACTTGCCGTCCCCCCGCGCGTCCTGAAACGCCGAAATCGCCTCGTCATACTGGCCGACCTGGAGAAGCCGCCGGCCGAGTTGAAAACGCAGACCCATGTCAGTGGGATACTTGGCCGCCCGGTCGGCGAACTCCTGCAACTCGAACTTCAGCAGCCTGGCGCGAACCTGCTTGAGCCGCTCCGCCGCCTGCTCGTCGCCGTCCTCGGCCTTGGGCCGCAGATCGCGTATCTGCCGCTGCAACTGGCGGATCGTCACGTCGCCCCACAGAACGCGCAAACGATAGTCATCGCCCTTCTCGTAGCCTTCCTTCAGCAGTTTGAGGGCCTCGGCCTCGGCTTCGTCGCCGCCTTTGTCCAGCAGCGCCTTGGCCAGCCGCTCGATGCGCTCGGCGTCGTTCGGCTCCTCGGCCAGCTCCTTGCGGCGGCGCTCGATGACCTGATCCTTCTGACTGACGTTCTTGGAGATCGCTCCGTCCTGCTCCAGCTCGATCTGCCGGTCCATGTCCTTGACCATCGCCCGGAAACCGCCGACCTGGCCGGCCTGGGCGAAGGCGTCCTGGTGCAGGTGGGCCTGCGTTTCCAGATTCTTCAGGTCCAGCGTCAGACCATCGTCGCCGGGTTTGACTGTCAAAGCCCATTGGCAGGCTGTCACCGCCTCGTTGAACGCGCCGATCTCGGCAAACAGGTCACGGATGTGGATGTAGTCGTTGACCGATGTCTTCTTCTGCCCGCGGGCGAATTCGAGAGCCAGTTTCCCGACCCAGTGGGCGAACTCCGCCAGGTGCAACTGCGGCTCGACCTTGTCGGCCTCAACGGCCCGCTGCATCACGTCGACCATGGCCTGCACGTTGCCCACGTCCTTGGCCCAGACCTTCTCGGCATCGAGCATCTTGCTGACCGGGTCCTTGCCAAGGGTCTCGAATCTGCGCTCCCTGATCCCAGCGGGTTTGCCGCCGCTGGCCTTGTAGCGCAGCGCCACCTCGCGCAGCGCCTCGTGCCGGGCCATGTTGTCCGGGTCGTGCCGCAGCCCGTTGATGTAGAGCTTGATGGCGTAGTCGTATGAGCGCCGATCGGCCATGGACTCGGCATGCTCGAAGAACTTGCGCGCCTTGGCGGGATCGCGCTGGAAGTCGCCGGATGCCTTGGGGGCGTCGGCGTCGGAGTCGTCCTTCTTGAAGAAACGCAAGGCCATCGGGTGCGTGCATCCGTAACGGCTGTGGGGTTGGTCGCTGGCAGACAGCCTGCCAGGCGGCATGGGGGCTGCTCATGCCCGCCGCGGGTGCGCACGTCGTCGGGCGAGCTCCGCAAGGGACTGCGTAAGCCCTTGTGAATCGCTATTATACGCCAAATCTACGAGCGACGGGAACTTTGTCAAACCCCCCGGCCGCCGCGAATCAACGGGCCGAGACCCCGACATGATCACCATCGGCATGAACTACAAGGTGCTGCCGGGCAGAGAGACCGCGTTCGAGCAGGTCTTCGCGGCCGTGCTCAGACTCATGGACCAGACGCCCGGCCACCGCCGCACCCGGCTGTACCGCGACGTGACCGACCCGGCCCGCTACCTGATCGTCTCGGACTGGTCGGACCGGGCGGCCTTCGACCGGTTCATCGCCTCGCCGCGGTTCCGCAACGTGGCCGACTGGGGCAGACAGCAGGTACTGGCCGAACGTCCGAGCCACGACTACTACGAAACTTCCCGCCCCGTTCACGATGGGGACACCCCTGCGATGGCGTCCGGCGGATGCCCGGTGCATAACCCCGCGAGCGAGCCGACCCGGAGTGGAGACAGAGCATGAGCACCCCCAGTGGCCTGGTGATTCACGGAGCCGGCGGCCGCATGGGTCAGCGACTGGCGGCGCTGGCCGGCGAGGTGAAGTCCCTCAAGCTCGTCGGCGCGGTGGAAGCGGCCGGAAGCCCCCACCTGGGGCGCGATGCCGGCGAGCTGGCGGGCATCGGGCCCATTGGCGTGGCTGTGGACACACGCTGGCCCACGGGGGCGGCCGTCGCCATTGACTTCTCCGTGCCCGCCGGCACGCGAGCCGCACTTGCCGCCTGCCGCGACGCCCGCTGCGCTCTGGTGATCGGCACCACCGGCCTGACCGACGACGATCAACACGCCATTGACGCCGCGGCCGCAAGCATCCCCGTCCTCCAGGCCGCCAATATGAGCCTGGGCGTCAATCTTCTGCTCGCCCTCGTCGGACAGGTCGCGGCCAAGCTTGGTGACGACTACGACATCGAAATCGTCGAGGCCCACCATCGCTTCAAGCAGGATGCGCCTTCCGGCACCGCCCTGGCGCTGGCCGAGGCGATCTGTACGGCCACGGACAAGACCATCGCGGCCGATGTGGTGCATGGCCGCGAGGGCGCGGCCGCGAAACGCCGGCGCGGTGAGATCGGCATGCATGCCATGCGCCTGGGCGACGTCGTGGGCCGGCACACCGTCCATTACGCCACGCTCGGCGAGGAGATCCAGATCGGCCACGTCGCCAGCACGCGCGATGTGTTCGCCCACGGCGCCTTGCGCGCCGCGGCCTGGTTGGCCGGACGCCCCGCCGGCCGCTACACCATGCGCGACGTCCTGGGACTGTAGACGAACATGCCGCGGAATTTGACCGCCCCGGGTACTGAACGCACGATCAGCGGGGTATTCCAGGAGCAACCCATGAGCCGGCGAGCCACCCTCGGACTGGGCATGGGTCTGGCATGCCTGTGCTGGACCTGCCTGGCGGAACCGCCCATGCATAGCGCGCCCGACGCGATCGTCAATGATGACACAGGCCTACCCCGCCTGCTGCTGGTGATCCCCACCACGCACATGGACATCGATTTCACGCAGCCGCCCGACGTGTCCATGGCCCGCTACGCCGGCTTCATCCGTCGCGCCATGGGGGCGGTCCACGAAGATCCAAGCCTGCGTTACAGCGTGCAACTGGCCTCCGCCGTCGCCGCCTTCAAAGACGCGCAGCCGCGCCTCTGGCCGAGACTGGCGCCCATGGTCGCCGACGGACGCATCGAAGTCTGCGCCAACTGGACCAATCCGCATTACAGCGAGCTGGGCGGCGAAACCATCGTGCGCCAGATCGCGTGGTCCAAGTGGTGGCTTCATGAGCAACTCGGCGTCTGGGCCGTCGTGGCCGACAACGGCGAGCTGGCCGATGTGACGCCGCAACTGGCCCAGGTGCTCGCCCGCAGCGGCGTGCTGCACTTCCACACCTACAAAATCGTCCAGCTCCCGCGGCAGCGCGCGGGCTACGAAGGCGCGTTCTGGCTGGCGGGGCTCGATGGCTCGCGCGTCCTGGTCAACGGTGACTGCTACAACCACAGCGCGCAGAACCCGCAGCAGCGTCCCTGGGGCTGGCCCGACGGCCGGGCGGCCGGCGAAGCCGCCTTGCGCCGTCAGGGCGCGGGAGCGGTTCACCTGCTGACCGACGGCGGGCCGGGATGGGACGATGCCATGCCCCCGCTGCGACAACTGCGCGCCTTCGTGGACGGCTGGAACCACGACGCGGAAACCGCCGTCCTGGCCGCCGCGAAGCTCGCCACGTGGCAGGACTATTTCACGGCCGTGCGGCAGCGGATCGACATGGGGCTCGACCTGCCGATCCGCAGCGGGCACACGGAGCATGGTGAACTGCTGTATCGCTGGGTATGGAACCTGGTCCGCGACCGCGCCCTGTTCGAAAACCGCATGATCCAGGCCCGGACGCTCGCGGTTATGAATCACTGGCTGGACGCCGCTGCGCCGTCCGACGATGCCGCGGCCGTCGAGACCGCATGGACGAAAATCCTGGACACCTGCACCCACAACTGGGGCAACACCGACCGCCAGACCCGCCAGTTGCACACCAAGGCCGCCGACGCACGCGCTGCTGCCGAGCGCATGCTCGACGAGCAGGCGGCCGCCTTCGCCGCCCTGGCCGGTCCCGATCAGTGGGTCGTCATCAACACGCTGCCCCACGAACGCCGCGACCTGGTGCGCCTGGGCGAAACCTGGCGCGTCGTTGACGCGCCGGCCATGGGCTATTGCCTCGTCGATGGCGCCAGCGCGGCCCCGGCGCCTGCGGAACTGATCGCGGCCGAGGGTTGCATCGAAAACGCCCGTTACCGCGTGACCGCCGATGCCCGCCGCGGCCTGACCGGTGTGTATGACAAGCAGCTCCAGCGCGAAATGCTGCGCCCCGTCGACGATGACGGCCGCGTGCTGGCGATCCATGGCAGTTACAACGAAGCCATGGGCGCGCAGCGGGCCGACTACCTGCTCCAGGGCCCGGCCGCCGATGCCGCCCAGCCGCCGCAGCGCGAGCGGTACCGCCAGTGGCTGGCGGCCACCGACGTTGTGATGCAACCCATGGCCGTCCGCACGCGCCTGGTCGGCGATGCGGCCGAGCTGATCGTGGACGCAACGGCCGGCACGCTGCCCGTGCGGATCATCGTCCGCCTTGCCGCCGGACTCGATGCCGTGGACATGAAGCTCGAAAGCGACGCGCAGCCCGCCACCGACGAGGAGGCGCCCGACCCCCGTCTGGCTGAAATGGTTCGTGACGGCTTGATGTATTACGCGGTGATGGAGCTGAACGTCGATCCCGACACCGGCGGCGCGCGGGCAAGTGTGCCCTTCGGCTCGATCCCCCTGCCGCGAACCATGCCCACCGAGGGCCAGCTCGTCTTCAGCCGCTCCACCGCCGCCCTGCGGGCCGTCACGTGGTACGGCATCTACAACGAAGACTGGCACAAACCGCTGGAGACGCTGTTCGGCGCCAGACTCGCCCAACCGCACTGGCTGACGCTCTGGGAAGCCGACGCGGCCGTCACCTGGCTGCAATACGCGCCCTACGCCAACATGTTCCGTGATCGCGACCAGCCGGCACGCTTCTACAAGTCGCTGTGGCAGGGCGAAAGCGGCAGCGCCACGTACCACTGGCGTCTGCTCAGCCACAGCGGCGACTGGCGCGATGGCCATGCCCCGCGCCAAAGCAGCGCCTGGCAGACGCCGTTGCTCGCCGTGCGCGGCCGCGCTGACGACGGCGGCAATGGGCCGTCACACCGCGGTCTGCTGACCCTGCCGGCGGCCAATCTCGTGTTCAGTTCACTGGACCGCGGCTATGACGGCCGCGACGTGGTGCTGCGCTTTTACGAAGCGTACGACCAGCCGGCCAAACTCGAAGACAGCGATCTGCAGGCGTGGACGCGCGCCAGCCTGCTGCAGCAGCCGCTGCCCGCGGATGGGCACATCCGACCCTTTGAGATCGTCACCCTGCGTCGCACCGACGCGCCATCCCCCGGCCATTGACGGCCGCGCCAGGGGACAACACACACACGACGCAGCCGCTATCCGCGGCAATTACGGCAGCGTGATGACCTGACCCACCGCCAGCTTCTGTGGATTCAGACCGGGGTTCGCATCGACGATGCGCTGCCACTGCTTGCCGTCGCCGTAGTGGCGCGTGGCGATCGACCAGAGCGTGTCGCCTTTGCGGATCGTGTAGGTCGAACCGATCGCGCCCTGGGCCGGCTGAAACTGCTGGGGCTGGTCGAAGGTAACGGCCTGGGCTGGCGGCAACGGTTCGGCGGGGAACGGCGAGCCGACGGCGGCGGGTTGCGATGAATCGTAACCGGCGGGCGGCGGCGGTACGTCGGCGAGCTGACGGTCCTGCGAGTTCTTGCACCCGGACAGGCCGACCACGGCAATCATCAGTGCGGCTGCGAGCGACCAGTGAATCGAACGCATGACATGGCTCCTTGTGTTGCGGTCTTGCCCTGACCAGTCAGCACTTGTACCGCGCTGGGTCAAGGCGGGCAAGATGCCGGTTGTCATGACCATGGCGTCGGCTATAGTCGCCGCCAAGATCGCCCGCCCTCCCACGCAGGAGCCGCGCATGCCCCGCCCGTTCACCTACACCGGTCCCCACCTGCGCGAGATCTCCTTCCCCCTGGGCGGCATCGGCACCGGGTGCGTCAGCCTCGACGGCCGCGGCGCCCTGCGGGACTGGGAGATCTTCAACCGGCCGGGCAAGGGCAATCTGCTCGAGCACACCTTTCCCGTGCTGTGGGCGAAAGCCGAAGGTTCGGACCGTGCCGATGTGCGCGTCATTCAGGGACCGCGGCCGGGGCAGTTCGTCGGCCCCCATGCGGAGGGGAAGATCCGCCATCAGGGCGACGGCCTGCCGCATTTCGCCTCCGCGGAATTCGAGGGGCGTTTCCCCTTCGCGCGCGTGCGATTCGATCACGCGCGCTGTCCGCTGAAGGTTTCACTGGAGGCCTTCAACCCCTTCATACCGCTGGATGAAGAGGCCTCGGGCATGCCATTGGCGTGTTTGACCTACCGGCTGCGCAACGACGGGGACAAACCGGTGCGGGCCACGGTGGCGTGGTCGATGCGCACACCCATGGGTTTCGATCTGTGGCCCGGCCACCCCGTGCCGCCCCAGGCATGGAACGAAGTACGCGAAGGCGCACACGGACGCGGCATCTACTTCACCAATGACGCCCTTGCCCCCGACGACCCGCGCCACGGCACGGCCGCGCTGGCCACCGACTGGCCCGACGTCACCACCCTTCAGTTCTGGTACGAGAGGGGCATCTGGTTCGACATGCTGCACGATTTCTGGGACACCTTCAGCGTCCACGGCGAGTTTCCGCCACGGGAGCACATCCAGAAAAAGGGCTGGCCGCTGGCCGCGTCGCTGGGCCTCAAGGCCGTCGTGCAGCCGGGCCAGACCGTCGAGCTGCCCTTCGTCATCGCCTGGTCCTTCCCGCTGGCCGAGAAGTACTGGGGTCAGCCCCAGGACGACCAGCGCCACCGCTGGACGCCGTACTACGCGACAAAGTATCCCACCGCCTGGGACGCCGTCGAGACATTCCTGGCCGATCGCGCGAAACTGAAGGCCCGCAGCCGGGCGTTTGAACAGGCGCTGTTCGAGAGCACGCTGCCGCCGGAGGTCATCGAATCGGTCGCCAACACCGCGTCGATCCTGCATTCGCCGACCGTGCTGCGCCTGGAGGACGGCACGATGTGGGCGTGGGAGGGCTGTCATGCGCAGTCGGGTTGCTGTCCCGGATCATGCACGCATGTGTGGAACTACGCGCTGACCCAGGCGTTCCTCTTTCCCGCCCTGCACCGGACCATGCGCCGCAGCGAGTACGAGAACAGCTTCGAGGCCGGCGAACAAGGCGCCAAAGGCGCGATCGCCTTCCGCATCCCCCTGCCGCTCTCCGAGCCGGTGACATTCACCGACGCGAAGCGGCATCACGCGGCCGCGGACGGCCAGCTCGGCGGCGTCGTCCAGCTCTACCGCGACTGGCGATTCTGCGGCGACGAGGAGTACCTGCGCCGCATGTGGCCGGCCGCGAAGAAGGCGCTCGAGTTTGCCTGGCACCAGTGGGATGCCGACCGCGACGGCCTGATCGACGGCGATCAGCACAACACCTACGACATCAACTTCCAGGGGCCCAACCCGCTCACCCAGTGCTTCTACCTTGCGGCCCTGGAAGCCGGGGCGCGCATGGCACGCCATCTCGGCGATGAGGCCTCCGCCGCTGAATACGGGAAGGTCGCGGCCAAAGGACGCAGGAAGACGCGCGAGCAGCTCTTCAACGGCGAGTTTCTCATCCAGACTTTCGACTGCCTCGCCCCCGACGCGCCCAAGTACCAGCACGGCCGCGGCTGCCTGACCGATCAGGTCTTCGGCCAGCTTGCCGCCCACGTCGCCGACCTGGGCTACATCCTCGACCAGGACATCATCCGCTCCTCCGTGGCCGCGATCTTTCGCCACAACTTCCGCGACCCGCTCGACGACCACGCCAACTGCCAGCGCATCTACGCGGTCAGCGACGAATCAGGCCTGCTGCTGTGCGCCTGGCCCAACGGCGGGCGGCCGCGGTTCCCCTTCCCCTACAGCGACGAGGTCTGGACCGGCATCGAGTACCAGGCCGCCACGCATATGATCTATGAAGGCATGATCGACGAAGCCCTGCGCGTCGTCCGGGCGATCCGGGCCCGCCACGACGGCACGCGGCGAAATCCCTACGACGAGTTCGAGTGCGGCCACCACTACGCCCGCGCCCTGGCGAGCTGGGGACTGCTGCTGGCCCTGTCAGGCTTCCGCTACGACGCGGTGGACAAGACCCTCACCCTCACGCCGCGCGGCCCACGGGCCGGCGACATGCACTGCCTCTTCACCACCGGCCGTGCCTGGGGTTCGTTCCACTACAGCCGCCAGGCGCTGACGCTCAATGTGGCCGAGGGCGAGCTGACGGTCACGCGCGTGACGCACCCCGGCGGCGAGATGACCGTGCCGGAGGATCAGCAGCATGTGAAGGCTGGCACAAGCTGGACGCTGACGCTCTAAGCCCGCCCATATATCCCCCCTTTCCGCGGGCCGGGGGCCGGGGGGCATTCGCAACGCAGGCCGTCAGGTCGCGTGAAACCGGACCACCACCGATCCAGCCAGGAAAACGCCACGCCCACGGCATGATAAAATGTCGAACAGCACTTCCCACGTGGCTGTTCAGCCTCATATCTGGAGCGGAATTCCATGACCACCTCGGCCCACGTCACCTCCAACCCGTGCCCCATCTTCCCCAGCACCCGCATAGGCCGCCAGACCTTCTTTATCGCCGGCACCATGGTGCTGCTCGGCCTGATCCTGGGGGTGTTCGTCAACCACTGGTTCCTTCTGCTGGCCCTGTTTCCGGCCATCGGCATGATGATCACGGCCGCGACCGGCTTCTGTCCCATGTCCTGGCTGCTGGCGCGGATGCCCTGGAATCAGTCGGCCGCGTAAGCACAGCCCAGGGCCAGTGCGACTGGCCGCCTCGGTACTCACGCTACCTGTGACCGCACGTGTAAGCAGGCCCATTCCACCTGACCGACGATTGGCGCAAAAAGCAAAGCCGCCCCCTTGCGGGGACGGCTTTGTTTGGAATCAGACTGTGCTGGTCAGACCAGTCGCCGATTAGCGGCGGCGGCGGACCAGGGCCAGGGCGCCCAGGGCCAGGAGGCCGAGGCTGGCCGGCTCAGGCACAACCGTGATGGTCGCGTCAGCCAGGAGGCTGCGGCCAGCGGGGTTCAGGCTGCCGACTGCGGCGATCGCATCATCGCCGGTACCGAAGTTGGCCAGGATGTCCGGGTTGGCGGTGCCGGCATACACCAGGCCGCCGCCGGCGATCTCGAAGAACAACTCGGTCTGACCGATCGCGTCAGCGCGGATGGTGAAGCTGGCCAGAGGATACGCATTGAAGGCGGCGTTACGGGTCGTGTCGAAGAACTCAGGGATGAAGCCGCCCACGCCGTGGGGGCCGCCGACGGCCACGTACACCGGCTCCTCGTACAGATTCTCAGCGCTGTAGCTGCCGGGATCGAAGCCGGCATTCCAGCGGGTGTTGCCGGCGAAAGCGGGGTTGTACGCCTCAACGCTGCCGTCCACGGTGTTCACCACGCCGACGTTGGTCGTGGCCACGTTGAACGTGCCGCCGATCAACACGCTCGTCTGCGGATTGACCCAGATGGTCAGGGTCACTTCGTCACCGACATTCAACGTCAGTTCCGGATTGCCCGGACCAGCGGTCAGCTCGCCGACGCCCTCGGTCGAGAGCCAGAAATTCATCGTGGCGGCAAACGTCTGCCCCGCAACGAAGGCGGCCACCAAGGCGAACGCCGCAACAAAACCATGCCTTCTCATTTTTTCGCTCCTTACACGAATAGAAGTTTCAAGACATTCCACACTCAATCACGCCATTCCGCCTGTCGCTGTCCAGCCTCGGCACTTCGCCTGGGCCTTGTTCGCACTGCGCAAGCTCCGTCACAAGGACGGACCGCGAAAGGCGGCTTTACACTCCATCATTCACCACGACTCGTGCCGCAGCCACCCCTGACCTGCCTTTTCTCCCGCTTCCCGTTCAGACGCCGTGACGCGGCATCCAAACCTCCTCCTTGCCACTTCCCACTTCTTCACCGATCCCAGGCTGGTCCGCCGCCCGAATCAGTCGGGCATAGCGCCGCAACCCGCCGGGCCTCGGCCGTCACTGCATGGAATATACCAGACCTCGGCCCGTTTTCAATGAAAAAATGCGCCCATTCCACGAAGATTTGACTCCGTATTCAGACCCCTCAACCCCCCATCTTAACAGCCTTACGCAATTCCCCTGAATGCGGGCCGCTTTCCTGTGATTACCCGTTGTGGATGGCAATATGGGCGCTTTACCGCACCAGAACAGCGGCCCAGGGCCCGGCGGCCGACACATTTGCGGCAACGCTGTCCGGGAGATTGCCCATTGCCGGCGTCGCCAGCCGCACGAAACCGCCGCCCGCAACCGGCACCTGCTCCCCCCACCGGGACGTGAGAACCTCCAGCCACCGCAGACGGAACGTGCCCGCCGCGTTCCGCATGTCAACATCCACCGCGCCGCCATGAGGAAAGTAGAGCAGGTACTGGCTGCCGGACTGGGCCGCGAGGTAGGCCTCATCCGGCTCATGATGGGCCAGCAGTTCATTGGCCGGCTCGACCGCGAAGATATCCACGACCTCAAGGGCCATCGACAGGCTCTTGAGATGCGCAGCCGTCACGTCATTGAGGCCCATGCCGCCGCCGGGGCGGTGGTACCGCGCCGTGGCCGTGCCGCCCAGTATGTTGCGCCACAGTTTGTGCTGGCCTTCGATCGGCCCGCCGCCGTGGTTGCCGCCATACATCTTCACGCTGTTGATCGGCCGCGGGCGATCCGCCAGGTGCTGCCGCAGCCACTGAAGGTTGTCCCACTGCGCCTGGCCTCGCTGGTGCGAGTTCTGTGACACATCCACGAAGCTGTACAGCTCCGGGTGGTCGAACGTCCGCGCGTGCATCGCGTCGCGCAGGTCGTGGGCGTCCCACATCTCGGTGACTTCCACGCCGAGCCCGCGTGCCCGCGCCTCGACCCGGATAAAGCGGGCCCAGTACGCGCTCCACGCCTCGCTGTCGTTCGTCTCGTTGCTCACGCAGTAGAGCACGTGGTCGTGCGGCAGCGAAATATCGAGCAACTTCCGCACCAGGGCCTGCTGATACGGCAGCAACAACCCGTTGTCCTCCAGTTCGGGAATGGTGCGAAAGAACGGATTCTCACGCTGGCCGGGATGCGTCGCGATGGCCTCGGGCAGGCCGGATTCCGCGGTTGTGTAGTTGACGTTGTTCTTCGGGTTAAAGGGATTGTCGTCCCACGGCTCGCGGGCGTAGTCGAAGCGGTCCCAGACTTCGATCTGCACGACAATGCCGCGCGCGGCCGTCATGTCCAGGAAATCGGCGAAGCGCTGCCAGTAGCCTGGATCGAACTGCCGCAGGTCGTAGAGCCCGCTGCCGGCGTCGCGCGCATGCGGCCAGAGATTGCCGACGTCGCGGCTGGACATGGTGTTGCGAACATAGTTGCCCCCGACCGCCCGCATGCGATCCAGGTGCGCCGCCAGCCCGTCGGGCTCCAGGTCGGGGTGGTTGAACAGATTGTCTTCGTTCGAGGCACCGATCAGCAGGACGGGCCGACCGCGGTGCTGCCAGTAGCGTGGGTCATCGCGCCACGGCTGAATGCGGTTGGCGGCATGGGCGGCTGGATCGAACGCGGCAGTGGAATCGGCGGCGGGAGTCGTGGTGTTCATGGCAAGCAGGCAGGCGAGGGCTGGCGCCGGTCCGGACAGGCGCGGCAACGAGGATGGTGAGAGGAACACACGTGCAAGGCTAGTGCATGAAGGAGACCGGCTCAAACGCAAGGCGCGCCGCACCGCGCGTGGACGCCGCCGCCCGACTCTGCTATCAACCTGCGTCATGGCGAACTACCACGGACTCGAAGCGATCAGAGAACGCGCGTGGGTCAGCGACGCATGCACCGCCAAGCCCATCCGGGCGGTCGTCTTCACTTTCCAGGGCCTCAACGACACGGAGCTGCGCGGCGACCCGGCCACGGGCGAGATGGCGTGGGCCGAGGCCGGCGGGCTGGTGGTGCAGCCCTACACCGGCCCATGGAGCTGGATGAACCGCCAGACGCGGGCCTTCACCGACGACCTGGTCGACGCGGTCTACGAAGCCTTCAACCTGTCGGCCGACGTGCCGCTGCTGGCGGTCGGCGGCAGCATGGGCGGATGCAGCGCCCTGCTGTGGACGCGCTACAGCCGCCACCGCATCGCCGCCTGCATGGCCGTCTTCCCCGCCTGTGATCTCACGCATCACATGCACGAGGGGCCGAACCTGCCTCGCACCATGCACTTCGCCTTCCGCGGCTATCCGGAGCCTATGGACGACATCCTGCGCGAGCACTCGCCGCTGCACCAGGCCCACGCCATGCCCGACATCCCCTACCTGGTGATCCACGGCGACGCCGACCGGACGGTGAGCAAGACGCACCACTCCGACCGCTTCGTCGCCGCGATGCGCGAAGCCGGCCGAAACATCGAATACGTCGAAGTCCCCGGCATGGGCCACGGCAACCGCATGCCCATGAGCGTGGTGCTCAAACGCATCGCCTGGGCGCAGGGGTTCTTCAGCAAAGCGTGAGCGGGCACGGGGACGCGCGCCCCGGGGCTGTTGCTGCCAACCCCGCAGCCGTCGGCGGCGCATTTTGCCATTGTATTGGCGATGCTTACCCGTTATTGTCGCCAGGATATAAGTAGCTATTCTCCCAATGATTAAAAGACATCTTTGCCTCTAGACGAGTCGGTTGCCTGACGGGCGGCACGCTGCGGTGTTCGCAGCGCCCCGGCCGGTCTGCGCAAGCGCAGGGTGGAGCGCGCGTCGGGTGAATTCAACAAGCAGTCTCATTCATAAGGATGTCGCCATGAGTTGCCTTAAGCCAAGCATCGTCGCATGCGGTCTTGCAGCCTGCCTCGCCGTCGTGGCTTCGTCGGTTGACGCGGCCATCAGCGGATCGGCTTATGGTGAAGCCTATCGAAGCAACGCATTGATCCAGCAGAACAGCGAGCTGCTGGGCAACGCGCCCGACAGCGAGACCGACGTGGTCACAGCCGAAGCCGACTACTCGGTCGGCCTGGCCAAGAGCTTGGCAAAGCTCTCCAGCGGTGCGATCGGAGCCAGCGCCGCTTCGTCGGCCAGTGGAGAAGAAGTGGTGGTCTTCGGTAGTCCGGGCTACATGCGATATTCCGCCAAGGGTGTGGGACAGGTTCAGTATGTGGACCAGTTGACCATCACCAGCGACACATTGCCCGCGGGCACACCGGTGGCGGTCGAGTTCTGCTGGGCGGTGGACCTGGTTCTGAACGTGGAACACACGTCGACCTACAACGCCGACAACTATGCCAGCGGATCGGGCACGCTGACCTTCAACGTCGGCGCGGTCTATCCGCAGTTGGGCTTCTCCCGATTCAGCACGGCGATCCTGACCGCCGGCGGACTGCCCAACCTGCAGGGCGTCTGGGCGTCTGGCTCCGACTCGGCCGTGGTGCAGACGACCGTCGGCAGCCAGCTCACGCTGAACATCGCCCTGACCGCCAACGCCACCACGCTGGCGTCGGGCTATTTCTCCGCTCCTAACGTGCCGGAGCTGCACAACGGCAGCGCCGAATTCTGCGCGGCCCTGGTCTTCGGCGCCGCCGCGGATGTCGACGGAGTGACCATCATGTCGCAGTACACCGGCCAGCCTTTTGCCGCGCGCGACACATGCGAGCCGTCCGACGCCACGCCTTTCATCCCCGTACTGCCCGAGCCGTCCAGCGCGGTCATTCTGATGATCGGTCTGACGGCGGCCATCGGTCACCGCCGCGCCTAAGCGAACACGACCATCTCGTGGCCGTCAATGCGCGACACGATCACGCGCACGCAGCCGCGGACATACGTGAAAGAAAGCCTCTCGCCCTGAGGTACCAGCGTCACCGATCGCGGCGCGGCCGGCAGACGCAGCGACAGCGTCACGTCGTGCAGCGGCACGATGTCCTCGACGATGTCGAGCTGCGGGCCGCGGCGTTCGGGCGTGTAGTGCAGCAGATGCACAATGGTCCGACCCCGCCTTCCAGTCACCTGCCGCATCACTGAGGTCTCCAGCCCGGTCGGGCCGTCGGCTTCGAGGATCGGGTCGGGCAGCAGCCGGCGCAACGCGGCCGCGACCAGCACGCGGTAGGCCGGGCAGGCATGCTCGGCATAGGCGGTGAAGATCGGATGGCTGATGTACGCGGCCTGCCTGCCCACGACGGCGGCGGCGAAGCGGCTGGCGCGCGGCTTCGGCGGCGTCTGCCCGTGCGAACAGAAGTGATCCCACGCCCTTTCGAAATAGGGCTCGACCACCGCCGCCAGCGCCCGCCCGCCCCGCGCGGCCGCCACGCGAAAACCCCGTTCGTACATCACGTGATCGGCCGCGATGAACGCCGGATCATGGGTCGCATCAAGCACGCCGCGGCCGAAGCGCAGGTAGGTGGTGGTGAAAGGCGACGGCCCGGCGGGTTTGATCGGCAGCAGCGGCAGCGTGAGCGATTCCCCGTCCTCCTCCAGGCCGCTGGCGCCGCTGGCCAGCACGCGGCCGCCTTTTTTCACGAACGCCCGCAGCCGCCGCGCCAGGGCTGCATCGACGCGCACGTGGTCGGGCAGCACGATGAGCCTGTAAGCATCGAACGATGACGTGGGATCGATCGTGTTGAACTGGCAGCGCAACTGGCTGAGCAGGCGCACCGCGCCGTTCTCGGCCGCGGTCAGATGCGCGCCGCTGTCCGGCAGTCCGGCGCCCAGCAGCATCAGGCCGACCTCGGTCACGGGCTTCGCGTCTCTGAGCCAGGGTTCACGCTCCTTTACGCGCTGGTACGCCCGACCGATGTCGCGGTAAGCCAGCGGATCGAGCGTGCCGTCGGGGTTCATCTGGTCGCCGACGCTGCAGCGCGCCCCGTGGGCCATCATCTGGCTGGTTTCATACTCGAGGGCCGCGTAGGGCTTGTGCCCGCCGAAGTCACCCCAGTGCCGGTGGAACCGCGCGGTCATGCCCATGTACGGTTTGCCGAAGGTGCGGGCGTAGCGGGCGTACTTGGGGAAGAAGGCGTAACCCCATCCGCCGGTGGGCAGCGCCTCGATCTCGACGTGGTCGAGATGCTCGATATCGCCGGGCAGCAGGGCCATGGGCCGGCTGTTGAAGTAGACGCGGGCGCGCGGGCTGCTCGCCTTGACCAGCTTGCGCAGGCGGGCCATGTAGGCGTGGGCCACGTCGTCGGCGTAGCGGCGGCGGTCGGCATCGCACCGCGGATCGAGGCCGCAGGCCCGCATGCCGTCGATCGCCCAGCGCGTGGCCGAACGCTGCGACCAGCACATGTCGAAGAACACGCCGTCCACCGGCCTGAATCGCCGCAGAATCTCGGCCGTCTGCTCGCAGAGATAGTCCTGGTACGGGCTGGACATATCCATCACGCGCCAGCCGGCCTTGAACGGCCCCCCGCCGTCACGCACTTCGCCGTCGGGCATCCGCACGATCCATTCGGGATGCTCATGGCCGGCATACTGATCGACCTGCACGCTGATGTAGACCGGCGCGGCAATGCCCCGCGCGTGCAGCGCGTCTATCTGCCGGCCCAGCAGGTTCAAGCCACGCTTGAGGTGCGGGTGGCGCTCCGGCCGCCGCGTGTCGTAGTACAGGTGGCCGTGATGGCACTTGGCGAAGACGGTGACGCTGTTGACGTGGGCCGCGGCCATCGTGCGGGCGAATACGTCCGCGTTGAAGTGCGACCCCACGTCCGGGATGGCCGGCGAGGTGTGAAAATCCAGGTGGATCTGGCGATACGGCAGGTCAACGGTGCGGGCCATCGGGGTGCTCACGGTGCGGCGCGGATGCGGATATGCCGCAAGCGTAGCGATCCGGCGATGGCTGCCAAATGATCCGCACCCGATGGGGGAGAACGCGGCGGGCAAGGGGAGCCCGCCAAATGGCGCAGCACAGCGCGACGATCGTTCGAGATCTCACAGCTTCGAGGCCGCGAGACTCGCCAGTTCGCTGCGTTCGCTGCGGGCGAGGGTGACGTGCCCCACCA
>CAZUUQ010000033.1:0-29729 GCA_964622625.1 uncultured Phycisphaeraceae bacterium | reverse complement strand
TCACCGCCTTTGCCTGCCGCGGCGGTTGGGGAATGCCGGGAACTTCGCGTGCGGCTCGGCCTGGTACCAGTAAGCCACCGACGCCAGGTCATCGGTCAGCGGCTCATACACGTGGCCGGTCCACCAGCCCAGGGCCTGAATCGTCACCTTCAGGTCTTTCTCAAAGCGGATCGGGTCCAGCACGTGCCAGCGGTACAGCCCATGCTTGGGCACGCAGCCTTCCTTCTTGAAGTGCAGCGGGTAGCCGAGGAACGGCCCGCTGTAGGTGTCGCCGAAGCACCAGGCGCCGCCGAAGTAGTCCTCGGTGCCCGTGCCGCAGATCGTGGGGTATTCGCCGTCGCCGTCGAGATAGAACTTGATCTCGCCCTCGCCCCACCAGCCGTCGGAGAACTGGTTCCATGCGATGTAGGTGCCCACGTAGTGGCCGTGGCCCTTGACGCCGTCGAGCAGCGTGTGTTCGGGGTGCTGGCGCGTGGTGGTGGAGCGGCGGTACTGGGCGTGGAAGTAGCCGGCCTCGGCGGGCACGTCGGTGAGGGCGTAGCTGATCTGATAGAAGAAGCCGCCCTGGGCCTCGTGGCCGTCGAACTGCACTTCGATGCGGCAGTGCTTGCGGAAGGGCATCGGCCAGTAGCAGTTGAACCCGCCGGCCGGATTCACCGCCACGGGAATGCTGGCGATCTTGGTGCGGAGGTTGTGGCCGGAGGCGAAGAACTCGCCCAGCGGCGACTCGATCGAAGGGGTCTTCTCGTTATCCCAGTAGAAGCGGATGACGATGTCGGTCCAGCTCTTGGGATCGACGGTGATCCAGATGTGCTGGATGACGCCCGGGCCTTTGATGTCGGCCAGCGTGGTGGTGCTGCCCGGTTCGAGGCTGATGCATGGGCGGACCTTCCAGCCCTTGCCCAGCTCGCGGGCGGCGCCCTGGCCTTTCGGGTCGGCCTTGGCGCCGCCGCCCTTGGCGCCGTCGGGGTTCTCCGCGCTGATGCTGCGCGTCTGGGCTTTGGACAGCAGGGGCAGCGTCCCGAGGCCGAGGTTCAGGCCGGTGGCGTCGAACATGGCGGGCATGGCGGGCGTCTCCGTCGGGTTGGGTCTGGCATCCGGGGCAACACGCGATGGCACCATATCAAGGCGGCGGCAGCGTGCCAGCGGGGCGAACCGAAACAAAGGACCGTGCCTTGACTGCCGCGGCGTTGAGGGTTACTTTATGGTCTGACAACTGAGTCTCGCTCTTATCCAGAGTGGCTGAGGGACTGGGCCCGACGACGCCACCGCAACCGCCTCGCGGCCGAGGCAGGCAAGCACGCCTGCACGCCGCGGGGGCCATGGTGCGAATTCCCTCCCCGGCGGCGGCCAGAAGTGGCGGCGGCAAGGGGGAAGATAAGGAGCGGCCAAGTCCTGATTCCTGATGTGGATGGACGGCCCCTTCTTGTCAAGCATGGAAGGGGCTTTTCGTTGCGCGAGGGCGTTTGCCGGCGAGCCGACGCGCAACCCGCAACGACGCAGGAGTATCAGGTCATGGGTTACGTGGCAGGTCTGCGATGTAAGGAATGCGGGGCGGCCTACCCGATCGAGCCGCGGACGGTCTGCGATGACGACTTCGGTCCCGTCGAGGTGGTCTACGACTACGAGGCGATGCGCGGCAAGGTCACGCGGGCGTCCATCGAGGCCGGCCCGCGCTCGCTATGGCGCTATCGCGATCTGCTGCCGATCGACGGCGAGCCGCGCGTCGGGTTCCACTCCGGCTTCACGCCGCTGATCAAGGCCGACAAGCTCGCCGCCGAGCTGGGCGTCAAGACGATCTATATCAAGGACGATTCGACCAACTATCCCACGTACAGCTACAAGGATCGCGTCGTCTCGGTCGCCCTGACCAAGGCGATGGAGTTCGGCTACGACACCGTAGGCTGCGCGTCGACGGGCAACCTGGCCCACAGCGTCGCGGCCCACGCGGCCCGCGCGGGCCTCAAAGCCGTTGTCCTCGTGCCGCACGATCTCGAAGAGGGGAAAATCGTCGGGTCGCAGGTGTTCGGCCCGCGGATGGTCAAGATTCGCGGCAACTACGACGACGTCAACCGCCTCTGCTCGCAGATAGCCGACAAGTACGGCTGGGCGATCGTGAACGTGAACCTGCGGCCTTACTACACCGAGGGGGCCAAGACGCACGGCTTTGAGATTGCCGAGCAGATGGGCTGGAGGCTGCCTGCCCATACGGTGGTGCCCGTGGCCGGCGGGACGATCCTGCCGAAGATATGGAAGGCCTACCAGGAGTTCATCACGCTGGGGCTGGTCGAGGACACGCATCCGAAGATCTACGGCGCCCAGGCGGCGGGCTGCTCGCCGGTGAGCACCGCCATCCAGCAGGGGCAGGACTTGTTCACACCGCAGAAGCCAAACACCATCGCCAGGAGCATCGCCATCGGCAATCCTGCCGACGGGTTCTACGTGATGAAGGTGGTCCGCGACTCCGGCGGGTGGGCGGAGATGGCCGACGATGAAGAGATTCTCGATGCCGTGCGTCTGTTGGCGCGGACCGAGGGCATCTTCACCGAGCCGGCCGGCGGCACGACGCTGGCGTGCGCGATCAAGCTGATCGAGTCCGGCCGCATCCCCCGCGATGAGCCGGTCTGCGTCTGCATCACGGGCAACGGCCTGAAGACCATCGAGGTGATGCAGGGCCGCTGCGGCCAGGCGGACGTGATTGACGCGAAGATCGAGCAGTTCGACGACCTGATGGCCGCCGCGGCGGTGTGATACGCTGGTGGGACGAAACGCGCGACGATGCGGTCAACGGTATCGCAAGGAAAGGTGTAACGATGGCGGTGACGGTCCTGATTCCCAACGCTCTGCGGCCGCAGGCCGGAGGCGCGGACAAACTCGACCTTGACGGCGACAGCGTCCGCGCGGTGCTCGCGTCGCTGACGGCCGCCCATCCTGACCTGGGCAAGCGGCTCTTCAAGAGCGAAAACGAGGTCAACCGCTTTATCAATCTCTACGTGAATGACGAGGACATCCGATTTCTCGACAACCTTGATACGGCGGTGAAGGACGGCGACGAACTGGCGATCGTGCCCGCCATCGCCGGCGGGTGAGCGCGTCGATCAACACTGGGACTTTTCGATAACCGCCAGGACGCCAGGAGCGCCAAGAGAAAATGAGAGTCATGATGTAAGGCTTTAGCGTCCTTGGCGTCTTGGCGGTTGACTCAAGGTTTGAGGGCCGGATCGGAAATCGACAATGCACACCATCACACGCAAATGCTGGCTGACTTTCGAAGGACCGTGCCGCGACGAGCCGTGCGTCTGGAAGATGTCCCGGCAATACCCGGACGTGGAGTTCGACATCCGCCAGGCGTCGGTCGGCGACCAGGTCGGCATCATGGCCATCCAGTTCCGCGGCGAGGCGGTACAGGTGCAGGCGGCTCTGGACATGTTGCGCAAGCTGGGTGTGCGCATCGATCCGGTTGAGGGCGGCAGCCTGGTCGAGAGTTGAAGGCGGGAGTGGTGATGAGCGTCGTCATGCAGGAACTTGATCTGTCGCGCTACCACCGTCAGATGCTGTTGCCGGGCATCGGCGAGCAGGGCCAGCGCAACCTGCTGGCGTCGACGGCCCTGGTCGTTGGCTGCGGGGCGCTGGGCACGGTGATCGCCAACATGCTCGCCCGCGCCGGCGTGGGGCGGTTGCGCATCGTGGATCGCGACTTCATCGAAATCACCAACCTCCAGCGTCAGGTACTGTTTGATGAGCAGGACATCGCCGACGGCCTGCCCAAGGCCGAGGCGGCCCGGCGGAAGATCGCGACGATTAACAGCCAGGTACGCGTCGAGGCTGTGGTGGACGACGTGAATCACACCAACGTCGAGCGATTCGCGGCCGACGCCGACGTGATCGTCGATGGGCTGGACAACTTCGAGACACGCTTCCTGCTCAACGACGTGGCGGTCAAGCACGCCAAGCCGTACGTCTATGGCGGGGCGGTGGGTACGACGGGCATGACCTACGCGATTCTGCCGCATACACCGGCTGGCGACGCGCCGTGGGAGCGACAGGCGGATGGCGCATCGGGAGCGACGCCGTGCCTGCGCTGCATCTTTGAGCAGGCGCCCCCGCCGGGCATGAACCCCACGTGCGACACCGCCGGCGTGCTCGGACCGGTCGTGTCGATCATCGCCAACTATCAGGTGGCTGAGACGCTCAAGATCCTCACCGGGCACTACGCGGCCGTGCGGCCGACGCTGCTGAGCATCGATGTGTGGGAGAACACGGTGCGGCAGCTCAAAGTGGCGCGGGCCTACGACGTGGCCGAATGCGTCTGCTGCAGGAAGCGGCAGTTCGAGTTTCTCGAAGGGAAATTCGCCAGCGCCACGAGCACACTCTGCGGCCGCAATGCCGTGCAGATCGCCCAGAAGCTGGGCGGGCAGAAGCTTGACTTCGACCAGATCGCCGCCCGCCTGCGCCCCCATGGCGAGGTGGCTGCCAACAAGTTCATGATCCGGGCCGCCATCACCGACAGCGGCAACGGCTATGAGCTGACCGTCTTCCCCGACGGCCGGGCCATCGTCAAAGGCACCAAAGATGCCTCGGTCGCCAAGGGCATCTACGCCAAATACGTCGGCGCATGACGCATTTCTATCATATATAAACACCTTAAATAAAGCAATTTATGGCGATACGTATCATTTTGCACGCTCTGACTTGACAGAATGTGCTCAGATTTGCAAACTTATGGTTGGCCGTGTATGTTTGTGCGCGGCAGATTCCACGCCGGTGCCAGGACGCAGTCATGATCACAGCCAACACGCCACTGGACCGGCGGGCCGTCGAACAGATGGTGCGGCAGGTGCTGCGCGACCGGCTCGTCGGCCAGTCGCCGACGATTCATCGTCCCCGGTCGCACAACGGCGGGCCGAACCCGCTGGTGGTCAATGTGTCGGCCCGACACGTGCACGTCACCGACGCCGACCTCGAAGTGCTCTTCGGCCCCGGCGCGAAGCTCACCAAGCTCAAGGATCTCTACCAGGACGGCGAGTTCGCCAGCGAGCAGCAGGTCAACATCATCGGCCCGCGCAACCGCATGATCCCCGGCGTGCGCATCCTCGGGCCGACGCGCAACTACACGCAGGTCGAGCTGGCCTATACCGACGGCGTGTTCCTCGGCATCGACCTGCCGCTGCGCATCAGCGGCAACCATGAAGGCACGCCCGGCTGCATCCTCGTGGGCCCGCACGGGGCGCTGAACATGCGCCAGGGCGTGATCCGGGCCGAGCGGCATGTGCATATGCACCCGGTCGACCTGGCGCACTACGGCGTCAAGGACGGCGATTACATGAAGCTGACGATCGACGGGCCCTGCGGACTGACGTTCGATCGCGTGAAGGTTCGTGAGCACCCGCGCGTGAAGCTCGAGATTCACATCGACACCGATGAGGGCAATGCCTGCCATCTGCCCTCGGCCACGCGGATGCTGCTGCACCGATAAACGCAACCCACCTCGACCCGGCCGCCGCGGCAACCGGGCCGACTCGCGACCCAAGCCGCGGCCAGCAAGTGAAACATGGAGACCGTCATCATGGCACAGAAGGCAATCGGAATGGTCGAAACCAAGGGCCTGGTGGCGCTGCTGGAAGCCAGCGACGCCATGCTCAAGAGCGCCAATGTCGAGATGCTCGGCTGGGACAAGGTCGGCAGCGGCATGGTCACCTGCTTCGTGACCGGCGACGTGGCGGCGGTGAAGGCGGCCGTCGACGCCGGCGCCTCGGCCGCGGGCCGCATCGGCGAGGTTCTGGGCGTCCACATCATCGCCCGGCCGCACGATGAGACAAGCGCCATGCTCCCGAAGAAGAAGACGGCCGCAAAGTAAGCGTCCCAATGCGACCGCGCTCTGGAACCACCCGACCGCGCCGCTCCCGGCCGCGCGCGTCGGAACATTGAAGAACATTGAACTGGAGTCACACCATGGAAGCGTTGGGCATGATTGAAACCAAGGGCCAGACCGGCATCGTCGAGGCGACGGACGCGATGCTCAAGGCCGCGGACGTGCGGCTTGTCAAATCCATCGCCATCGGCGGCGCGTTCGTGACGGTGATCGTCAAGGGCGACGTCGGCTCGGTGAAGGCGGCCGTGGACGCGGGCGCGGAAGCCGCCGGCCGCGTGGGCAACCTCGTGGCGGCGCACGTCATCGCCCGTCCGCACGACCAGTTGCTCGCCGGCTTCGAGAAGTAAGCCCGTGCTGCGGACTGTCGGGCCAACCATCGCGCCAGTCGCACCGCTTGCGGAAACGACCATGATCGTGCTCGTGGCCAACCTGGGTTCGACCAGCTTCAAGTACAAGCTGTTCGACATGCCCTCCGCCCCCGCCCCCGGAAATGGAAGCGGCGGAGGCGGCGGGGGCGCGTCCTGGGGCGGCGAGAAGCTGCTGGCGACCGGCGCTGCCGACCGCATCGGCCAGGGCGGCAGCACGTGGTCGGTCGCGGCCGGTCATCGCAGTGCGCAGGGGCAGGCCGACTTCGCCGACCACGGCCAGGCCGCCACCCTGCACCTGAAGCAGCTTGCCGAACTGGGTGCGATCGGCCGCATCGAGGACGTCGAGGCCGTTGGCTTCAAGGCGGTGCACGGCGGGCCGATCAGCGGCGCGGTGCGCGTCGATGAAAAAGTCATCGCCACGATGCAGCAGTTCACCGACGTGGCACCGGCCCACAACCCGCCTTACATCGCGGCCATGCAAGCCTTCGCCCGCGACCTTCCGGGCGTGCCGCAGGTCGCCGCGTTCGAGACGGCTTTTCACCAGACGATTCCAGCGCATCGGCAGGTCTACGCGATTCCGTATGCCTGGACCGAGGCCGGCGTGCGGCGCTACGGCTTCCACGGCGCGAGTCACCGTTACATCGCCGTGCGCATGGGGCAGATCGTCCCGGCCGCCAAGCGGGTCATCAGTTGTCACCTCGGCGGGTCGTGCTCGATCTGCGCCATCGAGGACGGGCGGAGCGTGGCCAACAGCTTCGGCATGACGGCTCAGTCGGGGGTATTCCACAACAACCGCGTCGGCGACTTCGACGCATTTGCGCTGCTGAAACTGCTGGCGATCGAAGGCGGAGATCTGAACGAGATCTTCCGCAAGCTCGGCAGGGAAGGGGGCCTGCTCGGCATCAGCGGCATCAGCGCCGACCTGCGCGAGGTGGAGGCCGCGGCCGCGGGGGGTGATGCGCGGGCGAAGCTGGCAGTCGAGGCGTTCATTGACAGTTGCCGGCACTACGTCGGGGCGTATCTGGCGGTGCTCAACGGGGCGGACGCGATTGTGTTCACCGGCGGCATCGGCCAGCACGGCAAGGCTGTCCGCGCGGGCATTTGTGCGGGTATGGACTACGCGGGCATCTTGCTGGACGCGCGGAAGAACGACGCGGCCGGCGGCGATGTTGAGACGCGGATCGACGCGGACGGGTCGAAGGCGCAGCTCTGGGTGCTGCCGACCAACGAGGAATTGATTGTGGCACGACAGGCGGTCGAAGTGCTGTCGGCCAATTGAACAGGTGACGCACGCAGCAGGCAACATCACGCGCCCCAACGGGCGACGCAGGAGTCCAAGCAATGGCACAGCAGGCAATCGGCATGATCGAGACCAAGGGGCTTATCCCGGCCGTCGAGGCGCTGGATACGGCCCTGAAGGCGGCGAACGTCAAGTTCGTGCGTCAGGACAAGGTGGGCAGCGGCCTGGTGGCGGTGACGGTCGAAGGCGACGTCGCGGCCGTGAAGGCGGCCGTTGACGCCGGCGCGGATGCGGCCCGGCGCGTCGGCGAGGTCGTCAGCGTCCACGTGATCCCGCGTCCGCACGAAGACACGAACAAGCTGTAGGACAGGGCAGGAGTCGGGCGGTGGGATTCAGGCTTTGGGGTGTTGCCCCCGCGGCCTGCTTCCCTGACTGCTGACACCCGGTCCTCAACTGCCATGGAGTACCCCCATGTTCATCGCACGCGTCAAAGGGCATGTGGTGGCGACAGCGAAAGACCCCGGCATGCACGGGCGCAAGCTGCTGATCGTTGAGCCGCTGAAGGTCGCGTATCCCGAGGCCGACGGCGCCGACGCGCAGGCGGGCGGCGCATTCGAGGCCACGGGCCGTGCGATCGTGGCCATGGATGCGATCGGGGCGGGCATGGGGCAGCTCGTGCTGATCGTGCAGGGCTCCAGCGCCCGTATGGCCGAGGGCTGCAACAAGCTGCCGGTCGATGCGGTGGTGGTGGGGCTGATCGACGCGGCCGAGATCATGGGCAAGAGCGCGCTGTGACGCGGTCGGAGAGGCGACGGATATGAATCAGCAGCAACTGATTGCCGACGTGGTGGCGGAAGTGCTCAATCGGCTTGGCCCCGGTACGGCGACGGTGACGGCCGCGCCATCCGCCAGTGCGGCCGCGCCCTCGCGTTCGGCCGGCGTCGGCGGGCTGGGCATGTTCGGTGATGTCGAAAGCGCCGTCGAAGCGGCGGCACGGGCACAGCGGCAACTGGCAGAGCGGACGGACTCATTGGCGGTGCGCGACGGCATCTGCAAGCTGCTCAAGAAGATGGCCAGGGACAACGCGGCCGAGTGGGGCCGCATCGAGCTGGAAGAGACGAAGGTCGGGCGGCAGGACCACAAGATCGCCAAGCTTGAACTGCTGGAGAAGGTGCCGGGCGTCGAGTTTCTCCATGCGGCCGCCCACAGCGGCGACCAGGGCGTGAGCCTCGACGAGGCGGCGCCGTGGGGTGTGATCGGCGTCATCACGCCGGTGACGCATTCGATCCCGACGCTGACAGCCAACGCCATCAGCATGATCGCGGCCGGCAACGCGATGGTCGTCAACGCCCACCCGTCGGGCCATCGCTGCCTGGCGACGGCGGTGGCGGCCTACAACGAGGCGATCCGCCGGCAATTCAATCTTGAGCCGCTGATCTGCGTGATCGACCCGCCGACGCTGCGCACGGCTGAAGAGATTTTCAAGCACGAGCGCATCCCGCTGCTGGTGGCCACGGGCGGCCCGGCGGTGGCGCGGGCGGCGATGAAGCAGACGAAGCGGGCGATCGTGGCCGGACCGGGCAACCCGCCGGTGGTCGTCGACGAGACGGCCGACTTCGACAAGGCGGCCGCGGCGGTCATCCTGGGTGGTGGCTTCGACAACAACCTGCTCTGCATCGGCGAGAAGGAAGTGTTTGTCGTCGAGAGCGTGATGGACCGGATGCTCGAAGCGATGCGGCGGGCCGGGGCTGTGGAATTGTCCGACGCGCACATCGCCAGGCTTACCGATGCGGCGTTCACGTGGCAGAAGGACCACCACGCGGTGAACAAGGAACTGGTGGGCAAGGATCCGCAGGTGCTCGGTCGGGCGGTGGGGCTGAACATTCGCGATGGCGTGGATCTGCTGTTCGGTCGCACGGAGGCGGACAATCCGTTCGTGCCCGAGGAGCAGATGATGCCTTTCGTGCCCTTCGTGGCGGTGCGTGATTTCGAGCACGGCCTGGAGCTGGCCATCGCGGCGGAGCACGGCTTTGGTCACACCGCGTGCATTCACTCGAACAATCTCGAGCGCATCACGACGATGGGCCGTGCGATGAACACGACGATCTTCGTGGCCAACGGGCCGAGCACCGCGGGACTGGGCATCGGCGGCGAGGGGTATCCCAGCTATTCGATCGCGACCCCTACCGGCGAGGGGATTACCACGCCGCTGACGTTCACGCGCTTTCGGCGCATCGGCATCAGCGGCGCGCTGCGGATGGTGTGAGAGCGGACAGGGATCGGGGCAGAAATCGGAAGCCGCCATGCAGCTTGCCATCGTTCAAGGTCGGGCGACGTCGACGGTGCGGCACAAGTCGCTGGCGGGCGTGAAGCTGCTGGTGTGTCAGCTGCTGGATGTGAACGGCAAGCCGGGCGGCGATCCGGTGCTGGCGGTCGATCGCCTCGGGGCCGGCAGCGGCGACAGGGTGATTCTGACCAGCGACGGCCTGGGCTTGCGGGATTTGCTGGACGACGTCAACAGCCCGGCCCGCTGGTGGACCATGGGCATTGTGGATGCGTAAGTGGATGCGTGAACTGATGGCCGAGCAGTACCACGAGCTTGTGCGGCAGATCACCGAGCAGGTGCTGGCGGCGCTGCGCCAGCGCGGACTGGCGGGGCCGGATGCCGATGCCCCGCAGCCGCCCCGCGCCGACGTGCGCCCGCCCATCGGCGTCTGCACCGGCGATTACTCGCAGTTTCCCGAACTGGCAGGTCGCGTGACACCACCAGCCCCTGTGAAGCAGGGCCAGGCCTCCGAAGCACCGCCGCTGATCGCCGCGCTCGGCGGCATTGTGACACTGCGCCAGTTGCAGGACGCGCTGCGCGGTTCAGTGGACGGTGTGGTGTATCTGGCCGACGACGCCCGCCTTACGCCGCTGGCGGCTGACTTTATTCGCGAGCATCCTCACAAGGTCAAGCGCAGCCACGACGCACAGCCGGCAGCGGAGTCGGGCCTTGTGTTGCCCGCGGGCAATCCCGGTCACGCGCTGCCGTGGGCCTGGTGGATCGACGGTCAGTGTGCGGCAGCGGAGCAGATCGTGGCGCAGCGGCGCGGCATCGTGCGGGCGCTGGGCGTGAACCGCTCGCCGCAATCGACGCTCGAGGCGGTCAAGCGCATCGCCGAGCTTGTTCGCGGCCGGCAGATCGTCGGCGGACTGCTGTTCGTAGGCAGCGCCGCCGCAGCCATGTGCATGGCCAACCGCTGTCCATCGCTGCGGGCGGTACAGGGAAGTTGCGAGCAGGCGGTGGGGCAGGGGGTTGACGCCATCGGCCCGAACGTACTGGTGATCGAGTATCCGTGGACTCGGCCCGAGGCGATGGCAGCGATGGTCGATCGTATGACCCGCAAGCGGCCGACGACCGTGCCGCACGTCGAGCGACAGCTTGCGGACCTGCAACGGGGGGGATGACGGCGAACATGCGTATCGCGCGGGTGACAGGGCGGCTGACGATCAACCGGCAGGTGGGCAACCTGCGTCCGGGCAAGTATGTGATTGCCGAGGCGCTCGACGGCGCGGCACTGCGGCGGTTGCCGCGGGCGACGCGACGCGACGTGCCGATGCCCGAATCGCTGGTGGTCTTCGACGAACTGGGCGCGGCCGAGGGCCAGCTCATCGCCGTCAGCGAGGGCCGCGAGGCCTGCATGCCCTTCTATCCCGACAACGTGCCCATCGACGCCTACTGCGCGGCCATCCTGGATCAGGTGCAGGTGAGCAGTCCGCAAGGCGAAAGAGGTGAATCATGAGCGACTCGGCAAACATGCCGCTGTGGCAGCTTAAAAAGCAGATGTGCGACGTCGGCCACCGCATCTGGCAGCGCGGGTTCTGCGCCGGTAACGAGGGCAATCACTCGGTGCGCATCGGCGAAGACCGCGTCCTGTGCACGCCCACCGGCATGAGCAAAGGGTTTCTGTCGCCCGACGACCTGTGCATCACGGACATGGATGGCAAGCAGGTGGAGCGCAACGGCAAGGGCCGGCGGCGCACCAGCGAGGTGCTGGTCCATCTGGCGATCTACAAGCACCGGCCGGATATCAGGGCGGTGATCCACTCGCATCCGCCGCATGCGACGGCGTTCGCCTGCGCCAACATTCCCCTGCCGGCCGGCATCCATCCGGAGGCGGAAGTTTTCCTGGGCAAGGTGCCCACCGCCCGCTACGCCACGCCCAGCAAGCAGGATCTGCCCGACAGCATCATTCCGCTCATCGGCCCGGAGACCAACACCGTGCTGATGGGCAATCATGGTTCAGTGAGTTTCGATGTGGACCTGATCGGCGCGTACTACAAGCTGGAGATTCTCGACGCCTACTGCCGTCTGCTGCTGCTGGCCAAACAGCTTGGGCAGGTCAATGTACTCAACGCCGAGCAGATGACGGAACTGCTGCAGGTCAAGCAGAACTTCGGCATCCCGGATTCGCGTCTGACCTGTGCGCCCGACGGCTGCGTATACGACCAGAACCAGCCGTTCCTGACGACGTTCGACGTGCGGCCCGCCACGGCAAGCTGCGATGGTGACGGCAATGTAACGCGGCGCGGCGGAGCGCTGGAGGCGGCTGTCGCGTCGGCGGTGGGGCGGGTGGCCGGCGGGTCGGCTGCCGATGCGATCGACGAACATCAGTTCGAGCAGATGGTGCAGGCGATCACGGATCAGATCATGGTGGCCAGCGGCAATTGAGAACCCGCGCAAGCGGATGCGGCAACGGGAAGAACGCAATGAGCATCAAGGTGGCGATCATCGGCGGCGGGGGACGCGTGGGTTCGAACGCGGCTTACGCCCTGCAACTGGGCGGCATTGTGCGCGAGATTCTGCTTGTGGACGTGAACGCGGAACTGGCGGCCGGCGAGGCGCTGGACCTGCTGCACGGCTCGTCACTGGCGGGCGACCAGGTCATCACCAGCGGCGGAACCGACGCGGCCGCGGACGCCGACGTCGTGTGTATCACCGCCGGCTCGCGACGCAAACCCGACGAGTCGCGCCTCGACCTGATCAACCGCAACGTCTCGATCTTCAAGGGTATCCTCGATGATCTGCGCAAAGCCCAGCTCAAGCGCGACGCGATCATTTTCGTGGTCTCGAATCCTGTCGACGTGCTGACGCGTCTGGCCATCGAGCATCTGTCCTGGCCGGCTGAGCAGGTGCTGGGCCTGGGCACGGTGCTCGACACGGCGCGCTTCTGCTCGATGATCGCCGACGCCCGCAAGCTGCCCGCCACACAAGTCAAGGCCCTGATCCTGGGTGAGCACGGCGACACCATGACGCCGATCTGGTCCAGCGCGGCCGTGGGCGGCGTGCCGCTGACGAAGCTGCTGAGTGTGCATGAGCAGAACGAGATCTTCAAGCGCACGCAAGGCTCTGGGGCCGAGGTCATCCGCCGCAAGGGCGGGGCCGGCTATGCCGTGGGCGTGGGCATCGCTGAAGTGATCCACAGCATCGCCCTCGACCGCCGCCGCATCCTGCCGGTGAGCACGCGGATGACCGGGCAGTACGGCATGCGTGAGGTGTGTCTGAGTATTCCGACGGTCGTCGGCCGCCGCGGCGTGATGGCGACACATGAAATCGAACTGTGGCCCAGGGAAGTCGCCGGCCTGCACGGCAGCGCCAAGGCCCTGGCGGAGACCTGGTCGAAGCTGCGCTGAGCCTGACGAAGGAAGTCGCGACGTGATGGTGAGCAAAGCAGCCAAACCGAAGACCGATCGCCGCCTGGCGGAGCTGGACCGCCAGATCGCCCGGGCCATGCGTGCCTTTCATGTGCCCGGTCTGGGTGTTGCGGTGGTGCACGACGGTCGGACGATTCTGGCCGAAGGCTACGGCCAGCGCGACGTCGAGAAGAATCTGCCGTTCACCGCCGAGACGCGCAGTGTGATCGGCTCATGCACCAAGGCCATGACGGCGACCCTCGCGGCCATGCTCGTCGACGAAGGCAAACTGGCGTGGGATGAGCCGATCGTCACATACCTGCCCTGGTTTCGCCTCAGCGACCCATTGGTCTGGCCGCGGGTGACCATGGTCGACCTGCTGAGCCACCGCACCGGCCTGCCGGGACACGACCGCCTCTGGTATCACAGCCCCGAGACACGCGAGCAGATCGTCCACCGCCTGGCCCATCTGCCGCTGAGCGCCGACCTGCGCGTGAAGTACCAGTACAGCGGCCTGGCGTACATCACCGCGGCCGTCGTCATAGAGCGGATCACCGGCCGGTCATGGGAGGACAACCTGCGCGACCGCCTGTTGGAACCGCTGGGAATGGATGGCGAGTTCTTCAGCGTCGATCGTGTGCAGCGGTCGGACAATTTCGCCCAGCCGTACAAACGCTCCGGCGCCGCGCTGCGACGGATGGACCATTACACCCATACGCAGATCGCGCCGGCCGGTCCGACGTGTTTCAGCGCTGCCGACATGGGCCGGTGGCTGGCCTTTCAACTGACGCTCGGCAAGGTCGGCCGCGAGCGGCTTGTCCATCCCGACCAGCTCAAGCGTACGCATCGGCCGCACGCCTGGCCGGAGGGCGTCATCGGCTATCCCGACGTGATGCATGGGGCCTATGGCCTGGGCTGGGTGATCGATCAGTACCGCGGACATCATCGCATCAACCACGGCGGTGGCATCAGCGGGTTCACGGCCTTCACGTCGTTCCTGCCCAACGCGGGGCTGGGTGTGGCGGTCATGGTCAATCGGCCGGGCTCCGGCGTGCCCGGCATCGTGACGAAACTGGTCTACGATCGTCTTCTGGGCCTGGAGAAGACGGACTGGATCGGCCGGGCGCAGCGCGAAGCGGAGAAGCAGCAGGGGACCAAGCCCTATCGGCCGACGGGACGCAAACGTGGCACCAAGCCGTCGCACGCCCTGCCCGCCTACGTCGGACGCTTCACCCACCCCGGCTACGGGACGATTGAAATCGCCCGCCGCGGCAAGTCGCTGACCGCCGTCTATCACGACGGCCCGGACGTGCTGCGGCACTTCCACTACGACTTCTTCGAGTGGCGCGAAAGGGCGACCGGCCGGGCGACCATGCTCCAGTTCCAGACGGGTCGCGACGGCGGCGTCAACGCGCTGACGGTGGGCATGGAGCCGGCCATCGAGCCGATGGTTTTCACGCGACAGTGGGAGGGGGCATGATGGCAACCCGTCGCGTCTGGCTATGCCGCCATGCGGAGCGAATGGATCAGCACGACCCGCAATGGCTATCCCATGCGGCTCGGCCATATGATCCGCCGCTGTCGCCGCACGGCCTGGTGCAGGCCCGGGAGACGGCCGAGCGGCTGGCGGGTCAGGGTATCGCCCACGTCGTGGCTTCCCCGTACCTGCGCACCGTGCAGATGGCCCACATCATCGCCCAGCACCTGGGACTGACGGTCAAACTCGAGCCGGGCGTGGGCGAAATCCTGCGCGAAGGCACTGCCGGCGGCCGGGAACCGGAACTGACGCCTGCCCGGGAACTGGCGGCTGCATACCCGACGCTCGACCTGACGTATGAGTCCGATCTGTACGCTCAGTATCCGGAAGATGAGCAGGGCATCGCCGCGCGGGTGTCCAAGGCGGCGCGGCAGGTGCTCCATCGGCTTGAAGGCGACCTGCTCGTCATCGGTCACGGCGCGTCGGTCAGTCACTTCGCCCGCGCGCTGCTGGGCGAAAACCAGTCGGTGCCCACGCCGATGGCCGGCGTGTCGCGGCTCGATCGCAACGGAGAGGGCGGGTGGATCCGAACGCTCGCCGGTGACGTGAGCCACCTGTCGCGGCGGGCCCTCGGTGAGCAGGAACTGGCCGACAAGGAGTTGCGTTGACCATGGCTGAAAAGTCACTGGACAGGAAGCTGGCCCGCATTCACGCCGACCCATCGTGCGACGAGTTCATACTCGCCGATGCGAAGGATGCGGACATGGCCTACGGCATGGCTGCGCCGGGCCGCAGTCCCGAGCACCACGCCCAGGAAGGCCGCTTCCGCACGCTGGCCGAATATCGCGAACTGATCCGCCAGAACGTGCGGCAGGGACTGGTCGACATCATGCTCATGAGCGCGTCGACCAGTGACCTGCTGACGATTCAGGAGCGGCTGTTCGACGGTTCGTCGGTCACACCCGCCGCCCGCGCCAACGACACCAGCGAAATCCACCTCGCGATGGGCGCGGTCTACGGCCAGTCCCCGAGCCGCCCGTTCCGCACCGCCTTGATCGACCACATCATGTGCGGCAAGGTCGACTGCGAGCCGCGCGAACGCACCCGCGGCGCCGACCTGGGCCTCTACTCCGTCACATTCAACAACGACCTGGACCGCGACCTGGTGACGCTCGAAGCCTACAAGCAGTTCCGCATCGAGGCTGAACGCAAGGGCTTCCGCCACTTCATGGAAGTGTTTGACCCCAACGCCGCGGCCGCACCGATCGCCGACCTGGGCCGCTTCATCAACGACCTGATCGCGCGGACGCTGGCAGGCGTGGCGGTCGCGGGTCGACCGGTATTTCTCAAGATCGCCTACCACGGCCCGGCCGCGATGGAGGCTCTGGCCAGCTACGACCCACACCTGGTGCCCGGCATCCTCGGCGGATCGAGCGGCACGACGTTCGACGCTTTTCACCAGCTTTGGGAGGCAAAGAAGTACGGCGCCCGCGCCGCCCTTTATGGTCGCATGATCAACCACAGCGAGCATCAGCTCAGCTTTATCCAGCACCTGCGCTGGCTGGCCGACGGCGAGATCACCGACCCGGCCGAGGCGGTGCGGTCGTACCACGGGGCGCTGCAGAAGCAGGGCGTGCGGCCGTACCGCTCGCTGGAGGACGATCTGAAGGCGACGTTGCGGCAGACGAACTACGGCGGCGGCGCGGCTCGCACGACCGTGGTGATCGACGGCGGGCGCGACGCGGCTGCGTCAACCGACAAACGCGCCAACGTGCTTGATGCCAAGGGCCGCCCTGACTTCGCGTCGATGACGGCGGCTGAGAAGGTGCAGTGGAACCTCAAACGCTGGAACCGCGTGCTTTAGAGAGGTTCGTGACCGCATGCTCATTGTCGAACGTCAGCAGCGTATTCTCGAGATTCTTCGCCAGCAGCGCACCGCGCAGCTCGAAGACCTGGCCCGCCGCCTGGACGTCTCCAGCTCGACTGTGCGCCGTGACCTGGAGACGCTGGAAAAGCAGGGACTGGTAGAGCGGACCCATGGCGGGGCGATCTACCGCCAGCCGCCGCCGCTGCGCAACGGGCCGATGACCGTTCTGGCCGAACGACTCCAGGAGAACGTCGCGGCCAAGAAGGCGATCGGCGCGTACGCCGCCGGTCTGGTGCAGCCGCATCAGACCGTGCTGCTCGACGGGGGTTCGACGGTCTTCTATGCCGCTCAGCAGATCGCCGCCCGCCCGCTGCAGGTCGTCACCAACAGCCTGCCCATCGCGAATCTCTTCGCCGACGACGATCAGGTCGAGCTGCTGCTGATCGGCGGGAACATGTACCCGCGCAGCGGCGTGCTCGTCGGGCCGATCGCCACCGGCTGCCTGGCGGACCTGCACGCCAACCTCATGCTGTTTTCCGTCGCCGGCATCCACGACGCCGCCTGCTACAACCAGAACATGGCCATGGCCCAGGTCGAGCAGGTCATGCTCCAGCAGAGCACCGAGAGCGTGCTGCTGATGGACGCGACGAAATTCGGCCGCAAGAGTCTGACCCGCGTCTGCGGGCTGGATGAAGTGGACCATATCGTGACCGACGGCGGCATCGAGGCCGTCTGGCGTTCGGACCTCACGGGCCGATTGACCGTCGTCGAATGACCTGACGGCGTGCAGTCAGCCAGCCCGCAAGCCGGTGATGTCTCGGGTGGTCGGCCGACAGGCGTCAAGGCGCGAAGCTTGCGGTGAGCGGCATGGACTTCACGCCGGAGACGATGCGTCGCCGTGACTGGAGGTTTCTCGCTGCACCGCCCGCTGCGGGCGGGCCTGGAGGCGAAGCTCGGGCGGCTTCATGCCCACGGTGTGGTGGGGCGGCACGGAGCTGGTGAGGAACACCGAGCCGCCGATGACCGACCCGCGGCCTATGACGGTATCGCCGCCGAGAATGATCGCGCCGCCGTAGATCGTCACGTCGTCCTCGATCGTCGGATGTCGCTTGCGGCCGCGCCACGCCTGTCCGCCCTTGGTCGACAACGCGCCAAGTGTCACGCCCTGGTAGATCTTGACGCGATGTCCGATGCGCGTGGTTTCACCGATCACCACGCCCGCGCCGTGGTCGATGAAGAACGACTCTCCGATGGTCGCGCCGGGATGGATCTCGATGCCGGTGGTCGAGTGGGCGTATTCGGACATGAGTCGGGCCAGCAGGGGTACGCCCATGCGGTAGAACTCGTGGGCGATGCGATAGACAAACACGGCCGTCAGGCCGGGATAGCAGAAGATGACCTCATCAGTGCTCACGGCCGCGGGATCACCGTCGAAAGCGGCCTGCACGTCGAGACTGAGCGTGCGTCGGATGTCGGGCAGGCGCTGGAGGAAGTCATCAACGATGTGTGCGGCCTGCTCGTCGCAGCGCTCGCAGGCTTCGCGCTGGGCTGCATCGCCGCTGTTGCCGCGGACATCGCAGTCGCCTGCGTGGCGCAGTGCCTGGCGCGTCTGTTCGTAGAGCAGGCGGTGGATGCGGCCCAGGTGGTCGCGCGTCCATGGGCCGATGGTCGCGGACGTGAGTCGTTGCTCGTCGAAGAATCCAGGGAAAAGAAGACGGCGCAGAAGTTGGACGGCCTCGATCGCGCGTTCGCGATTCGGCAGGAAAGTCGAGTTGAGGTGATGGGTCCGTGGGTCGGCGAAGAAGCTATCGACCAGCCGGTCGGCCAGGGCGTCGTAGCGATGCGTGTCATCGGGTGGCGTAGGCATGAACGCTGTCCGGGATGCGGCGGTTGCCGCGACGACCAAGTCGGCGATTATAGAGCGTTCGGCCCGGGATTGCGTGATGCGCGGGAAATGGCCGCGGCCCGTCGATGTCTCGACGGGCCGCGGCATATGTGTTGATCACCTTGGGTCCGCCGGGGCTGACCGAGATTTTGCTCGAACCCCTCTTGCAGGTGGGTGCGTTGCCGGGTCAACCCGACCTTCCGCTCGTGGGCGGCTTGGCCTTCGTGCCCGATTGCCAGCTCCCTCGGGGTTCTCATAGGTTCGAGCAAAATGCGCTCGGCTTTGCTCAGCCCCCGCGGCCAAAGGTGATCTTCACTTGTCATGATCGCCGGTCCCTGCGCATTATATCCACCGGCCGCGGGATTCGACCGGTGGACGTGTGGATATTTCACGACTTCGTCGAGGCCCCTGCTGGCGCCCCTTGCTGACGTGCTTGGTGAGCAGCAGAGCCTGTTTACCCCATCGCCTTGCTCAGTACCGCCACGGCCCCGCGGATGTCGGCGATCCGCTGCTCGCCGGCTTCGCGCTCAATCATGATCGGACCGCTGAAGTCCGCCTCCGCGAGCACCCTCATGAAGGCGGGCCAGTCGACCTGGCCGCTGCCCACGGGCACTTCGCTGCCCCATGTGCCCGGCTGCTGCGTCGCCACCGCGTCCTTGCCGTGCACCTGCCGCACGTGCCGCACGAGCTTGCGCAGCGCCGCCACCGGCTCGCCCTTGCCGTAAAGGATCATGTTGGCTGGATCGAAGTTCACTCCGGTGTTCGCCGCCCCGGTCTCACGCAGCGCGTCCAGAAAGCGCAGCAACGTGTCGGCATCCTCCTGCCCGGTCTCGAACAGCAGCGTCTGACCATACTCGCCCAGGATGCCTGCCAGCGCGGCAATGCGCGTCACGAGCTTGTCGAAACACGGGTCGGACTCGTCCTCGGGCAGGAAGCCGGCGTGCGTTGAAACCATCGTCAAGCCGATTTTCGCCGCTACAGCCGCGGCCTTGCGGGCGATGGCTTCGTTCTGCGGCCAGGTCTCGTCGCGGACCACTCCGCCCGTGCGACGGATCGACTCCAGTGTCGAATAATCTTCCCCGACGCAGTAGAACATGCCCGATGGCACCCTGATGCCGTGCTGCTCGAGCACCGCGGCCGCGTCGCCCCACACATGCGGCTCACCGCTGACGGGATTGAGCACCAGTTGCACCTGCCGCAGACCGATCTGCATCACCTGCTGCGCCAGGTCGGCCGGATTCTTCGGATGCAGCGACCAACTGCACACGCCCAGTTGCGCGGGGACTTGTTTTCGCATTGTCGCAGCTCCGATGTGTCGCAGGCTAAGCCCAGTTCGCGTCAAAGTTCCAGCGGACAAACCCTTCAATCGCCTCATATTCAGCCAGACCAAGCTTGTCGTAAAGTCGGGCCGTCTGACGGTTGCGGTCCTCGGCCCGTTGCCAGAACTCGCGTTCGTCGATGCCGGGAAACAGGGCCTTGTCCTTCTGCGACTCGTGCTTGAAGATGGCGGTGCGCTTGCGCAGCAGCTCTTCGGGGGAGAGGGGCACGGCCATTTCGATGGCCTGTGGCTCCCACTCCTGCCACGCCCCGCGGTACAGCCACACCTCACATTGCCTGACCCACGCGTCGGCCCGCACCTGATCAAAGGCCCGGAAGATCGCCGTCAGACACGTGCGGTGCGTGCCGTGCGGGTCCGACAGATCGCCGGCCGCGTAGACCTGATGCGGCTCGATGCGGCGAAGCAGGTCCACGATGATCCTCACGTCCTGGCCCGACAGCGGCTTCTTGCGCACGCGGCCGGTCTCGTAGAACGGCATGTCCAGAAAGTGCAGATTCCCGGTCGGTACGCCGCAGTATCGCCCCGCCGCCCGGGCCTCGCCGCGGCGGATCAGGGCCTTGATCTTCTGCACCTCGTCGCTGTCGACCTGCCCCGGCTGCTTGTTGTGCAGGAACTGCTCGATGTGGTCCTCGATCTCCGCCACGTTCGGCGCGTCGATGTGAAACAGTCGGCTGAACTCGGTGGCGAAGTCGGCAAAGCGGATCGCATCCTCGTCGAATACCGCGATGTTGCCCGAAGTCTGGTATGCCACATGGACCTCGTGGCCGTGATCCGCCAGGCGGATGAGCGTGCCGCCCATCGAGATCACGTCGTCGTCCGGGTGCGGTGAAAAGACGAGCACGCGCTTGGGGAAGATCTCCGGCAGGTGCGTGGGGGGATCATTCGTCCGCCGCGCCGCCGCCGGCTTGCCCCCCGGCCAGCCGGTGATCGTCTGCTGCAGCGCGCGGAACACCGAGATGTTGATGTCATACGCAGGCCCGCGTTCGGCCAGAAAATCCTGCAAGTCGTGCTCGTTGTAGTCCTCCGCGGTCAGCTTCAAAATAGGCTTTTCGAGTTTCTGCGCCAGCCAGATTACGGCTTGGCGGATGACCTTGTCGTTCCACTCGACCGGCCCGAGCACCCAGGGGCTCTTGTAGCGCGTCAGTTCCGAAGCCGCGGCCTCGTCGAGAATGAACTGGGCGTTGGGATGCTCCTGGAGGAAGCTGGCGGCGATGGTGGGCGTGATGGCCCCCTCGATGGCCCGGCCGATGGTCGGCGCCTTGTGCTCGCCGAAGCCCATGATGATGACGCGCCGCGCCGACAGAATGGTGCCCACGCCCATGGTAATCGCGCGCCGCGGTACGTTCTCCTGGCCGAAAAAGTCGCTGGCCGCGTCGATGCGCGTCACCTTGTCGAGCGTGATCAGCCGCGTGCGGCTGCCGCGCGACGAGCCAGGTTCGTTGAAACCGATGTGGCCTGTGCGCCCAATGCCCAGAATCTGCAGGTCGATGCCGCCGGCCGCCTCGATCTGCCGCTCATATTCGGCACAGTGCTCCGTCACGCGCTCCACCGGCACCGTGCCGTCGGGGATATGCACGTTGGCGGGGTCGATGTCCACCAGGTCGAAGAGGTACTCGTGCATGAACCGGTGGTAGCTCTGCAACCCGTCCTTGGGCATCGGGAAGTATTCGTCGAGGTTGAACGTCACGACATTGGCGAATGACAATCCCCCTTCGCGGTGCAGGCGGACCAGTTCGTCGTAGACGCCTGTCGGCGTCGAGCCGGTGGCCAGCCCGAGCACGCAGCACTTGCCCGCGGCCGCCCGCTCACGAATGAGTTGGGCGATCTCCGCGGCCACGGCTTTGGAGGCGTCGCGGGCATGGGGAAACACGCGGGTGGGGATCCGCTCGCGATCAGTGGGCGGGGAAGCAACGGCCTGAAGATTCATGAGGCACTCCATCCGGCACGAAAAAGGCATCCGCGGCGGGCATCATGTTCACGATCGGCCGGGCAAATGCAACACCGGCACAGCCGCCAGTCTGCCGCAGCGCGTCGATACCATGAAGGTGATGTCTGATCCCGCCACGAGTCCGTCACCCGCCAGGAGTCAGCCGCTGCGCCTGGGCGGGCCGCTGACGCAGCTTTCGTGGATCGGTCCTCGCCGCGCGGCCGCGGCGTGGAAGCGGCTGGGCATCGAGACCGTGGGCGAGCTGCTGCGGCACGTGCCGTCCCGCTACGTCTGGGAAGCGGCCGAGAGCAATGTGGGCGATCTGATCCCCGACGCAATCGGGACGACTCGCGGCGTGATCGTCGCGACGCGCTGCGTCCCGGGTTACGGCAAGCGCGGCAAGGCGCGTTTCGAGGCGACACTTGACGATGGCTCGCGCAAAATGCTGCTGACCTGGTTCAATGCCCTTTATCTGCGCGACAATATCCATCCGGGCATGACCGTCCACGTGCATGGCAAGGTCGGCAGCTACAGCGGTCAGCCCCAGATGATCAACCCGCGCTGGCAGCGTCTCGACGATCAGGGCGCCGCCCCGTTACGCAACCAGCGTCTCCGTCCGATCTATCCCGCCACCGAAGACCTCCCCAGCCCGCTGATCGATCGCGTGATCGATACGGCCCTTGATCTCGCCCTGCCGCTGCTGACCGATCCCCTGCCGGCCGACATGCGCGAGCGTCTGGCCCTGCCGCCGCTGGCTGAGGCCTACCGCATGCTCCATCGGCCGACGGATGAGGACCAGCCGCCCGCCGGCCGCCGCCGACTGGCCTTCAACGAACTGCTGTTGCTGCAACTGGGCATCGCCATGAAGCGCCGCTTCACCCAGACCCAGCTTGCCGCCACGCCGCTGCGCTTCACCACCGCCATCGACCAGCACATCCGCGCCCGCTTTCCGTTCCCGCTGACTGCCGCCCAGGAGCGCGTCGTCACTGAGATCGCCGCGGACCTGCAGCGCGATCGGCCCATGAACCGCCTGTTGCAGGGCGACGTCGGATCAGGCAAAACCGTCGTTGCTCTCTACGCCTTGCTGCTGGCCGTCGCCGACCGCCGCCAAGGCGCGCTGATGGCCCCGACCGAACTTCTGGCCGAGCAGCATTACGCCTCCATCGCCGCAATGCTCGCGGGTTCGAACGTCCGCCTTGAACTGATGACCGCCGGCCAGGGCGCGGCGGGCTCCGACCCGCGAAAGGCCCAGCGCCGCCGCATCGAACGCGGTGAAGTCGATCTTGTCGTCGGCACGCAGGCGCTGCTGACCGACAAGTTGAAGTTCAAAGATCTGGCCCTTGTCGTCGTGGATGAGCAGCACCGCTTCGGCGTCATGCAGCGGGCAACGCTGCGGCAGCGGGGTGAGATGGAGGGCGACACCATCGCGATGAAGAAACCCCGCGTACCACACTCGCTGGTCATGACCGCCACACCCATCCCGCGCACGCTGAGCCTCACCGTCTTCGGCGACCTGGACGTGAGCACCATCGACCAGCTTCCGCCCGGCCGCACGCCCGTGGCCACGCATGTGCTTCCTCCCGACAAAGCCGAAGCCGTCTACCGGCGCGTGGCTCAGCGTCTGTCCGCAGGCGATCAGGCTTACGTCGTCGTTCCCGCCATCGATGCATCCGGCCTCGACGCCGCCGGTCACGAAACCGCTTCGCAGCTCAAGAACGTCCGTGAGCACGCCCATCTGCTCCAAGAGCGTTACTGTGCCGGCTTCCGCGTCGCGGCTGTGCACGGCCGGCTCAAACGCAAGACCCGCGAGGCGATCATGGACCGCTTCCGCCGCGGTGAGATCCACGTGCTTGTGGCCACCACGGTCATCGAGGTCGGCGTCGATGTCCCCAACGCCTCGATCATGGTCATCGAGCATGCCGAGCGGTTCGGACTGGCCCAGCTTCACCAGCTTCGCGGGCGCGTCGGCCGCGGCACGCATGGGCGCGACAACGTCTGCATTCTGCTGGCCGAGCCCAGGACCGACGATGCCGCCCAGCGTCTGACCGCCATCGCCGCCACCACCGACGGCTTCCAGATCGCCGAAGCCGACCTGGCCATCCGCGGTATCGGCGAATTTTTCGGCACGCGCCAGCACGGCGCCCCGCCCCTGCGCGTCGCCCGCATCCCCGCCGACATGGACCTGCTGGCCTTGGCCCGCCGCGAAGCCCAGGCCATCGTCGACATTGATCCCACGCTCCACGACCCGCCCTGGAACGCTCTGCGCCAACCCCTGATGAAGCAATACGGTGAAACCCTGGGTCTGATCGACGTGGGGTGATGGGCGGGAGGGTCGTAGCTCGGGAGTCGGGAGGTGGGGTCGGGGATATGAAGAAGCGTGGTGCAAGCGCCGCCGCTCAATGAGCGTCCCGACGCCCCCTCCCCATCCCGGAACGTCCGAGAACTCCACCCGACCCGCCGCCGTTGCGGATCGCCGCGATCTTTGGCCGATCTTGCCCCATGCGTCCGATGGCATAACCACCTGACAACCGCACCCCGAAGCCGCCGCGTCGGCACACAAGGAGTTGGGGGCATGAGCGACAAGACCCAGCACAAGACCGTTCTCGGAGCCGACTGCCGCATCACCGGCGAACTGGCTCTCGACAATGACGCCGTCATCATGGGCCAGTTCAAGGGCACGCTGCGCGTCCGTGGCATCCTGGAGCTGACCGACTCGGCCCACGTCAGCGGCACGGTCATCGCCGGGGCTGTCCGCGTGGCCGGCAACGTCGAGGCCGACGTCGTGGCCGAGCAGGGCATCGAACTGCTGGCCGGCGCTTCGCTGACGGGCCAGCTTTTCACCACGCATCTGAACATCGTCGATGGCGCGGTCTTCCAGGGCAACGTCTGCGTCGGCTCGCACGCCATTGCCGCGGCCGAGGAACTCATCGCCCGCGCCGGCGAGGCCGAGACACCCGCCGAGGCGAGCGCCGCCAGCCTGGCCCTTCAGTCGGATGACGCGGCCGACGACGCCGATCAGGACGAGGCCGACGCGGCCCGTCCGGTCAGTACCGTCAGCAACTCCATCGACGCGATCCTCAAGCGTCGCCGTCCCCGCCCATTGACGACCGGCGGCCGGTTGACTGCAGGCGGCGCGGCAAACCAGGCCAAAGCCTCCTGAAACGACCTGACCTGAACACCCCGTCCCCGGAGCGCCGGCACCCCGGAATCCCGGCTTGATGTGACGTGAGCCCTCTCAAGCCCGCACTCAGCGCGCTTTACCGGCGAAAGCCCAGGCCCCGGGCCGTGCGGCAAGTCACCTGTCCGGCTTGCGGACGCAAGACCGACGTCAGCGCCAAGGCCATGAGCCTGCGCTGCCCGCACTGCACCCAGCCCATCCAGCTCGACGATTTCGTCTTCGACCGCTCCACCGACGGCCGGCTCAAGACCATGGGCCAGGTCACCATCGCGCCCGACTGCGAAATGAATGGCGAAGTCACCTGCGGCCAGTTCCACAACGCAGGGAGCTTCCACGGCAAGCTGCTGGTCTACGGCCCGGTGCAGCTCACTTGTGGATCGCGCACCCATGCCCGCGTCGCCGCACGGTCTTTTGAGGCGACGCCCGGTTCGACCTTCGCCGGCGCGCTGACCGTCGGACCCCGCGTCGGCCTCGCTCCTGCCGACGCCCATCCGTTCCCCGCTCCGGCCGCTCGGAACATCGTGCCGCCGCACGAAGACGGCGTCCACCCCACTCCCTCAATCGTCATCCTCCCCCAAGCCGAGCCCTTCAGGGCCGGATCACCGCTCGCCCGGCCCACCCCCGAAGCCGCCGACTCCCGCCACATCATCTGACACGTCTCCCGCCCGGACGTACGGCCGCACGGCGTCAAGCGTGACCGCTCCGATGCCCGGTACCCTCACCAGGTCATCCACCGAGCCGAATGGGCCATGCATGCCGCGATACTCAATGATCCGCTGGCCCAGCGTCGGGCCGATGCCCGGCAGCAATCCCAGGTCGGCGGCGCTCGCGTCATTCAGGTCGATGAGCCGCGATGCGTTGATCGCTACGACTTGCCCGCGCATCTGCGGCCGCGCCATCCATAGCGCTCCTGTGGCTGCCAGCAGCACCGTCGTCGCCGCCAGCACCGTGATCAATTGCTTTCCGATGCCGTCGACGTGCCCTCGGCCCCCGTGGTCGGCGGCGCGGTCAGCGGCGGGAGCCCCTTGATCGCGCGGCGCCACGCCACCAGGCGGCCGAACGCCACCTTCGGCTGAAGCTCCTCGGTCACCAGACCTGACAGCGGAAGCTCGATGTTCGGATGGTCGATGATGTCGTGCCACGTCACCGCCTCGACAAACGGCTTGCTGATTGCCACCTGCATCATCGCCTCGATCCAGTGCGCCTGCACCAGCGGCGACCACGGCCGGCGCCAGAACCCGCAACGCGGATCGACCGGCTGGCTGGTGTTGGACGAAACGATCATCGCCTCGTCCACCGGATGACTTGGCGCCGCCAGCGTCAGATACAGCGGCGATCCCAACCCCGCGAACTGATCCAGCAGGTGGCTGACCTGCATCAGATCCCGTGTGTATTGCCCGTCCACCGCCTGGCCCATCAGCAGCTTCACCGACAGCCCGTCGACCTGCACCGCGCTCTGCAGCAACAGATCGACGTACATCATCGGCGGAATCGAACGCGGGTTGCGGCTGTAGTACTCGCCGAACGGCTGACGCAGCTCCACCAGCACGGTCGACGTTGGGGCCAGCTTCTTGACCAGCATCGTCGCCATCCGTGTCAGGTCCAGAAGCTGGTCGAATGTGAATGACAGGTGGCTGTTGACGTGCAGCCCGCTGACCACCGTCCACGTCGCGACCGCTCCGCGGTACCGGCTCACCACCCGCTCAATGTGCTCGTAAAGCACGTCGCGAAGCTGCTCGTACTGATCCTCCCAGATGTAGATCCAGTCCGGCAGCGAACTGGGATGGAAGTTGAGCACCGGGCCGGCCACCACCGGCAGGCGGTTGTGCGTCGCCCACTCCATCCAGGCGTCCAGCGGCCCCCAGCGGTACTCGCCTTCCTGCGGCGCCAGCTCCCGCCAGGCCGTCGGCAGCCAGACGTAGTCAAAGTTCGCCGCCACCCCGCCGCGCACCCGCTCGTTGGTCTGATCCAGGCTCACGCCGCAGCCGATCGGCCGCGCCGGCAGCGTCCCGTTGCCCCGCCGCCGCGCCAGCAGCACCTCCGAGTGTGACAGCGCCAGTTCCTCGGTCCCATCCAGCGCGGCCACCAGGGCGTCGGCCGCGAGGCGATCAGCCTCCGCCGGCTTGCTGCGGGCCGCGCACAGCGCCGCCAGAAACAGCCGCCGCGCCAGTTCCAGACGCTCCAGCACCGGGTGCTCGGTCGACAGCTCGAACATGCCCCAGTCTTCGAGCTTCACGTACAACAGCATCAGCCGATGCCGCGCCAGCTCCAGGTTCAGCAGGTACGGCTCATCGCGCTCCGGCAGCACGCAGGTCTGAAGGGTCAGTTCCCCGCAGTCGCCCGCTGGCCGCAGCAGGCACAACGCCGCTACCCCCGGCTCGCGCTTGCGGCAGACGATGCACCCGTCCTCGAAGCCGATCTCTCCCCAGATGGCGTTGCCGTCCGGGCCCATCAGGTACGCATTGCGCAGCGCCATATCGCGGGCCGGGCGTCCATCGTCGTAGACGGCAAAACGCAGCATCCGGTGAATCATCCCTGGCTTACCCGGCACAAGCTCCGCCCGCGATCCGCAAGACACATTTGGTCAACCCCGCGATTATGTCCCACCCCCGCACCTCACGCAATCCATGCCGCAGGTCTCAGCCATCGGTGCAATCAAGCATGGGGTTGTGACTCGAATGTCTCTCAGTGTTCCCGGTAAGTACGTTGGCATCTTCCCGGGCGGTCAGCTCCATGGTTTACCGGCCTTGTCGGTGCCGCAAAGATGGACTTTGAGGCCCAGCGCGTCGGCCATCGCAGCCTTGGTGAGCATGGCCGCGTCGGCGCCGGTGGTGTCCTTCGCGTAGACGACCTGGAGATGGTTGGCCTTGTGTTTGGCCATCATCTGGTCGCGCGACACGCCATACGTCACCGCGTGCATGATCGGCCACTGCGGTGTGGTCGCCTGCCAGCGGCGCTGGGTCTCGACCTCGGGCAGCCTGACGACCTTTGCCCGGCCCAGATCCATGCACAGCTTGCCGGCTTCGATGTAGACGCGGCTCCAGACAATCTCGCCGGGCTTGCTGATGCCGCGGAGTGTGCCCCCGCCGAGGCGGAAATACATCGGTGGCTGACGCAGCGAGTCAGTCCCTTTCCACCCGCCGATGAAGTGAGCCGGCGGGGCTGAGCCGCTGATCAGGAAAACCCACACATAGTCATCCACCGTGCCTGACTGGTCGACGTCGCCCCAGCGCAGGTCGTGCAGGGTGGTCTCGACCGGCTCGCCCAGGGCGGCGTGCACGCGGTGGGTCATCAACGCGTCGAGGCCGGCACACTCATCGACCTCGTTGAAGTGGGGCACGGCCATGCCCGGGTAGAGCACACGCCTGCCGTCACGGCTCTTGACCGGCGGGCGCTGCGTGTTGTTGAGCATGCCTTCCACGAGATCGCTGGCCGGGAGCAGATCCTTGAGGCCCTGCTGGTACTGGATGCCGATGGCGTCGCAGCCGAAGTCGTCGGCGATCCGCAAGGCTGCGATGTACATCCTGCACTGCGTGAGCACCTGCGCCTCGGTCAGCTCCGTCTCTTCGTCGCCGCCCAGGTGGAAAGTCATGCCCTTGTCCTGCAGCCACCGATAGACCGCGCGGCCTTCGTCCTCGGTCACCTGGGTGGTTTCGTAGTACAGGGCCGACTGGCTCAGCCGCTCCTTGAACACGCCCGTGGGGTTGAGCAGGTGATCGGGGATAATCGCGTTGAACATGCCCATGCAGCCTTCGTCAAACACGCCCATGATGGCCTTGCCGCGTTGCAGCTCAGCCGCGAGGCCCTCGGCGGTGTGGCGCAGTTTCGCGGGCAGGCGGACGTTCTTGAACGGGATCACGTGGTCGAGCTTGTGCGTGCACCGGCCCGTGGTCAGCCACTGGGCGAGCTTGGCATTGAAATAAGGATCGGCACTGAAGTTTTCGCTCCACAATGTGGAGTAGGCGACGCCGGCTTTGGTCAGCGAGCCGTTGAGGTTCAGCAGGCCCACGAGGCCCGGCCACTGTCCGGACCAGTTGGCGACAGTCAGGATCGGCCCGCGGTGCGTCGTCAGGCCGGCCAGCACGTGATGCGAATATTGCCACACCGCCTCGGCGACGATGAGTGGGGCGTCGGGGTCGATGGTGCGGAAGACTTCGATGCCCTGGCGCTGCGAGCCGATGAACCCGTGCTTGAGAGCGCGGTCATATTCGTGGGCGCGTCGGATTTCGTGTCCATGCCCTTCGACGGCCCGCGTGAGCTGCCGCTCCATCTCGCGCTGCGCCGGCCAGCAGACCTGGTTGGCCGAGAGACGCAGATCCCCGCTGGCGATGAGCTGCACGGTCTTCGGCAGGGCGGCGCGTTTGGCGGACGTGCTGGGCTTGGCACGCATGGACGGGTCTCCAGCGGTGAGATGGACGACGTCAGGCCCACATGGTAATGAAGACTTCGGGTGAAGGGTAGGCGGCTGCTCCAGTCCGCTCCTCCAGTCCTCTTTGAGGGATGGCATATGGCCATGCAAAAAGCCCGCGGCACCAGAGCACCCGCGGGCAAGAGAAGGCCGTGCAAATTGAAAGGAGCGTCAGGCGATAAGCAGGTCCGCAGCCGTGGGCAGTTCCGCATCAGCGTCGAACGCATCCATTGCCCCGGAGGCGAATGGGTCACCGCTTACCAGCAGTGCCAGTACGTCCACGTGCCCCGCTTCGATCGCGGCCACCATGCGGTGGATGTAGCTGGCGATCGCCGAGTACGCGAACGAAGACCCGCCGCCCATCAGCGATTCGCCAGGATCCTCATTATCCTCCGTCGATGTGAGATCATCGATGAAGGGATTGATATCTTCAGTGTTCACCTGATTGTCGCCCGTGTAGTCGCCGACATGGGCACCCCAGATGTCGGGGAA
>CAZUUQ010000032.1:24153-30025 GCA_964622625.1 uncultured Phycisphaeraceae bacterium | reverse complement strand
GCCCACACGCCGGCGAGCACGAATCGCGACATCGGCCGCCCGCTGAGCATCTTGCGATAGATGTGCCCCTGGGCATACACCTGTCCCAGCGGATCGATGGCCGCATGGCTGGTCAGCGGCGCGCCGCACTGCTCGCAGAAGTGGTTGGCCGGGTCGTTGGCCGCCAGGCAGTTGGGGCACAGCGGCACGGCATCATCGGCGATCGTGTCGTCGGCCGGCACGTCGGCCCACGCTTCATCGAGCGGCACATGGTCGTCGGGATGATTCTGCTCAGACATGCGCCGTCACCCCAGTGCATGGATCACGCACGACATTGTATGCCGTCACCCGGCCATGCCGCTGGTCCCGCCGGGCAGGTGCAGGACAATCTGGTACGCGATCAGCGCGGCCGTGTACGCCAGCACCGTCATGTAGGCGAACTGGAAGATCGGCCAGCGCCAACTGTTGGTCTCGCGCTTGGTCACCGCCTGCGTGGGCAGGCACTGCATCGCCAGCACGTAGAACACCAGCAGGCTCACGCACGTGGCCGTGGTGAACACGGGCGAGCCGTCGCCGCGCGTGGAGGCCCGCAGCGAGTCGTACAGGCTCTGGGGCTCCTCCTCGGCCGCGTCGGCCCCCACGCCGTAGATGATCGCCAGCGTCGAGACGATCACCTCGCGGGCGGCCAGCGAGCTGATCACGCCCACGCCGATCTGCCAGTCGAAGCCCAGCGGGCGAATGGCCGGCTCGATGAAGCGGCCCATCCGGCCGGCGATGGAGTTCGCCAGGGCGTGACGGCTTTCCAGCGTCGCGGCCGCGGCGGCCAGTTCGGACGCGGCGTCGGTCCGGCCCGCGGCCTGCATCGCGGCCGCCTGCCGCTGCATCGCCAGCGACTCGGCCGGCGGATCGCTCTTGGGATACGTCGCCAGCACCCACAGCACCACCGAGATCACCAGGATGATGCTGCCGGCGTTCTTCACGAAGACCATCGCCCGTTCATACATGGTGAAGAGGGCGTTGCGCAGCCGCGGCAATTTGTAGGTCGGCAGTTCGAGCACGAGCGGCCTCGGCTCGCCGGGCAGGATCGTGCGTTTGAATGCAAAGGCCACGCCGATCGCCGCCGCGATGCCCAGGGCGTAGGCGCCGGTGAACAGCAGCGACGCCCGCAGCGGCTGATGGGGAAACAGCAGGGCGGTCACCATCGCATAGACCGGAATGCGGGCTGAGCAGGTCATCAGCGGCAGCACGAGGATGGTCACGAGTCGGTCGCGGCGGTCCTCGATCACGCGGGTGGACATGATGGCGGGGATGGCGCAGGCGTGGGCTGAAAGCATGGGGACAAAGGCCTTGCCCGGCAGGCCGACGCGGCGCATGAGCCGGTCCATGACGAACGCGGCCCGCGCCAGGTAGCCGGTGTCCTCAAGCAGCGAGAGGAAGAAGAAAAGAATGCAGATCTGCGGCAGGAAGACGAGCATGCCGCCGACGCCGCCGATCACGCCCTCGACCAGCAGGTTGCGCAGGTCGCCTTCGGGCACGATGCCGGCAATCTGGATCTGGGCCTGGGCGAAGAGCGTGTCGATCCAGCCCATCGGATAGGCCGCCAGCCAGAAGATCGTCAGGAACACGCCGGCCATGACGGCGAAGAACGCGATCACGCCGACGACCGGATGTGTCAGCACGCGGTCGATGCGCTCGGTCGTGGCGTCCGCCCCTTCGGAATCGCCGACGGCGCAGCGCTGGCGGACCTGCTCCGCCCAGTCGAATCGCCCGCCGTGGACGCAGCCCGAGCAGCAACCGCACGCGCGGATGGCGTCGGGGATTTGCGGCACGGCCTGGTCGGCGATCGCGGCGGCGAGTTCGGCCTTGAGCGCGGCCATCCCCTCGCCGCTGCGCCCGCACACCGGCACGACCGGCGCGCCCAGCTCGCGCGACAGGGCGGCTGTGTCTATCACCAGGCCCTTGCGCCGGGCCAGGTCGATCATGTTCAGTGCGATCACGCAGCGCACGCCCAGTTCGATGACCTGGCTGGCCAGGTAGAGGTTGCGCTCAAGATTGGTGGCATCGACGATGACGATGGCGGCTTTCGGCCCGGCGTGGTCGGCCACTTCGCCCAGCAGCACGTCGCGGGCGATGCGTTCCTCGGCCGTGGTGGCGCTCAGGCCGTAGAGTCCCGGCAGGTCGATCAGTTCCAGGCGCTGTCCGCCCAGGTGGATCGTGCCGCTGCGGCGTTCGATGGTGGTGCCGGGGAAGTTGGCGGTCTTGGCCCGCAGGCCGGTGAACTGATTGAAGATCGTGGTCTTGCCGGCGTTGGGGTTGCCGATGAGGGCGACAGCGGCATGGGCGGAGCGGCCCGAGGTCGAGCGCGGCGGCTGCGACAACACATCCAGTGGCTGGGCGCGCGTCATCAGTTGAGCGTCTCCTCGCCCAGGCCCGGCCTGCCCGGTTCAGTCGAATGGGGCGCGACATGGCTCTGCGGATGCCGGCACGCGGGGTTGTGGGTCGGCCCCTGGCAGGGTTGGACGTACACCTGCTGCGCCAGACGCCGGGACACACCCACGCGCGTGCCCCACACGCACAGGATCATCGGATCGCCCCGCCGCACGAGCCGCACCTTGCGGCCTGAGCAGACGCCCATGACCTTGAGCCTTTCGGTGTCCTCGCCGGCCGCCTCGACATCGACGACCCAGCCGCACCGCCCCGCGGGCAGGTCGGTCAGAGGGACCGTGGCCGCCGGCGGCGGCGCGACCGGCTGCTGGTCAGCGAGGAATGACGTGTCGGTTTCCATGGGGTCGCCTGCCTTGGCGCATGCGGGGGCCAGCAAAGCGGAAGTATTGCGAACGAGTCTCAGAAAGAATATTGGGACGTGGACGTCCTGTCAAGCGTGCGCCCGTCTGATAACCGCAGACGGGCCTTGCCGGCGATTCCGGTAGGGGGCGGTACGGGCGGGCCAGGATGGCGGCGTCTGGCTCATTTGGGTGCCTGCTGGGCAGCGGCTTCAGCCTCGCGGCGCTGGGCTTCGCGGCGATCGGCCTCCTGCCGGCGCTGGAACAGGACATCGGCCCAGGCTTCGGCGAAGCGGGCGACCGGCTCGACGGGGCTGCGCATGGCCGCGCCCAAAGCGGGGTCGTCGGCCTCGGACATGTTGGCCGCCAGGTACATGATCCGGACCAGCGGATCCTCGCTGCGCTGGGCCAGTCCGTGGATGGCTTCAAAAGGTCGGGCCGCGTTCTCTTCCTGGTGGGGTAGAAAGCGCAGCACCATCGCCTGGGCGAGTCGGTCGAGCCGCGGGTAGCGTTCGTTGACGGCGGCGATCATCCGCTGATGCAGGGTGACGAACGGCTCCTCGAGATTTTCCTGCTTGCCGAGGACGCCGGCGACATGCGTCAGCCGGGCCAGGGCGCGCAGTTGCTCGGCGGCGTCGTGATCGTCCAGAGCGCGCAGCCAGGCTTCAATGTTGATCTCGCTCAGGTTGCCGCCGCGGCGCGCGAGGAGGCGCACCATGGCGCGTGTGCCGAAAGGCCCCTGGACAATGCCGCCCGGCGCGGCCCGCAGATCCAGCAGGCCGACCGCATCGATGTTGACCGTCTGGGTCGGCGTGCCGGCCAGCAGTTCGCCGAGCTGCGACCAGTCGAGCCGGGCCTGCACGGTGACGGTTTCGTTCGGCTCCAGGCGGATGCGGCGGCCCAGGTCGACGACCAGGTCGCCGAACTGCGCGACGGCCGAACCGCCCACGCGCGTGGCGATCTGGACCATCATGGCCGTGGGCACCGTGCCGCCGGGCTGCAGCGATAACGGTATGCGTGAGATGTTCTGCAAGGTGACGGTGACGGGAATCGGCTCGAGGTAGGCGAATACGGTATCGTCGGTGCTCATCTGTACGAACGCCCAGCGCTCCTGGTCGGGCCTCGGATCATGGATCTGCACGGGCAGGGCTTCGAACCCGCGGAGCAGGCGCTGTCCGGCCGGGGTCAGGGGCATCACGTTCGCCGGTCGGGCCGCCAGGCGGGAAGCCGCCAGCAGTTCCGTGTCACCGGGCATGGCCGCCTGCTCCACCAGTCGGCGCAGGCGCTCGTCGCCCAGGGCGGCGTCATGCTGCGCCAGGGCCAGGCCCAGGTCGGCCGCGGCCAGTTGCGGCGACTGTCCGAGCGCCGTCTCGAACAACGCCGCGGCCTCCTGCGGCTGACCGGATTTCAGGGATCGCCAGCCCAGCAGTGTCTGGCGCAGGGAATCGTCTTCCTCGGGCAGGCGGTCGGCCAGCTCGCCGACGTAACCCAGGTCCACGCCGGCCATGGCCAGGTACAGGCCGAGTTGCCAGATGGCCTCGCGGTCGCCTTGAACGGCCGACGGTTCGAGCCGGGCCCGCACGCGGTTGGCCAGTGTGCGGATCCGCGTCTGTCGATTGTCGAGGTTCAGCAGCACGAGCCGCAGCAGTTCCATCCGGTGCGACAGCGCGCCGTCGACGGATTCGGCGGCAGGCACGGGCGCGGCGGGGTCGGCCACGGTGTCGACTTCGGGTTCGGCTTCGGCTGGTTCAGTGGATTCGGCGGCGTCCGTGGGTTGCGGGGGCGTGGCCTGGTCCGGTTGCGGTGAATCGGTCGCGGCGGCGGCGCGGTGTTGTTCGAGGTCATCGAGCAGGGCGACGGCCGCGGCCGGGTCGCCGCTCCAGCCCAGAGCCACGGCCCACTGCCAGTAGGTGTCGTCATCGAGCGCGGCTCCGGCGAGGCGCTGGGCGATCTCGAACTGGCGGGCGGCCTGGCTGAAGGCGTGGCCCTGAAGCAGCAGCGTGCCCAGGGCGGCGCGGTAGGTCCATAGCATCGGCGCGGCCTGGATGTTGGTCAGCAGAGCCCGGCCGAGCTGCGCGTCACCGGGGTCGCGGCTCTGCACGAAGGTCAGCAACAGGTCGGCCGCCTGGGCGTTGGTCGCGTCGAGGCTCAGGGCCATGGGCAGATAGCGTGACAGCGCATCATCGTCGCCGAGATCGAAGGCCAATTGGGCGGCCATGGACGCCAGGCGGGAGCGCAGGGCCGGCCCCAGGCGGTCCTGACCGTGGACCATGAGCTTTTCCAGCAGTTCGATGCGCTCCTCGACGGTCTGCAGTTCCAGAATCTGAAGCCGAATGAGGCTGAGGGCGGCGCGGTCGTCTTCGGGTCGCAGTCGGGTGTAGGCATCGAAGCCGCGGCGCATGGCGGCATCGTTGCCGGCCAGGCGGCTCCATTCGATCCACAGCCGCCACAGCTCCGCGTTGTCAGCATCCAGTTCCATCGCCAGGTCCAGCAGTTCGCGCGCGGCTTCTAGCTGGGCGACGCTCAGTGTGTCGCCGAGGATGGTCTGCCGCGTCAGAATCACCAGTTGGTCGACGACCAGCGACTCGGCGGTGAGGACGGGGGGCTCGGGGCGGATGGCGGCGCTGCGCGCGGGTGACTGGGCGAACGCCGCGCCGGCCGCGGCCAGGCTCAGAGTCAATGCCCACGCCAATGGCGCGACGAATGCAACGCGATGGGAGAAAGGGGCCTGCGTGGCCATGCGCGACGACCTCCAGTGGTGCGGGGCGGTGCCCCGGAGACGAATCATCAGGTTGGCGCCGATTGAAACAGGATCGGCCATATCAGCGTTTGATCGCTGCAAAAACCTGGCTGAGCGTCCATAACAACGCGGCCCAGGTGACGGCGGCGGCGGCAAGCTTGCACGCGGCCTTCATCAGCAGCGGTGCGCGGGGGCAGACTTCGTCGGCCACGAGGACCATGAAGATAAACTGCGCCCCGGCCACGGCCAACAGGGCCGTGCTGTACCGCAGGCCGTCGGGCACGAGCTGCGCCAGCTCGCGCAGCCCCGGCGGCATGCTCCACAATAGCAGGCCGAGCAACATAAAGCCGCCGGCCCATAAAGCGCCCAG
>CAZUUQ010000032.1:12330-24053 GCA_964622625.1 uncultured Phycisphaeraceae bacterium | reverse complement strand
GGCGATGCGGGCCATAAAGGCTGAGCCGACGATCGCCGCGTCGGCCGCGGCCGTCACCTGTCGCACCTGCTGGGCGGTGGACACGCCGAAGCCGACGGCCAGGGGCAGATCGGTCACTTCGCGCAGGGCGGCGATGCGCTGCACCAGGTCGGTCGGCAGGTCGCGGCGTTCGCCGGTGACCCCGCCGCGGGCCAGCAGGTAGACGAACCCGCTGCACGCGGCCGCGATGCGGCGTGCGCGTTCGATCGGCGTGGTGGGCGCGATGAGCAGGCTGAAGCTCAGTTCCGCGGCGGCCGCGTGGTCGCGCAGGGGCATGCACTCGTCCACCGGCAGGTCGGGCACGATCAGGCCGTCGATCCCCGCCTGGCGGCAGTCGCGCAGGAACTGCGACGGGCCGAGCCGGGCGACGATCGAATAGCTGACCATGGCCACCAGACCCATGTTCAGGCGATCGCGGCGGGCGGCGACCATGTCGAGGACCGCGCGCGGCGTGGTGTGCGCGACGGTGAGGGCGTGGTTCATCGAAGCCTGGATCACCGGTCCGTCGGCGATGGGATCGGAGAAAGGAATGCCCAGCTCGCAGACGGCCGCGCCCGCTTGATTGAGCGCGTCCATCAGCCGGCCGGTGGTCGCGACGTCGGGATCGCCGGCGGTGAGAAACGGCATCAGGGCCTTGGCGCCCCGGCCGCGGAGGTCGGCGAAGATGCGATCGATGCGGTTCATGCGGGCATGAAGGATAGATGGCCGGGACGGTTGGGGCAACGCGACGGCGCGGTCGTGGTGGTTGCGCGGGGTGATGTGTATGCGGCGGATGCGGGCGGGCCCGCCCGTCACATGGACCATCGCAGGCCGCAAGCGATCCGCACCCTCGTCAAGCGTTCGTAAAGCGACGGTGCGGCTTGGGGCTCAGGTGCGGACCATCTGGGCGGTGAAGGCGGCCAGGGGCATGAGCAGAATCACGGGCAGCCAGGCTGACGCCACGGGGTTCAGGGCGGCCAGGGGGTACATGCCCAGGATCAGGCCCACGCCCCATGCCGTGAGGCAGACGCCCGCGGCCTGGAGCACGCCTGTGGTGACGGCGGCCGGCTCGCGCACCAGGAAGAACGGCAGGCCGAGGACCATCACCAGCAGGGTCACGGCGATGGCGGCGAAGCGGCTGTGAACGATGTGCAGCATGGCCGACCGGTCCATGGACACGTTGTAGGCCAGGTTCATGAGTTGTCCGATGCTCAGCAGGCGTGGGTAGGCGGCCGCCTGGCGGGCGAAGAGGACCTGGGGTGTGAGGTTGGTGCGGATAAACGCGACAGGCTCGGACCTTGGGCTGCCGGCCCAGGCCGCGCTGCCGGCTTCGTCGTCGGCGGCGGTGTCGTATTGCGGCCGGATGGCGAAGCCCCCGACCAGTTCCCATCCGCCTCGTTGGGCGTCCCAGACAGCCTGGGAGGCGGTCATGCGGCGCAGGGCCCGGCCGCGGGCGTCGCGCTCGATGATGGCGATCTGTCCTTCCAGCCGGGGCGTGTTTCCGGGGATGAACTGGTCGGCCGAGAGCAGCAGGCCCTCGCCGTCGTCAATGTAGCGCAGCGAGCGCTTCGCGAAAAGGGCGTCGCGTTTGAGTTGTGTCTTGTCGCGGACGAGTTTCTCGGCCAGCGGGGGCAGGGCGAATTCCTGGATGGGCAGCGTGGCCAGGGCCAGGACGAAGCCGGCGATCAGGACGGGCGCGGCCACGCGGTAGAGGCTGATGCCGGCCGTCAGCAGCGCCACCAGTTCGCGCTGCCGCGCCATGGCGGCAAAGGTGAAGCCCATGGCCGCGACGATCAGCAGGCCCGCGACCATGACGTAGATGCGCAGCAGCAGCGGGCCGTAGTAGTCCAGCGTGATCCACAGCATCGCGGGCAGAAAGCCGCCGTACGAGGCTGCATGCGCCTCGCCGGCCTGGACGAACTCGTCCATGCCCGCCAGAAAGTCCACCAGCACGATGAGGCTGAGGATGACCACCAGCAGGATGGCGAAGTTGATCAGGAACTGTCGCACGATGTAGCGGTCGATGACTCTCATGCGCTTGTCGGTTTCTCCGGCCGCGGCGATCGGCGTCGTCGGCGGGTGCGGTCAATTGCGTGACAGTCTCCAGTAGTGCCAGCCGAGCAGGCCCGCGAGGGCGGCGTTGCCGGCCCAGATCATCGTCAGTCCGGGAATGACCGACGCATCCGGCCGCGACGCGACCTGGTCGCCGCCCTGGATCACCAGCACGATGGCGGTGGCGGCCAGGAACGACCAGAAGAACACACCCAGGAGCATGCCGCCCTGCTGGCGCATGGCGAGCACGGCCGCGAGCACGAGCACGAGTGCGGCCGACACGGCCGTGGCCGCCCGGTTGTGCAGTTCGGCAATGGCTTTGTGCAGGACGCGGCCGACCTGATGGTTGACGCGGGCCGCGTGCTGGCGCACCTGTTCGGCCATCGCCAGGGGCGCCTGTCGGGCCTCGGCCAGGACCTGGCGCGTGCCTGCGTGCGTGAGCTGCTCCAGCATCGGCTGAGGCCACTGGGCGCGGGGCAGGACCAGCTCATGTCGGCCGGTGCTCTGGCCTGTGCGCGCATCGGTCACGCGGGCCTCGGTCAGGCGCAGGAAGACGCGGGGGCCGACCTCCGTGTCATCGACCTTCTGTACCCACAGCCGCGCTTCGGGGGCTTCGACCACGTGCTGCACCACGCCGCCGACTTCGTCGTGCAGGCGCACCGGGCGATCATCCCGGCCCGTCAGGAACAGCACGTCGCCGACGCGCCGGCCGGCGGGGGCGCTGATGCGAAAGCGGCGCTCTTCGCTGACCATCAGCGGCAAGGCTCCATCGGGTGACGCGAGGCGTTGCTGCATGGCCTGGATGATGGCCTCGGCCCGCAGCGCCTCGACCAGATCCAGCCGCGCCCGTTCGACGCGGTCAAACCGTTCGGGCGCGTCGGCCAGGCGGCGCAGCTCCGGCCAGCTCAGAAACAGGGTGTCGTCTTTGGTGGTCACGGCCAGACGTTTGCGTCCGACTTCGAAATCCTGCGACGCCGCCAGCGTGCCCTGCGCCGGGTTGTAGGCCATGACGTTGCGCATGCGCATCGTGGCCCAGGTGTCGCCCCTTTCGCGGTAGATGTAAATGTCCGCCCATTCGGCGGTGACCTCGCCGCGCAGGCGGCGTTCGGCGTCGTACCGGGCGGCGGCCACGCCGCCGAGCACCATGCGCTTGATCGGTGGATGTTCCGCGGCCAGCGCCTCGGGCGGGATCGGCGCCAGGTCGGCGGCGTCGGCGTAGATGACCAGGTCGTCGAGATGAAAGACCTGGCCGCGGCGGATCATGTCGATGACGACCTGCGGGTCCTCGGTGAGGATCAGTTGCTGGCGATCGCGGTAGAAGCGGGGGGTCCACCAGTTGTTCATGTAGAACAGGCCGAGGGTCAGGGCGAGGGCGACCAGCAGGACAGGCCAGAGCAGGGCGCGGTAGCTGAGGCCGGCGGCGCTGGCGGCGAGAACCTCGTTGTCGTTCTTCATGCGGAAGAACAGGGCGGTGGCGGCGAAGGCGGCGGCGTAGGGGACGGCAAACTGGAGGACGGCAGGGATGCTGTAGAGCACGAACCGCAGCAGGGCGGCGGGGCGCAGCAGGCCTTCGCTCAGCGGCTGGGCCGCTCCCGCCAGGCTGATGACCAGCACCAGGGTGGTGGTCGAGAGCACCAGCAGCTTCAGCAGGTCCTTCAGGATGTAGCGGTAAAGTGTCCAGGGCATGTCGGCACGGCGCAATGGTACATTGGCGGCTCCGTGCGGCCAACGATCAGCCGCGTGGGTCGCGGAGGCAGCTCGGTATGTCGCAAGGCTCCATTGCCGTCGGCCTGCTGGCGATTCTCGACAACCAGGCGTCGCGGACAGCCCATGCGCTGGCGGATCTGCCGCAGGCGGTGTTCACAGCCGCACCGGGCGGTGACTGCCATTCGATCGCCCAGATCGGCCGGCACCTGGTGGAGCTGCGCTGCTTTCAGCTTCGACTGCTGGGCGTCGGCGACTGCGATCCCGGGGCGCTGCCGGCGGCGGACGACGCGGCCGCGTTGTTGAAGCAGCTTGAGCCGCTGACGCAGCGGGTGCGCGCGGCGGTGCGGGAGCACGACGGTGCGGACTGGACGCAGCCGCCGGCGTCGCCGCGCCCCGGGCCGTGGGGCGATGAGCCGACGCTGCAGCGCGTCGTGCGGCCGTTGAATGACTTTACGACCCATCTGGGCGCGATCCGGGCGATTCGGCGGATGCTGGGCCATCCGGCCGCGGGCGTGCAGTAGAGGCGGGGGATGAGGAGATTGTGATGTCCGTGCTGCTGATTCAGGTCGACCAGATGCATGCCGGGGCGCTGAGCTGCCTGGGCAATCCCAACGTGCGGACGCCGCACCTGGACGCGCTGGCGGCGCAAGGTGTGCTGTTCACGCAGGCGGTCTGTCAGAATCCCCTGTGCATGCCGTCGCGTACATCGATGCTCAGCGGGCAGTATCCATCGAGCAACCGGCAGTTCGGTTTCAGCGGCCAGTGCCGGCGCGACATGCCGTGGCTGCCGCTGACGTTTCAACGGGCGGGCTGGCGCACGGGGGCGTTCGGCAAGTTCCATGTGGTGTGCGTGCCCGAGGACCGCTGGGGGTTTGACGTGGCCGCACCGACGCTGTCAGAGGACGAAGACCTGGCCCGGCCGCTGGGCGATACCTACCGGGCGCATTGCCTGCGGCACGGTATCGCGTGGCGGACGGATCAGATGCACGGCCACCCGTTTGACGACGGCGACGCGATGCCGCCGGTGCCCTCATCCGCCAGCCCGGACATGCACCCATGGGAGCAGATGGCCTGCCGCAGCGACGTGCCGGCCGAACACAGCCTCGAAACATGGACGACCGACCGCTGCCTGGCGTTTCTCGATCAGCAAGGCGAACAGGAGCGGCGCGATGAGCCGTTCTTCGTGTGGTTGAGCTACGATCGGCCGCACTTTCCTTCGACGCTGCCGCAGCCGTGGTTCAGCCGCATCCGGCCGCATGAACTGGTGCTGCCGCCGCTGCCGAGCGTGGACGACATGGCGAGCTGGTCGCGGTACATCTTCGATCTGCACGGCAAGCACACGTCGATTCACAACCTGGGCGAGCGGGCGTTCCGCTTCATCCTGGCGACGTACTTCACGCTCATCGAGTGGCTCGACGCGGAGATCGGGCGGGTGCTGCAGCGCCTGCGGCAGCGCGGGCTGGATGAGCAGACGACGATCGTGTTCTGCTCGGACCACGGCGACCAGGCGGGCTGGATGGGCGAGTACGACAAGACGACGCGGTGCGTGACCGACGCGATCACGCGCGTGCCGCTGATTGTGCGTCCCGCGCCGGCTCTCAAGGCGCGCGGCGCGGGCCGGCGCATCGGAGAGCCTGTTGAGCTGGTGGACCTTTTCCCGACGCTGTGCCGACTGGCGGGGGTCGCGCAGCCGGCGGGGCTGGACGGGCGCGACCTGGGCGATGCGCTGCTGACGGGTGCTCCGCTGCCGGCCGACCGGGCGGTGGTGTGCGAGGAGTTCAACCGGCGCATGATCGCCCGCGACGGCTGGCGGCTGGTGTTCTACCTGGACAACGACACCGAGCACGCGCTGTTCGATCTTCACCGCGATCCGCACTGCTATCGCAACGTGTATGCCGAGGCGGCCCATCGGGATCGGCGGGTGCGTCTCAAGCGCGATCTGCTGCGATTTCTGGTCGAGCGCCTGCACGGGCCGGCGACCGCGGCCGACCGGCTGACGCTGCGCCGGGCGCTCGATCCCGCCGACCCGCACCTTCCGCTGCTGCTGCGCAACTTCGAGGGCGTGCACTTCCAGGGCGGAGCCGTGGTCATCTACCACGGCGAGCACTTCCTGCTCGTGCCCATGTTCGAGGACGGCGGACATGACGATCAAATGCGCCTGTTCGACGGCAAGGGGCGGTACCGCAAGGCGAATCAGGCGGTGGCGCTGGAAGCTGAACGCGTGGAGGCGATGCTCGACTTTGCCGTGGCCGAGTGCATGCGGCGCATCGCGCAGCTTTCGCCGTATGAGCATCGCCGCGTGACGCGCAATCCGGTCACGCGCGGCGAGGCCGAGGCGCTCGCAGCGCGGCTCGCTGAACGGCGATGAGCCGGCGGATGCCTCTGGCGGCCAGGTCGAGCAGTTCGTCGAGCTGGCCGCGGCTGAAGACGCCCTTTTCGCCGGTGCCCTGGACCTCGATGTATTGGCCGCGGTGGTTCATGGCCACGTTCAGATCGACCTCGGCCCGTACATCGAGTTCGTAGTCCAGGTCGAGCCGCGGCTTGCCGTCGATGAGGCCCACGCTGACGGCCGCGACGGGGCCGTGGAGAGGGTTTTTCTTGAGCAGGCCTTGACCCTTTGCCCACGCGAGGGCGTCGGCAAGGGCCACGCACGCGCCGGTGATGGAGGCGGTGCGCGTGCCGCCGTCGGCGGTGATGACGTCGCAGTCGCAGGTGATCAGCAGGCCGGGCATCCTGTCGAGGTCGACGGCCGCGCGGAGCACGCGGGCGATGAGCCGCTGGATTTCGGTGGCGCGGGAGTTGGGTCCGCGGCGGGCGCGGTCGGGCGTCGAACCGGGCAGCATGGCGTACTCGGCGGTGACCCAGCCCTGTGCGGGCAGCTCGCCCTTGGCCGGCCGCAGCCATGGTGGCAGATCGGTGCTGACGCTGGCGGTGCAGAGCACGCGCGTATCGCCCTGGGTGATGAGCACGCTGCCGGGGGCGGCCGCGTCCGCTTTGGGAAATCGCTCAATGCTCACCGGCCGAAGCTGGCTTGCCCGCCGTGTGCGTGAAGAATCATCCCTCGTCATGCGCGTCCTTGCTTCAGAGTCGCATCCGCCGGTAGCTGCTTCTTCACCGCGGGATGCCTGGTTATCACTCCGCCGTGCCCTCGGGCACGTCGCCGAACTTGCGCGTCCGGCGGGCGTAGGCACGGATCGCGTCGCGCAGGTGCTCGGCCTCGAAGTCCGGCCAGCACACGTCGGCGACGTAGAACTCGGCGTAGGAGCACTGCCACAGCAGGTAGTTGCTCAAACGCATTTCCCCGGCCGTGCGGATCAGCAGGTCCGGATCGGGCAGGCCCGCTGTGTAGAGGCGGGCGTCAATCGTCTGTTCATTGATGTCGCCCGGTGCGATGCGTCCATCACGCACGTCGGTTGCGATCGACCGCATTGCGTCCGTCAGTTCCGCCCGCGAGCCGTAGTTGATCGCCAGCGCCAGCGTCAGGCCCTGATTGTCGGCCGTCATGGACGTCGCCCGGTCGAGCTGGTCGAGCACCTGCGGGCTCAGGCCCTCGCGCCGGCCCACATGGCGGAAGCGCACGCCGTTTTCCATCATCGTCGGCTGCTCAGCCTCGAGGAATCGCAGCAGCAGCGACATGAGAAAGTCGATTTCGCCGCGCGAGCGCAGCCAGTTCTCCGTGGAGAAGGCGTAGAGCGTCAGAGCTTCGAGGCGCAGGCGGGCGCACTCGGTGACGATTCGCCGCACGGTATGGGCGCCGCGCTCGTGGCCGTAGACCCGCGGTTTGCCTTGTTGCCGCGCCCAGCGGCCGTTGCCGTCCATGATGATCGCGATGTGCCGCGGCAGGGCGTGGCGCGGCAGGCCCAGGGCCGCGATCGACTCAGCCGCCTGCCGATCCCGCTGCGCCTTGGCGTCACCCGTGCTCGTGGAGACTCTCGACATGACGCCCACAGCTTAACGACAACCACACTCGCCGGGTGGAGCCGCGTCAGGCGTTGACCAGAATCTGATCCCGCCGCCGACCGACGCACGCCAGCAGGACCGGCACGCCGGTGAACTGCTCGATCCGCCGCAGGTATTGCCGCGCCGGCGTCGGCAGGTCATCGAACCCGCGGCAGCCGTCCACCGGTCCGCCGAAGCCGTCAAAAGTTTCGTAGACCGGCTTGATCCGCCCCAGCAGGGCCGCATCGGCCGGCACCGTGTCGTACCGCCGCCCGTCGCATTCGTAGGCCACGCAGACCTTCAGTTGCGGCAGCGACGCCAGCACCGACAGGCCCGTGCAAGCCAGCGCGGTGATGCCCGACAGCCGCACCGCGTAGCGCACCGCCACGAGGTCCAGCCAGCCGCAGCGCCGCGGGCGGCCGGTGGTCGTGCCGAACTCGTGGCCGTCGCGGCGGATCTGCTCGCCCGTGGCGTCCAGCAGTTCGGTGGGCATCGGCCCGCCGCCCACGCGGCTGGTGTAGGTCTTGACCACGCCGATCATCGTCCCCACGCTGCCGCCCGGCACGCCCGCGCCGGCATAAATGCCCAGCGACGAGCAGTTGCTGCTGGTCACGAACGGATACGTGCCGTGGTCCACGTCCAGCAGGCAGGCATTGGCGCCTTCGAACAGCAGTCGCTTGCCCAGGTCCATTGCTTCGAGCAGCATCGCATTGGTGTCGCGGATGTGCGGGGCGAGGCGCTGCGCCTGCGCCGCAAGCTGGTCGGCCAACTGGTCCGCGTCGTACGGCTCGAACGCTTCGCCCGCGGCGGCCGCCAGCGCGCCCAGCACGCGGTTCTTGACCGCCACGATGTGAGGCAGCTTCTCGCGCAGCGTTCCCATGTTCAGCAGTTCACCCATGCGTATGGCCGTCGACCGCTGCGCCTTGTCGGCATAGCAGGGGCCGATGCCCCGGCCGGTGGTGCCGATCGCGTGCTCCACGCCCCGCGCTCCGGCGAGGGCCTTTTCCATCAGTGCGTCGGCCCGCTTGTGGTACGGCATGACCACGTGGGCCCGATCGCTGACCACAAGATTCCCGCCGACTTCCACGCCGCACTGCCGCAGGCCGTCGATCTCTTCCAGGATGCCGGCCGGGTCAACGACCACGCCATTGCCCACGACGTTGATCGTCCCCGGATTGAGGATGCCCGACGGCACCAGGTGCAGGGCGAACCTGCGGTCGCCGATCATGACCGTGTGGCCGGCATTGGCCCCGCCGTTGTAACGCACGACCAGGTCGTAGCGCGGCGTGAGGACGTCGACGATCTGCCCCTTGCCTTCGTCGCCCCATTGCAGGCCGATGATCGCCCCGTGCCCGCGCCCCAGATCGAGGCGGTCCAGCGACGGATCAGCCAGTACGGCGGGCGCAGCGGCATCGCGGTCAGGTTGGCTCATGGGTCGGCCTCGGTGTTGGCGGCTTGGGCGTGACACTGGGCGGCCGGCGGCATGGCCGCGGTCGCGGGCGGGGCGACGCAGCCCCAAACCGAGGTATTGTAACACAAGGCGTCCCGTTGCGGCCGGCGAATCGGGCCGGTGGGCCGGGCGCGGCACCGTCGCCGTCCGGCGCGTCCAGCGGCCATTTGCATCGCCGCGGCCCCGTCGGCATACTATGGGGCTCGCCGCTGGGCATACCCATCGGCTGCCGGCCGCGGGTCGGGGCCGGTTTTCGCAAAAGCTGGATCACGAAACTGGAGAGATTGCACCCATGGCCCATTCGCTGTCGGCCAAGAAGAGGATTCGCCAGAACGCCAAGGCCCGCGCCCGCAACCGGTGGCGCAATCGCGGCGTGCGCGAGCTGATCAAGGACTTCAACGAGCTGATCCTGCACGGCAGCGCCGCCGACGCCGAGGCCAAGCTGCGCGAAATCTACAAGGAAGTCGACCAGGTCGCCTCGACGCCGACGATGCACAAGAACACCGCCAGCCGCTACAAGAGCCGCCTGGCCGCCCGCCTCAACCAGAAGAAGGCCGGCGCGACGGCGACGGTCTGACATCGCGTCCGACGCGCACGCCCGCGAATGAAACCTCAACCCCGCCCTGCGTCGGCGGGGTTTGTCATTTCCATCAAGCCTGTAAAGGGCGATCCGTCGGCTTGCCCTATGCCTTCGCCGCGACCTTGGCCCATGTGTCGCGCAGCGTGACCGTGCGGTTGAAGACCAGCCGATTGTCCTGTGCGTCGGCATCGACGCAGAAGTAGCCCAGGCGCTCGAACTGGTAGCGGGCGATGCCGTCGGACCAGAGCCAGGCCGGATCGGGCAGGCCGCTCGCAGCCGGATCAACGACAGCCGGTTCGACAACGGCGCGGACGATCCGCTCGGAGTGCGGATTGAGATTCCGCAGCCAGTCGGCCTTCGCCCCTCGGGTGGCTGCGCTGTTCGCCGCCGCGCCATGATCCGCCTGCGCCAGCTCCGCCATCTGGTCGCCGCTGTCAGCTCCGCCCGCCTCGTCTAGCTCGGCCGGGTCTTCCTTCGTGAACAGATGCTCATACAACCGCACCTCGGCCGCCACGCCGTGGGCCGCGCTGACCCAGTGCAACGTGCCCTTGACCTTGCGGCCGTCGGGTGCGTCGCCGCCGCGGGTGGCCGGGTCGTAGGTGCAGCGCAGCTCCGTGACGTTGCCAGCCGCGTCCTTGACCACTTCGTTGCAGGTGATGAAGTAGGCGTACCGCAGCCGCACCTCCCGGCCGGGCGCGAGGCGGAAGAACTTGCCCGGCGGGTTCTCCATGAAGTCGTCGCGCTCGATGTACAGCTCGCGGCCGAAGGGAATCTTTCGCGTTCCCTGTGCCGCGTCCTCCGGGTTGTTGATCGCGTCGAGCTGGTCGATCCGGCCCTCGGGACAGTTGGTGATGACGACCTTGAGCGGGTCGAGTACGGCCATGACGCGCGGGCAGCGGCGGTTGAGGTCCTCGCGCAGGCAGTGTTCGAGCAGGGCGACTTCGATGGTGTTTTCGCGCCTGGCCACGCCGATGCGCCGGGCGAAATCGCGGAGCGCCTCGGCGGTGAATCCCCGCCGCCGCAGGCCGCGGATCGTGGGCATGCGCGGGTCGTCCCAGCCGCGCACACGCTTCTCGCGCACGAGTTGCAGCAGCTTGCGCTTGCTCATGAGCGTGTGACTGAGATTCAGCCGGGCGAACTCGTACTGCCTTGGGCGATCGAGCGCCCGCGGGGGTTTGACGCCCAGAGCGGCGAGCTGGTCGATGCACCAGTCGTACAGGGGGCGGTGGGCCTCGAACTCCAGCGTGCAGATCGAGTGCGTCACACCCTCGATCCAGTCGCTCTGGCCGTGGGCCCAGTCGTACATGGGGTAGACGCACCAGGCGGTGCCGGTGCGCGGGTGCTTCGCGTGCAGGATGCGGTAGAGCACGGGATCGCGCAGATTGACGTTGGGCGCCGCCATGTCGATCTTCGCCCGCAGCACCTTGGCGCCGTCGGGGAACTCGCCCTTGCGCATGCGCGCGAAGAGGTCGAGATTCTCCTCGGCGCCGCGATCGCGCCACGGGCTGGGCGTGCCGGGCGTCGTGAGCGTGCCGCGGGCGGCGCGGATCTGCTCGGCCGACTGATCGTCCACGTAGGCCTTGCCCGCGCGGATCAGCAGCACCGCCCAGTCGTAGAGCTGTTCGAAATAGTCGGAGGCGTAGTACTCGTGCTCGGACCAGTCGAAGCCCAGCCAGCGCACGTCGGCCTTGATCGCGTCGATGTACTCCTGCTCTTCCTTCGTCGGATTGGTGTCGTCGAAGCGCAGGTGGGTGCGGGCGACGGAAGCCTGGTCGGCGAAGTCCTGGGCGATGCCGAAGTTCAGGCAGATGCTCTTGGCGTGGCCGATGTGCAGGTAGCCGTTGGGTTCGGGCGGAAATCGCGTGATGACGCGGCGGTCGTGCCGCCCGGCCGCCAGGTCGGCGGCGACGATTTCGCGAACAAAGTCGAGCGTGGCGGGCGCGTCGGTGGGCATGGCGGGATTGTAAATGATTGCCG
>CAZUUQ010000032.1:0-12230 GCA_964622625.1 uncultured Phycisphaeraceae bacterium | reverse complement strand
AAGTCGAGCGTGGCGGGCGCGTCGGTGGGCATGGCGGGATTGTAAATGATTGCCGACGGCGCTGGAGTTGAGCCGCATCGATCCGGGCCTGAAGGCCTCGGCTTGAAATTGTGCCCGCGTTGGCTCCAAGCCGAGCCCTTCAGGGCCGGATATCTCCCGTTACAATTGCCGGTCTATGCCCGATGCCGACCTATCCAGTTGCGTTGTCACGCGCTTCGCCCCCTCGCCCACGGGTGCGCTGCACATTGGCGGCGCCCGCACCGCCCTGTTCAACTGGGCCTACGCCCGCAGGCATGGCGGGCGGTTCATCCTGCGCATGGAGGACACCGACCAGGCACGGTCGAGCGATGCATCGGCCCGCTCAATCATCGCGGACATGCAGTGGCTGGGCCTGCAGTGGGACGGTGAGATCGAATACCAGAGCCGCCGCCTGCCGATCTACCGCGAGCACGTTGATCGCCTGCTCAAGGCCGGCATGGCCTACGAGGACGACGGCGCGGTGCGCATGCGCATGGCCAAGTCGCCTGTGACGTTCACCGATGCCGTCATCGGCGATGTCACCTTCGGCCCCGAGCAGCTTGAAGACTTCGTGATTCTCAAGGCCGACGGCTACCCGACATATCACCTGGCCGTGGTGGTCGACGACGCCCTGATGAACGTAACCCACGTGATCCGCGGCCAGGAGCATCTGTCGAACACGCCCAAGCACATCGCCCTGCAACAGGCGCTGGGCTTCCCGCGGCCCGTGTACGCGCACCTGTCGTCGATACTCAATGCCGACGGCTCAAAAATGTCCAAACGCGACAAGGCGAAGGTGGCCCGCAAGGCGGCGCAGGAATGGCTGCAGCAGGGAGGCAATCTCAATCAGCTTTTGCGATGGGCGAGCAGTACGCCGGCTGTGACCCAAGAATCTCTTCAAGCATTCCTCGACAAGAAGGCCGACGATGTCGAGATTGCCGAGTGCATTGCCCTATGCCTCAGAATGGAGACTGGGCGGCGAGTGGAACTTCCCGAAATCGACGTGCGGGAGTTCCGTGGCAGTGGCTATTTGCCCGACGTATTGTGCAACTACGTGGCCCTGCTCGGCTGGTCACCCGCCGACGGCGTGGAACGGTTCACTCTGAATCAGCTTGCAGCCAAATTTGACCTCAACCGTGTGAGCAAGTCGAACGCCAAGTTCGATCGTGCCAAGCTCGCAGCCTTCAACGGCGAGACGCTCCAGCGGATGCCCGCAGACGAGTTCGCTGCTCTGCTGCGCAATCACATGTCGAGGAGGCAGAGAGATATACTTGGCGACCAATTCCCAGCCTTTGCACAAGCCTATCAACCGCGTTCGCAAACATTGGACGATCCGGCACGCCTGGGCGCATTTTTCTTCGAGCTATCCGGACGCATTGAATATGACGTGAAAGCCCTGGAAAAGGTCCTTGTGAAGAACGCGGGCGAAGGCCGCGAGGTGCTCATCGAACTTCTGCAAGTAATCCATGACATTCCGGACTGGTCCGCCGAGGCAATCGAGGCAGCCGTCAAGCAGTTCGCCAAGCAGAAGTCCATCGGCATGGGCAAGGTCGCCCAGCCTCTGCGTGTGGCCGTCAGCGGCTCGACGGTCAGCCCGCCCATCGGCCTGACTCTCGAAATCCTCGGTCGGGGGGCAACGGCCGATCGCATCCGCAACTGCCTCACCGCGTGTGCCGTCGCCAAGTGAAATGACCCCATGAACTACTGGCTCGTGAAATCCGAACCCGGCGAATGGTCGTGGGACGACCACGTCCGCAAGGGCGTCGAGCCGTGGACCGGCGTGCGCAACCACCAGGCGGCCGGCCACCTGCGGGCGATGAAGCGCGGCGACCGGGCGTTCTTCTATCACTCGGTGAACGAAAAACAGATCGTCGGCATCCTCGAAGTCGTGCGCGAAGCCTACCCCGATCCGACTGACCCCACTGGCAAGTTCGTCGCCGTGGACTTCACAGCCGTCGAACCCGTGAAGCAGCCGGTCACGCTCGCCCAGATCAAGGCCGAACCGACGCTGGCCGACCTGCCCCTGATCCGCCAGAGCCGCCTGTCGGTCATGCCCATCCCCGCTGCAAGTTGGCGAAAAATCCGCACAATGGCCGGCCTGAAGTGACCTCACCCCCAACGCCCGACTCCTGACCCCCAACCCCCACTTCCTATGTCTCTGATTGTCACCGGCAGCATCGGCATCGACACCGTCATCACCCCCACCGGCCGGGCGGATGAAGTGCTCGGCGGCTCGTCGATCTACTTCGCTGCCGCGGCCAGCTTCTTCTGCCCCGTCCGCGTCGTCGGAGCCGTCGGCGAAGACTGCCCCGACAGCTTCCTTGACGCCTTCAGGCATTTCAAGGTCGACACGGCCGGCATCGAGAAACGCCGCGGCAGCAAGACCTTCCGCTGGACCGGCAAGTACCTGGACAACATGAACGACCGCGAAACCCTCTCGGTCGAGCTCAATGTCCTGGCCGAGGCTCTGCCGCCGGTGCCCGACGCCTACCGCGACAGCCAGTACGTCTTCCTGGCCAACACCGATCCGGGCAGCCAGATGGCCCTGCTCGATCAGTTCCCCCACGCCCGCCTCGTCGTGGCCGACACGATGGACCTGTGGATCAAGACGCAGCACGAGCCGCTCATGAAGCTGTTGGGCAGGCTCGACGGCCTGGTGCTCAACGACTCGGAAAGTGAGCTGCTGACGGGTAAGACCAACCTCGTCGCGGCCGCGCAGGCCATCCGCAAGATGGGCCCCAAGTTCGTGGTCATCAAGAAGGGCGAGCATGGCGCCCTGCTGGAACATGCCGATGGTCGGGCGATGCTGCCGGCCTGGCCGACGGCCGATGTGATCGACCCCACCGGCGCGGGCGACAGTTTCGCCGGCGGCATGATGGGACGCCTCGCGGCCGAGGGCGACCTGTCCTTCGACGCTGTCCGCCGCGCCCTGGCGGCCGGCACGGTCGTCGCCAGCTACAACATCGAGTCCTTCAGCCTCGATCGCCTGCGGCAGATCACCCGTGCCGACATCGACGCCCGGCTGGCGGCATATGCGAAGATGCTCGCGTTGTGAGCCTGCGCGCAGCGGGCAATCCCTTGCCGCCGCCGCCATAACGCCCGTTGGCTGAGTGCCGTTGCGATAAGCTCCGCGGCTGCACGACGCGCGAAAGGGCGGACGACATGACCAGCAACCAGACAGCCGGCGACGGGACTTCGATTCTTCGTGCGGGTGTGGCGAAGACCGACATCACCCCCGCGATGGGCATTCAACTGGCCGGCGACATCGGCCGGTATCGGCCCGCGGAGGAACTGGTCGATCCGCTTTACGCCCGGGCGCTGGTGCTCGAAGGCGAATCGGGCGGCCGGCGCCGCCGGACGTGCATACTCAGCCTGGCGGTGATTGCCGTCACCGACGACGTCACCGACCGTCTGCGCACGAAGGCTGCCGCCATCGTCGGCTGCGAGCCGCTGGATGTCATCGTCCACGCCCTTCAACCCCACAGCTCGCCGGAGCTGGGCCTGAGTCTGCCCGACGATCCCGAGCATCTGCGGTGGATCGCCGGCCCGGAGTTGTGGTGGTTGCGCGGCGGGGATGCGCGCTACATCGAGCCGACCGTTGCGGCCATCCTCGAAGCCGTGCGACGGGCGGCCGCCGATCTGCAACCTGTCACACTGAAACTCGGCCGCCGCGCCGACGGCCGCGTGGCGTTCAACCGACGCTTCATCATGCGCGACGGCGCCGGGCGCTGCCATCCACCGCGCTGCTCGGGCGACATCCTCTGCAACGAAGGGCCGATCGACCCCGAAGTCGGCCTCGCCATCCTCGAACAATCCGACGGCTCCGCCCTGGCCGTCCTGCTGCACCACACCTGCCACCCGAACCACTTCTACCCGTTGCGCAAGATCAGCGGCGAGTGGCCGGCGGCGTGGTGCGACCTGACGGAAAAGCGCCTGCCCGGATCGACGGCCCTGGTGCTCAACGGCTTCGTCGGCAACATCCACCACACAAACCATCTCGACCCCGAGTACCAGCCCGACCACCGCCGTATGGCCGCGATGCTCGATCAGTCCACCGCCTGGATACTCGACCAGCCCATGCACCGCGTCACAGTGCCTGTGCTCGCGACCAGCCACTGCACCCTGTCGCTGCCGCGCCGTCGGCCGACGCGGACAATGCTCGCCAGCGCCCGCAAGCTGCTGCGGCAGCATCCCCAGCCGATCTGGCTTGACGAGGAAAAGACCCGGGTGCGCTGGGACTGGTGTTACGCGGTGGATCACATGTACCTGGACCGCGACGTCGCCGCCCGGCCGGATTACGCCTGCGAGCTTCAGGCTCTGCGCCTCGGCGACCTGGCGCTGCTCGGCGCGCCCGGCGAGCCGTTCGTCGAGGCGCAACTGCACATCAAAGCCCACAGCCCGGCCGCGTTCACCTTCTGCGCCCACATGACCAAGGCCGGCGGCGGCTACATGCCCACGCGGGCGGCCTACAAACGCGGCGGTTACGAAACCGAACTCGGCTCGCACGCCCATCTGAAACCAGGCTGCCTCGAAACCCTCCAGGACCACGCGGTGAAGCTGATTGGTCAACTCTGGTCGTCCGAAGCCGGCGCGTGACCGCGCAGGCGTTTGCTTCACAGGCGGCCGCGCATGCCGCGGGGTGGGCGCGATACCATGGTGACGATGTGGAACCAACTGTTCGCGGAGGCGGGCGGGTTGATGCGGCGCGGCGGGCCGATCATGTGGCCGCTGCTGGCGATGAGCCTGCTGGCGGTGACGCTGATCGTCGAGCGGTTGTGGTTCTGGGCGGCGACGCATCGGCCGGGTCGCCTGGCGCGGCTGCGGCGGGTTGAGGCGTTGATTGCCGGCGGCGAACTGGCGCTGGCGGGCGAGCTGTGCCGCGACGACCGGAGCATCTACGGGCGTACGGCCGCGGCGCTGCTGGCCGCGCGACAGGAAGGGCGCTCGCTCGCGGCGGCGGCCGCGGCGGCGCTGGACGCGCAGCGGGCCCGCATCGAACGCTTCATGCCCACGCTTTCGACGATCATCACCGTCGCCCCCATGCTGGGCATCCTCGGCACGGTGACGGGCATCATCGCCAGCTTCGAGATACTCGCGGCCGAGCAGACGACCACCGATCCGCGGGCGGTCAGCCAGGGGATCGCCGAGGCGCTGCTGACCACGGCCGCGGGCCTGGTGATCGCCATCGTGGTGCTGTTTCCCTATAACGCGTGTCGTGCCCAGGTGGAGCGGGCGCTGGGTCGTCTCGAGCAGCTTGCGGCGACCGTTGCGGGACCGGATGCGGGGGCGGCGACCGGATAAGCAGACCGTGGTCGGCGGCCGCGGCTCCACGGGGCGTACAATCGTGGTGAGGTCCACAACCGCGGCGGTCGGCGGTCAAGAGGCCCCGCGCCGTCACCCGATACAGCACATGTCCGCATGGCGGGTGACAGGCCACAAGCGGGTTCTCGGACGTTGACGGCGCATTGACCAAGGAAACAACCCATGCTCGGTCCCGAACAGGCGCGCATCCACAGCTTCGAAGTCGTTCCCTCTCTGCCCCAGGCGCTCAAGCCGCTGGCGACGCTGGCGCGCAACCTGTGGTGGAGCTGGCATCCCGAAGCCATCGACCTGTTCATGCGCATCGACCGCGACCTGTGGGAGCAGAGCGGCCACAACCCCGTGGCCATGCTCGGCAACTGCCCCCAGCCGCTGCTCGAACAACTCGCCCAGGACGACGGCTTCCTGACCTCGATGCAGCGCGTGCTGCAGAATCTGGAGCGCCACCTCAGCCGACGCCCCTGGCACGAAAAGGCTGACGAGAAGGCCCGCGATTTCACCATCGCGTACTTCTGCGCCGAGTTCGGGCTGACCGAGTGCCTGCAGGTCTACTCCGGCGGCCTGGGCTGCCTGGCGGGCGACCACCTCAAGGCCGCCAGTGAACTGGCCCTGCCGCTGGTGGGCGTGGGACTGCTCTACCGTCACGGCTATTTCCAGCAGTACCTCAATGCCGAGGGCTGGCAGCAGGAGCGCATCCCCGACCTGGATTTCGCCAACCTGCCGGTCGAGCCGGTGCTCAACAACGACGGCGAGCAGGTCAAGGTGAGCGTGACGCTTCCGGGCCGCGATGTGGTGGTGGCGGTGTGGAAGGTGATCGTCGGCCGCATCCCGCTCTACCTGCTGGACACCAACCAGCCGGAGAACGATATGCTGGACCGCGGCATCACCGGCCAGCTTTACGGCGGCGACATGGAGACGCGCATCAAGCAGGAGATCGTGCTGGGCATCGGCGGCACGCGGGCCCTGGCGGCCATGGGCATCACACCCGACGTGTTCCACATGAACGAGGGGCACTCGGCGTTCCTGGCCCTGGAGCGCATTCGCGTGCTGGTCGAGAAACACAACATCACCTTCGACGAAGCCCGGCAGTATGCGGCCGCGAGCAACGTCTTCACCACGCACACGCCGGTGCCGGCCGGCATCGACCGCTTCCCGCCCGAGCTGATCCAGCGCTACTTCCGCGACTACCATCCGGCCCTGCGGCTGGACATGGAGGGCCTGCTGGCCCTGGGGCGCGAGAACGTGTTCCAGAAGAATGAATTCTTCTCCATGGCCGTGCTGGCGATCCGCACCAGCGACTGGTGCAACGGTGTGAGCCGTCTGCACGGCGAGGTGAGCCGCGAAATGTGGAAGAACATCTGGCCGGGCGTGCCGGCCGGCGAAGTGCCCATCGACCACGTGACCAACGGCTGCCACGCCCGCAGCTGGCTGTCCAGCGATCTGACGTACCTGTTCGACCGCTATCTGGGCACCCGCTGGCAGAACAGCCCGACGGATCAGACCGTCTGGCACGCGATCAACGAGATGCCCGACGAGGAGCTGTGGCGCGTGCATGAGCGCCGCCGCCAGAAGCTGGTGGTGTGGGCGCGGCGGAAGATGGCGCGGCAACTGACCGATCGTGGTCTTGAACCCGCGGCCGCGAAGGCCGCCACCGACGGACTCGATCCCGACGCCCTGACCATCGGCTTCGCCCGCCGCTTCGCCACCTACAAGCGCGGCAATCTGCTGCTGCGCGAGCCGCAGCGACTGCTGAACATGCTCAACGATCCGAAGCGGCCGCTGCAGATTCTCATTGCCGGCAAGGCCCACCCGGCCGACGGCGGCGGCAAGGATCTGATCCGCCAGCTCGTGCAGTTCGCCCGCGACCACGGCGTGCAGCACCGGATCATCTTCCTGGAGAACTACGACATCGAAATGGCCCGTTACCTGGTGCAGGGCTGCGACGTGTGGCTCAACAACCCGCGGCGCGGCATGGAGGCCAGCGGCACCAGCGGCATGAAGGCCGCCATCAACGGCGTGCTCAACTGCTCGATCCTCGACGGCTGGTGGGACGAGGCGTATGAGCACACGCTGGGCTGGGCCATCGGCCGGCGCGAGGATTACGCCAACCCCGAAGAGGCCGACGAGATCGAGAGCCACGCCCTCTACGATCTGCTCGAGAAGCAGATCATCCCGCTGTTCTACGAGCGCGACGCGGCCGGCCTGCCCATCGGCTGGCTGGCGAAGATGAAGCAGTGCATCTCCAAACTCGCGCCGATGTTCAACACCAACCGCATGGTGCAGGAATACTTCGGCAAGCTTTACGCTCCGTCACTGCATCGCGGCCGCCGACTCGCGGCCGACAATCTGGCCGGCTCGGTCGCCCTGGCGCATCAGAAGGATCGCCTGCGCGGCGCCTGGCCGCATCTGGAAATCGAGCAGGTCAGCACATCCGACGGCAAGCCTCTGGGCATTCGTCAGAGCCTGAACCTCGATGTGATCGCCAAGCTTGCCGGCCTCAGCCCCGCGGAGGTGCGCGTGCAGGTCTACGTCGGACGCCTGGACAACGACGGGCGCATTTGCGACGGCCAAACCATCGACCTGGAGCACAAGGAAGATCTGGGTGAAAGCCGCCACCGCTTCGTGGGCACGATCACGGCCACGACCAGCGGGCGGCACGGCTTTGCGGTGCGCGTGATCCCCGGCGGTGAGATGTTTGACGGCGTCGTCGAGCCGGGCCTGATCGCCTGGGACCGCGCCAAGCCCGCCAGGCGGCCGGTGCGCGACGTCCGCAAGGCCGCGACCGCCGCGGCCGGGTGAGCCGGCGAGCCAACCGTCTCATCGCGTGACGACAGCGAGCGCGGGACAGGCGCTGCATTGCCTCGCCTGCTGCGCGAGAGCGGCCGCATCGTCGTGGTGGTCAGCCAGCACAAACAGCGTCGAGCCCGAGCCGGTGACGTGCACGGGGCGCTGCAGCGCGTCGGCGAGGGTGCGGCGCAGGTCGGCCAGCGGCGGCTGCACCCGGCAGGCGGCGTCGGCCAGATCGTTGAACAGATCGCCCGCGGTCACCGGCCATCGTGAAGCCAGCGCGGCCACGCGGGCCATGTCCGCCGGCCGGTCATCATCACGCTCTAGCCCGTGCAACCGATCGAACGCCTGATAGACCGGCCCGGTCGGACAGCCGAAGGGCGCGAAGATCAGCGCCAGGTGCAGCGGCTGCGTCAGGGGCATGAAGGTGAACTGCTCGCCCAGGCCGCTGACCACCGCGCTGCCCATGCCATCGGCCAGGGCGTGGACGAAGAACGCCACATCGCTGCCCAGCCCGCCGCCGAGTGAGGCGAGCATGTCCGTGCCGAGGCGAAGCTGAAACAGACGATCGAGGCCGACGAGCATGCCTGCGGCGTCGCTCGATCCGCCGCCCAGTCCGCCGCCGGTGGGGATGCGCTTGGTCAGCGTCGCGCGGACCGGCAGTTCCCGGCCGACACGGGCGCACAGGTTCTGCCAGGCCCGCCAGGCCAGGTCGCGCTGCAGCGGCCAGTCCACTTCGCGGCCGGCGACCACGCTGTCGCGTGAGGTGTCGAAGCGGATGTCCAGCGACGAGGCGCCGCGGGTTTTTTCGAGGGCGAGACGATCGGCCAGACTGAGACACACCATCCAGCTCGCGATCGGGTGCATGCCTTGCGGATCGGGCGCGCCCACCGAGAGGGCGAGATTCACCTTGGCTGGACAGAGTATTTCCAACGCTTCACACCCCTTCGCACGAGCCACAAGGGTATGATAGCGGGTTCGCCGGCACCTGTTGCGCTTGCGTCAGAGCAGGCAGACGTCGTCCGCGACCGCCGCCCGCGTTCGGATGTCGATGGTCTCGGGCGTGGCGTCCACGACGCGGGCATGGCCTGTTGCGACGTGCTCGGCGGCGTCGGCCAGTTCGTGACGGACGTCGTCGAGAATCGTCTGCAAGCCCTGGCCGATGGTCACCGCTCCGTGCACCAGCGCCCACAACCGCCGCGCCTGGGCCACGTCGCCCAGTTGTCGCGCCCACTGGTCGATCAGTCTGACGATGACCGTCGGCATGCGTCCGCCGCGCCGGTCGATGCCGGCGACGATGTTGTCGTCGCGGTCGTCGGGTCCGACGGCCGCGAGGAAGAACATCAGGCGGTACGCGCTCTCATCGGCCGCGGCGATGCGCGCGTATTGGCGCACGGTATCGCTGATGGCCGCGCCGCCGCGCGCGTTTTCGACCACGGGCGCGAAGCTCCGCTGCGTCACCGTCGCCATGAGCTGGCGCTTGTCGGTGAAGTAGCGATAGATGCTGCCCACCGCGCAGTTCAATCGGCGCGCGATGGTGCGGATGGTCGTCGCGTCGTAACCGACTTCGGCCAGACAGGCGGCAGTGGCGTCGAGGATCTGCTCGCGGCTCAGTTGCGTGGGCGGCCGGGAAGGGGCGGGCGATGCCGTCGCGGATAGCGAAGAGGCTGAGGCTGAAGCAGTGGCGGGGGGGGTGACGGCGAGATCGGCATCCATGCGTGTCAAAGTTCACCTCCTGTGAACGCCGGCTATTCTCACGCACGGGACCGTGCTGTCAAGTCAGGGCTGATGTTCGTGGGCGGGCCGACAGTGCGGGCCCCCGAACCGGCCCGGGGCGTCGCAGGCACATCGTCACCGGCCGCCGGGTCGCGCATGTATCGCCCAGCTTTCCGGGCAAAGAGGCCGATCTGAAGCCGCTGGGGGCCGATCAGGCGTCGTTGGCACGGCCTTTGTTGAACATCCCCTGTGTATTCAGCGTAGGAGAGAACAGCCCTCCATGCCCCGCTCCCTCCGCCAGCCTTGTGTCCGCCTTCGCCCGTATGTGCCATCGCCGGCAGCCGGCCCGCGGTTCTCCGGCATGCTGGCGGCCATCGGGCTGGCGGCAGCCTGTATCCCCTTCGCTGCGTGTGCAACCACGCGTCAGGCGCCGCGGACCATCACGCCCACGTATTCGATTCTCATGGATGAACCGGCAGTGGCGGCCCGCATTCTGATGGATGAGACCCAGCCGCTGGATGAGGCTGCTCTCGGCCGGCTGGCTGACGACGGGCGGCCACGGGCGGCCGGCTTCGCCGCACCGTGACGCTTCCCCCGTCGGGTAAGTCCGTGCCCGAAGGCCGTTCGCGGATGGCGGGCGGCCGACATGTCGGCGGTTCACTTCCTGCCGCGATTCGGCTATTCTTGCCCGCAAATGTCCACGCTCGGCCATGATCTTCACATTGACGGGGGCGTTCTGCCACAGGCGCACAGCGAGGTCTTGATGGAAGCCCCACTTGGCAAGGTGGGGCTCGCGCGGCGGCGCAGACGTTGTATGCACCGAGGCACCATGTTGCCACGTGGTGCTGCCGACGAGGACGGGCCGGATCCGTGCATGCCCGCGGCAGAGCGCAGCGCCGCCGCTTTGCATGGCCGGGCGGCAATGTTTACCGTGACTGGTGCACCGCGCGGATGAAGTCGGCGGAACCGGCCGCGGCGCGGCGGATGCGCGATGCGCAGATCGCAATTCATGGCCTGCGGTGAAGTCCTCTACCCATGAATGGCCGACGACTGACCCCAAGACATAGAGACGATTTCATGCGCAAATCTCAAAACCCGCCGAATCGCCCTGCCGCCGATGCAACTAAGCGGCGAATACGGGGGAAGACATCTCAAGGCATGTCCCCATGGCTTTTCCCGTCAGACAAAATACTACGAGACTTACTTGCGCTCGAAAAGAAACGCCGAGGCATCGACGACAGACAGATCATATTTATTGGCATCGCCAATATTGCGCAATACTGGTGGTGTGCCGAGTATTCTGTTCTCAAGAGTCGGGAAGACGAATTATCCTTTTTTAAATCATATCTTCATGATCGCTGGTCCTACAGCACGGAACTTGGCCATTTTGAGAAGATGCCCCGCAAACGCGAGGATAAGCTGCGTATCGGCGATGATATTAAATCTACAGACGTTGAGATGCTTCTGGACAAACGTCGGCCGGATGTCACTACTAATGGCGAGTTGTTGTCACCAGACAACATGGCGGCATCGACTCTATTGCTGAGAGGACAAGACAAAGAAGAAGTTATCGCCAATTTGTTTATCCGTGATGGATCCGGGTTGCGATTAAATCCCGAACTGGAAGAAGGCGAGAAGCCTTTAGTTATACAATTCGCGATTGAGCAGGGTCTTCCACTTGTTGATGTTGATCCATTGGCGAAAGGTACATTGTGCGAACAGATATATGCAGAGACCTATCCGAGGCTTCGATGGCACTGGCAGTGGGACAAGTATGTAGTCGTGGGCGTGCCCGATGGAGTCACTGATCGCCTGGTCTACGAATTCAAAAGCAGCAGCAATGCATTTCTTATGAGATTTCAGCAGCCCGTGGCCACAACGCAAGCGGATTTATACGGCTACTTCTGGCAACGACCGACAAAGCGTGTTCAACTATATAATACTTCTGAAAAGAAGATGAAGACGATTGAAGAGCCCACAAACAAGGAACGGGCGTTAGAAACGCTTGCGAAGTTTCGTGATGTGGATGCCGGTGTTGTCCCCCAGCGCCCACTCGCCTGGAAGTGCGAAAAATGTAAATTTTTCAAGTGCCGATTGCATTGAGGTATTGAGGATGATTTAGATGCTTCCTATTGGTGGGGCAACAGTGAACATTGACTCTATTATTGAAGGACGGTCACGTTTGTCGGGCGAGGCGGCGGTGCGGCTTTACCGCGAGGCGTCGCTGCACGATCTGGGGCGGTGGGCCTCGGACATGTGCCAGCGCATCCACGGCAGCCGCGTGCGGACGTATGTGATCGACCGCAATATCAACTACACCAACGTCTGCTCGGCCGCGTGCACGTTCTGCGCCTTCAAGCGCGACCTGGGCGAGCCCGACGCCTACACGC
>CAZUUQ010000031.1:12869-30635 GCA_964622625.1 uncultured Phycisphaeraceae bacterium | reverse complement strand
GGCGGCGGCTACGAGTGCACCTTCCCCGTCAGCCGCTTCAAGCCCGAAAGCGGCGACATCCTCGTTGACGCGGCCGTGGGTATGCTGAATGCGGCCGGTGGCTGATAGTCAAACGCCCGGCCGCGGGACAATGTCATGCCGCTGCAAGCCGGATTTGCGGAAGTGGACATCACGCCCAGCCTGCCGTGCGAGAAGGTCGGCTGGCTGGTTCGCGTCACGGCCGACACGCTGCGCGACCCGCTGTATGCGCGGGCGTGCGTGCTCGACGACGGGCGTCGGCGCATCGCGGTGGTGTCGCTGGACCTGCTGAGCATCCGCTGGCTGGAGGTGGATCGCATCCGGGCGTCGGCGATCGCCCTGGGGCTGGACCCGCAGCGGGTGATGGTCGCGGCGACGCACAACCATTGCGGTCCCGCGGCCGTCGGGGCCGGGGCGGTGCGCCGCGACGACGCCTACATCGACGGGGTGCTGCTGCCGGCTGTGCATGCAGCGCTGCGACAGGCGGTGGAGGCATTGCAGCCCGCCAAGCTGATGTTCGGCCGCACGCTCGAATCGCGCATCGCGTTCATCCGCCGCTTCGTGATGCGCGACGGCTCGGTGCAGTGCCACGCCCGTCATCTGCCGCGCATCCGCTGCCGCGAAAGCGTGCTCGACCCGGAGCTGGCCGCGCTGGCGCTGATGGGCGGGGACGGCTCGACGCTCGGCCTGCTGGTGAATTACGCCTGCCACCCGACGCACGGCGGGGGCGACAACACCATCACGGCCGGCTGGCCGGGGCAGATGGCGCTGCGGCTGAAGCAGCACTTCGGTCCGCGCTGCGTCCCCATGCTGCTCAACGGGGCGTTCGGCGACGTGCACCATGCCAATCCGCTTGATCCGGAGCACGTCGACAGCCCGCAGCGCGTCGGGTACGTGGTGGCTGACGACGTGCAGCAGATGGCGGCCGGCCTGGAAGACATCGCGTCGCCGCTGCTCGACGGCATGACGCAGACCCTTCGCCTGCCGTGGCGCGACATCGACGGCCCCTTCGGCCGCGACATGCCGCGACGCCAGCGCTTCGGCACCGACGCGATCTACGAGCAGCAGATCGAGCGCCTGCGCGAGAAGCAGCGGCACCGCGATCATTTTCCGGCTGAGCTTCAATGCCTGGCCCTGAACCGCGACCACGTGTTCGTGGGCATTCCCGGCGAGCTGTTTACCGAACTGGGCTTGCGCATCAAGGCCGGCAGCCCGTTCGCGGACACGCACGTGGTGGGGGCGGCCAACGGCATGGTGGGTTATCTGCCGACGCGGCGGGCGTTCGACGGCGGCGGGTACGAGTGCACGCTGATCACCTCAAGCTGCCTGGCGCCCGAAGCCGGCGACATGGTGGTCGCCGCGGCCCTCGACATGTTGCGCCGGCTTCACAGCCGACTGGCGTAGCTGCTACAATGGCGGGCTTCAACCCAGGCAGGACCGGCCCGCGATGCGCGAAAACATTGCTGACATTCTGGAAGGCCTCGAGGCGCGGATCTTAACCATCCGCGACTCTCTTTAACTACGACCAGAAGCTCGCCCGGCTCCAGGAGCTGGAAAAGCAGATGGCCGAGCCGGACTTCTGGAGCGAGCCGGACAAGGCCAATCAGACGGTTGCGAAGATGAAGGCGGTCAAGGCCCAGGTTGACCCGCTGCGCAATGCCATGCGCGCCGTCGAGGATGCCAGGGTGCTCTGGGAGATGGCCGAGGAGGCTGACGACCAGGAAACCCGCGTCGAGGTGGACGGGCAGATCGACAAGCTCGAGGCGCAGCTTGCCCGTGTGGAGACGCTGTCGCTGCTGTCGGGCAAGTACGACACGCGCAACTGCTACCTGACGATCTACGCCCGCGAAGGCGGCGTCGAGGCCCAGGACTGGACCGAAATGCTGCTGCGCATGTACCTGCGCTATTGCGAAGTCATGGGCTACGACGTGCAGGAGATCGACAAGACGGTCGGCGAAGAGGCCGGCCTCAAGGACGTGACGCTGTTCGTCAGGGGGCCGATGGCCTACGGCTACCTCTCAGCCGAGCGCGGCACGCACCGGCTTGCGCGGGTCTCGCCGTTCAACGCCCAGGGCAAGCGGCAGACGAGTTTCGCGGCTGTGGACGTGGTCCCGGAGTTCGACGAGGCCGCGGCGCTTGAGATTCCCGACAAGGACCTGGACATGCAGGTCTTCGCCCGCTCCTCGGGGCCGGGCGGTCAGAACGTCAACAAGGTCGCCACGGCCGTGCGGATGACGCACATCCCCAGCGGGATCGTGGTGCTCTGCTCGGTCGAGCGGAGCCTGGAGCAGAACAAACGCCGGGCGCTGTCGATCATCATGGGCAAGCTCGAGCTGCTCGAGGAGCAGAAGCGTCAGCAGGAGATCAATGCCGCCTCGGGCGGCAAACTCGAGATGGGCTGGGGCACGCAGATCCGCAGCTACGTGATTTACGACAACCGCGTCAAGGACATCCGCACCGGCCACGAAGTCGGCAATCCGCAGCGCGTGCTCGACGGCGACCTTCAGGGCTTCATCGAGGCCGAGCTGCGCCGGCGGGCGAAGGAGAAGTCCAACGCCCAGGTGGCGTAAGCGCGTCCGCGGCTTCGCGCCGCGACGGAGACAGGAGCTGATGACAAAGCAGCGGCGAACCGGCGGTCGGCCCAACATTCTGCTTTTCGTGACCGACGACCACGGCCAGTGGGCCTTGCCCTGCTACGGCAACCGGGAGATTGCGGCCCCCGCGTTCGATCGCCTCGCCGCTGAGGGCGTGCGCTTCGACCAGGCTTTCACGCCCTGTCCCGTCTGCTCACCCGCCCGCGCGTGCCTGCTCACCGGCCGCACGCCCAGCCAGGTCGGCATCCACGACTGGATTCAGGAGAACACGCCCGACATCCGCCCGCGCCGCTGGCTGGCTGATGAGATCACCCTGGGGCAACTGCTGCGCGGGGCCGGCTATCGCTGCGGACTGGCGGGCAAGTGGCACCTGGGTCAGTCCGAGCAGCCGCACCCCGGTTTCGATTACTGGTTCGGCATGCTCCACGGTCAGCACAGCCACCACGGCAAGTGCACCTTCGGCGACAACGGCGTGCTCACCGACTTCCACGGCAACCGCGAGCAGATCGTCACCGATCACGCCATTGGCTTTCTGGAGCAGACCGCCGGCTCACAGCAGGCTGCGCATCAGCCCTGGTTCCTGCACGTGGGCTACACGGCCACGCATTCGCCGTACCAAACGCAGGATCCCGCCTACCTGGCCCGCTACGAGGACGCATCCTTCGACGATATTCCCCGGCCCGCGCCGCATCCGTGGTTTCAGAGCGCCGCCCTGCACGGCCGCAGCAGTGAGGCTGAACACCTCAAGCAGTTCTACCGCGGGTACTACGCAGCCGTGAGCAACATCGACGACGGCATCGGCCGTCTGCTTGAGCATCTGGAGCGGACCGGCCAGATCGAGAACACGCTGGTGATCTACGTCTCCGACCACGGCTGCGCCCTGGGGCACCAGGGCATCTGGGGCAAGGGCAACAGCACGCGGCCGCTGAACGTCTGCGAGACGTCGATCCGGGTGCCGCTGCTGATGCGCTGGCCGCGGGGCCTGCCGCAGAAGGCGGTGGTCGACCGCTGCGTGGATCATTACGACATATTCCAGATGCTCTGCGAGGTGGGGGGCGTGGATCTGCAGCGCGGCGCGGCGGCCGATCGCGCCTATCCCGGCCGCTCGCTGCTGCCCCTGGCCGCGGGCCGCGATGTGCCTGACTGGGACGACGCCCGTTTCGCGGAGTATGGCGACCTGCGTATGATCCGCACGCCGCGCTGGAAATGGGTGCGTCGCTGGCCCGATGGGCCGCATGAGCTGTTCGACCTGAGCGCCGATCCCCTTGAACAGCAGAACCTGGCTGACGACCCGGCCCATGCCGCCACGCGAGCGCAGCTCGATCGGCGCCTGGAAGCGTTCTACGCGCGGCACAGCGATCCGGCGAAGTCCGGGCTGCGTGTGCGCGAACTGCCGCGGCACAACGACGGTCACGAAGCGTGGCGCCCGGCGCAGGTGAATGCATGAGCGCGCCGCCGCGATCGGTCACCGGCTTTACCGGCGGTGATTCATGCCCCGCCGCGGCATTGGACGATACCTTCAAGCGAGGTCTGATAACCGGTCCCGGCTTGCCGACCGCGCCGGCCGCGAACTCGCCGTCGAACGGCTCGTCGCGGGCCTGATCGGCGCCGCGTCGATTGACCATGAGACAGGCTGATGGCTGAAAAACCCGGAAAAACCAGGCCGATCGCCGCCCCGGCTGCTGCTGCGTCGCAGCCGGTTTCCCCGCCGGCCGCCCCGGGAAGCTGGTCCGACGTCTGGCAGTTGCCCACGCTCCTGCTGGCCGTGGGGCTGCTGCTGATCGGCCTGTGGCTGTATGCCTCCCAGCATGAGCCGGCGCCTTTCGACGTGCGTCAGGGGCTTGACGATGTGGTCGCCTCCCTGAAGCTCAACCAGTACGACAAGGCCCACGCCCGCCTCGAAGAGGTTCGCCAGAACCTGTCGCCGGAAACACCCGTGGAGCAGCGGGCACGCTACTACCTGGTGCAGGGCGACCTGGTCTACGAACAGCAGCACGCCAATCGCTGGGACAACCCCGCGGACCATCAGAAGGTGCGGGCGGCCTACCAGCAGGCCCTCGACATGGGCATGGTCTTCGACGATCGGCACCTGCTGCGCTGGGCCGAGACGCTGGCGGCCCTGAATGAGGACGATCGCGCGCTGGCCAAGCTCGACGAGATTTCACCGGCCGCGGCCGATCGCCGCCACGAGGTCATCCGCCGCATCATCGAGCGCCGCCTGGCGCGTCAGCCGCACAGCTCGATCGACCATCTGGCCCCGCTATTGAGCCGCTTTGAGCAGGAACTGGGCCGCGTGGCCGACCGTACCGTGCGCCGCGACCAGGAAGTCTGGGCCGTCGCGCTGCGGGCCGAACTGCTGATGACGCAGGGCCCCGACGGCCTCGGCGATGAGCCGCAGCAGGTTGTCCGTCGCCTGCCTCGCGAACTGATACGGCTCACGAACCTTTACGGCGACGAGGCCATGGCGTCGGTGAAGATCATCCTCGCCGAGGCGTTCAGCCGTGTCGGACGCTTTGACGACGCCGAGCGATGGTTCCGCGTTGCAGGCGATGAGCTCGCAGCCGATCCGACCGACGTGCTGCACGCGCGCATCCTGGTGGGTCTGGGCCGCATCGCCCTTACCCGCGACAACGACGCGCAGGAAGCGTTGCGGCGTTTCGATCGTGCGTACCGCGACTATCCCGGCACCGCGGCCCACGTGGATGCGGCCATCGGTCTCGGCGACGTGCAGGCCCGGCTCGGCGCCCATGCCGAGGCCCGCGAAATGCTGGCCCAGGCCGTCGCCGCGCTGCGGCAGGGCGGCGGCAACCAGAGCGGCCGCCACGCCGACCGCCAGCGCCACGAGTTGCGGCAGGTGATCCTTGTTCATCACGACCGCGAGGCGGCCGAGGGCCAGTACGCCCGCGCCATCGACTACCTGCTGGTGCTCGGTCCGATGTACGAAGGCGATTGGCCGATGGACCTGCTGGCGCGCCTGGCGGCAGCGCATCGGCAGCTCGCGCGGCAGAATGTGGTCGAAGCCGAAATGCTGATGGCCGAGGGCGCCCGCGGCGGCCCGGGGGCCGACTGGACCGGCCAGTACCGCCTGCTCAACCAGGACGCGGCCGCCCACTACGAGCAGGCTGGCGACTACTTTTACCAGTATGCCCTGCGCGCCAACGCCGCCGGCGACGAGCAGGGTTTCGCCGACACGCTCTGGGCCAGCGCCCAGTGCTACGACCACGCCCAGCTCTGGGACAAGGCCATCGAGCGCTATGCCGACTACACACAGCACCGGCCCGAAGACCCGCGGCGGCATCGGGCCCGGCTGCACCTGGCGCTGGCGTATCAGGCGTCCGGCCGCCCGGAGTCCGCCCTCCAGCACTTTGCCGCGCTCATCGACGATCCCGAGACGCGCACCAGCCCCGAAGCCTACGACGCCCTGGTCCCCATGGCCCAGTGCTACGCGGCCGTGGGTGATGTCGATGGCGCGCAGCGCACGCTCCTGACGGTCGTCGAGAACCATCCCGCCATCACGCCCGAAAGCAGCCAGTACCGCGATGCCCTGATCGAGCTGGGTCGGCTGCACCATCGCACGGGGCAGTTCAACCTCGCCATCGAACGTTTCACGCAGGCGATGGACCTGTACGGACCGGCCCGCGGTGAGCGATCCGCGGCCGTGCGCTTCGCCCTGGCCGACAGCTACCGTCAGTCGGCCCGTGAGCTGGCGGAGCGGCTGGGCGAGTCCGTCTCGCAGGCGCAGCTTGTTCAGCGCCGCGCCGACCGTCAGCGTCGCCTCGAAGAGGCGATGAAGCTCTTCGACCAGGTCATCACCCAGCTCGATGAGCAGCCGACCGAACTGCTGACCGAACTCGAACGCCTCTACCTGCGCAACGCCTTCTTCTACCGGGCCGACTGCGCCTACGATCTGGGCCGCTTCAAGCAGGCCATCGAGCTCTACGACCTGGCGGCCGGCCGCTACGCGCACGATCCGGCTTCGCTGGTGGCCCTGGTGCAGATCGTCAACGCCTACAGCGAACAGGGCCTGACCCCGCAGGCCCGGGCCGCCAACCGGCGCGCCTACGAGCATTTCCGCCGCATCCCCGATGAAGCCTTCGACGATCCCAACCTGCCCATGGACGCGCGGCACTGGGACCAGTGGCTGCGCTGGACCAACGAACTGAACCTGTACGAGTCGGCCGACGCTGGGCAAAGCGGCCGCTCGTGACGCGGCGCGAATCACGTTCAACGCCGGCGCCGTCCCGGGACCGATAAAAGGTTCAAGCCGTAGCTGCCGCGCGGACCGATACAAAGGTGCGGACTCGCTTTACGCGCATGGAGGCGCGGCCCGGCGAAGTCCTTCTCAAGCCTGGCAAGGGGGTCATGGATGACCGAAGTCGCCACGCAGGACGCAATCCAGCTCTCCCCGCCGCGGCTCATCGAGCTGCTCACGCGGCAGCGCGATCTGTTTGCGGATCTGATCGACCTGGCCGGCCGGCAACGCGAACTGATCGAAGCGGCGAAGACCGACGACCTGCTCTCACTGCTGGGCCGCCGCGGCGAACTGGTCAGCCGCCTGCAGTCGCTCGCCGCCGATGTCGAACCGTACCGCCGGCAATGGGAACCCTTCCTGGCCGCGCTTCCCGACGACCAGCGGCGCGTCATAGGCAGCCTGCTCGACGAACTGCGCGACCACCAGCAGACGATCGCGACCATCGATGCCCGCGACAGCGATCTGCTGCGCCAGGGCCAGCGCCAACTGATGGTCCAGGCCGGCCGGATCCAGCAGGCTTCCGGCGCTCTGCGCGCCTACGGCTCCCGCGCCGCCGATGGCGCGCGATGCACCGACCGACAGGCATGACTGCCTTGATGAACCCATGAGCCGCACCGACGCATCCATCTCCGTGCAGACCGCTGGCACGCCTGTTGACCGGGCGGGCGACGCCGATCGGCTCAGCGAGCTGTCTCAGATCATCACCGCGTACAACCAGGTCACGGAAAAGCTCCAGCACAGCCACGAAATGCTCCAGGCCGAGGTGCACCGCCTCCAGCAGGAACTGGCCGGCGCCAACGCCCAGTTGCAGCGTTCGCGGCGGCTGGCGGCCCTGGGCGAGATGGCGGCCGGCATCGCCCACGAAATCCGCAATCCCCTCGGCGGCATCCAGCTCTACGCGCGCATGCTGCTCGAAGACCTGCCTGCCGACAGCGACAGCCGCCAGGTGGCCGGCCACATCGCCCAGGCTGTGCGCTCGCTCGACGCCATCGTCGGCGACGTGCTGCACTTCGCCCGCGAACTGAAGCCGCGCCGCCGTCCGCTGTCACCGACCGACATTTTCGAGCGAGCGGTCGCCGCCCATCAGCCCGTCATCGATGCCGCCGGCGTGCGCGTGTGGCACGAGGCCGCGGACCATGCGGGCATGATGATCGACGGCGACGCCGACCTGCTGCACCAGGCGATGCTCAACCTGATCCGCAATGCCGTGGACGCCATGGCCGGTGAAGAAGGCCGCCCCGGCGTCGTCTTGCCGCAACGTCGTCTCATGCTCGCCGCGCGACGCGAGGCCGAGCAGGTTGTGCTCACCGTCCGCGACCACGGTCCGGGCATCGACGAGGCCGACATCGACCGCCTTTTCAATCCCTTCTTCACCACGCGGCACACGGGCACCGGCCTGGGCCTGGCCATTGTGCACCGCATCGTCGACGCCCACGGCGGAACCGTCACGGTGCACAATGACGAGAGCGATCACGACGGCGGCGGGGCGGTCTTCGAACTCTGGCTGCCGGCCGCGCTGGTCACGGAGCAGCCCGCGTTGACGCAAGAACATGACGTACAGCACGCTGATGAGCCGAAGGCGATGGCTCTCAGCTTCGGGAGCAGCGTATGAGCGGCAAGGTTCTGGTCGTCGACGACAAGCAGATCATGCGCGACAGCGTCGCCGCCACGCTCCAGCGGGCCGGTTTCACCATCGTCACGGCCGGCAACGGCGAGGCCGCCCTCAAGCTCATGGCCCGCCATCGCCCCGCGGCCGTCATCACGGACATGAAGATGCCGGCCATGGACGGCCTGGAACTGCTCAGCCGCCTGCGCCAGGCCGACGACCAGCTTCCCATCGTGCTCATGACCGCTTACGGCACGATCGATGCGGCCGTGGACGCGATGAAGCAGGGGGCCTTCGACTTCATCCAGAAGCCTTTCGAGGGCGATCAGCTTGTTATGGTCATCCGCCGCGCGGTGGAGCATCGGCGGCTGGTGCAGGAGAACGCGGCCCTGCGCGCGTCGGGGCGCTCCGACCAGACCGAACCGGTGCTCATCGGCCGCACGCCCGTGATGCGCCGCCTGGCCCAGCAGATTCAGCAGATCGCCCACAGCCACGGCACGGTGCTGATCGCCGGCGAATCGGGCACGGGCAAGGAAGTCGTCGCCCGGATGCTCCACGCCCACAGCCCGCGGCGCCAGCACACGATGCTCTGCGTCAACTGCGCCGCCCTGTCCACCAGCCTGCTGGAAAGCGAGTTGTTCGGCCACGAGAAGGGCGCGTTCACCGGGGCCGACCAGCTTCGCAAGGGCCGTTTCGAGCTGGCCGACGGCGGATCACTGCTGCTCGACGAGATCAGCGAAATCGAACCGCCGCTGCAGGCCAAGCTGCTGCGCGTGCTTCAGGAAGGCCAGTTCGAGCGCGTCGGGTCGAGTCTGACGATGCAGGTGGACGTGCGCGTGATCGCGACGACCAACCGTGATCTGTCGGCCTCGGTGGCGGCGGGCCAGTTCCGCCAGGACCTGTACTTCCGCCTCAACGTTCTGCCGCTGCACCTGCCGCCGCTGCGCGACCGGGCCGACGACGTGCCCCTGCTGGCCGAGCATTTTCTTATGCAGACCGCCCTGCGCGAAGGCCGTGAGCCGCGCCGCCTGTCGCCTGCGGCCGTCGAGCTGATGCGGGCCTACCCCTGGCCGGGCAACGTCCGCGAATTGCAGAACATCTGCGAGCGCGCCAGCGTGCTGAGCAAGGGCGCGACCATCGAAGCCGACCTGATCGACCCGTGGCTGCGCACGCCGACCTGGGCGGGCGCGACGACGGGTTATGCGGTCTCGCTGCGGCCGCTGCCGGCCCCGCGCGATCCGATGCATGGATTCCCCGGCTCGACGCACGCTTCCGCGCCAGCGGCAGTCGGGGCAGCCGGCCCAGCCGGGCTGGCCGGGGTCGCCACGCTGGAACAGATTGAGCGTGAGCAGATCATCGCCACGCTCGATCGCTTCGGCGGCAACCGTCAGAAGACCGCTCGCGCCCTGGGCATCGGCCTGCGGACGCTGGGACTCAAACTCCGCAAGTGGAAGGAGCAGAACCTCGTGGCTGAAACCGTGTGATTCCGATGCCCGACCAGGGCCGCGCAAATCTTGCGCGATCGCGGGTTGTGCAGGTGTATCGCACGCACCGCGATGCCGCCTGTTGAGCAGGCAGCGGACGTCGGCCGAAGGCATCGCGATTGCTGGCTCGAATGTCGTGGCCCCGCGGGGGCTGAACCCTGGAAGTGAATGATGATCGCTGGACTGTTCGACAATGGCGCGATGCCGGTGCTGGAGCGGGTCTCGCAGTACACCGAGGCCCGTCAGAAGGTTCTGGCCCACAACGTGGCCAACCTGTCGACGCCCTATTTCAGGCCGACGGACCTGGCCCCGAAGGAATTTCAACACGAACTGGGCCGCGCCATCGACCGCCGCCGCCGCACCGCCACGCCCACGGCCGGCAGGCTGGATATCCGCGACACACGCTCGGTCCGTTTTCACGACGACCGCATGGAGCTGCGCCCACGGGCGACGAACCAGAACATCCTGTTCCACGACCAGAACAACCGCGACCTCGAACGCCAGATGCAGTCCCTCGCGGAAAACACGCTGACGTTTCAGGTCACCAATGACTTTCTCCGCAGCCGCTACGGCATGCTGGAGCTGGCGATCCGCGGCCGCCTGTAAGCCGGCGATGATTGAGTAAACCCATGTTCGGCGCACTGGACATCTCGACCTCGGCCCTGGTGGCGCAGCGTGTGCGGCTCAACACGATCAACGCCAACATCGCCAACCAGAACGCGATCGAAGGGTCCGACGGCAGCTATGCGCCGTACCGCCGCCGCATCCCGATCTTCGCCGCCGGCGATCCGTCCACGGGCAGCCGCCTGGGCGTGCACGTCAAGGAGATCGAGTTCGACCGCGGCCCGCTGCGCAAGGTCTTCGATCCCGGCCACAAGTTCGCCGACGCGGACGGCTATGTCGCGTATCCGAACATCGAGCCGGCCAACGAGCTGATCAACGCGCTCGAAGCGGCCCGCGCCTATGAAGCGAACATCACCGCGGCCGAGGCGACGAAGTCGATGATCCAGTCGTCGTTGCGGCTTCTGGCTTAGTTGGCGGTTTGGGGAAAACTTTGTGCGTCTGTTCATGCGGTAGGATGAGATGACGACGACGCCGGCGCGGGCCGGCACGAGGTGAACGATGGCCGATCCTCTTGGACTCATTGGCACAACAGGCGCAGCGGGCGCGACCCGGCCGCAGGCGCCCCAAGGCCCCGGCGGCCCCGGTGCGGCGGGCGGCCCCAGCTTCAAAGATGTGCTGATGCGGAACATCGAGCAGGTCAACCGTCTTCAGCAGGATGCGGAGAAGGCGATCGAAGACCTGCAGGCCGGCCGACGCGACGACGTGGCCAACGTCGCCCAGGCCACGCGGAAGGCCGACCTGGCGTTCCAGATGCTGATGCAGGTGCGCAACAAGATGGTCGAGGCATACGACGAGATCAAGCAGATGCGCGTATAAGGGCCGCAACGAGGCGCTGATGCGCCCACGTCAACGTCGCATGGCATGGAGGCCGAGCGATGCAGTTCCTCCGACGCTACTGGACGCAGATCCAGATTCACATCCGCCAGCTCACCGCCACGCAGATGGCCGTGGTGTTTCTCGTTGTCGTGCTGCTGGTGTTTGTGCTGGGGATCCTGCTGCAGTACGCCGGCTCGTCGAGCTTCGTGCCCATCAGCCGCGCCGATGCCGGCCAGCAGGCCGAGGTCATTTCCCGCCTGCAGGCCCAGGGCATCAACGCCCGGGCCGAGGGTATGCAGATTCTCGTGCCCGAAGCGCGCCGCAGCGACGCCTTCGCCGTCCTGGCCCAGTACGACCTGCTGGGTGACGACCCGGCGCGCATCTTCGACGAACTGCTCGAACGCCAGAGCGCCTGGACCAGCAATGCGCAGAACGCCCAGGCCCTGCTCCAGGCCAAGCAGCGCTTCCTCGCCCAGGTCATCACCCGCTTCGACAACATCCGCGCCGCCCACGTCATGCTCGATCTGCCCCGCGACCTGGGCTTCGCCCAGACTTACCGCCGCCCCAGCGCGTCAGTGACCATTTTCATGCAGGGCGACCGCGCGGTCGACAAGAACCTGGTCCGCGCCATCGCCAACTGGGTCAGCGGCGCCATCGCCGAGCTTCAGCCGCAGGACGTGCGCATCGTCGACAGCCGCGGCCGCACCTACACCGTCCCGGCCGATGACGACCTGATCCCCACCGAGACCATCGAGCTGGTCCGGGCCCTGGAGCGCGACTACACGCAGAAGATCCGCACCGTGCTCAGCTACATTCCCGACGTGATCGTCGCGGTCAATGTCAACGTGGATGCGACGCGCAGCGAGGAAACGCAGACTTTCGCCTATGAGCAAGCCGAGCCGCTGCGCCGCGAGGTCAGCGAGGAACGGCAGACGCGCAACGTCCGCGACGCCGGCGAGCCGGGCGTGCGATCGAACACCGGCGGCGACATCCTCGGCGGCGGGGGGGATGTGGCCACCGACACCTTCAGCATGACCGAGAACGAGTTCGGCGACAAGAACCTCACGCAGCGCAGCTTCATCCGCCGCACCGGGCACATGCCGCGGCAGGTCCACGTGACGGTGAATGTGCCGCGAAGCTACTTTGTCAACGTCTGGCGCCAGTCCAACGCGACAGCCGATACCGAGCCGGATGACGCCGCCCTTGCGCCCATCGTTGATGCCCAGCTCGCTCAGGTGCGCAATCAGGTCCAGCCGCTGATCGCTTCTGAGGATGCCGGCCAGGTCGCGGTGCACATGATTCTTGACGGCGCGGCCCTGGCGATCGCCGGCACGGCTGCGCCCGCGGGCGTGGTGCAGCAGTTCGTGGCCTCAAGCTGGGCCAGGCCGGCCGGTCTCGCGGTGCTGGCGCTGGCGAGCCTGGCGATCATGTTCAGCATGGTCCGCAAAGCCACGCAGCAGCCGCCCATGCCTTCGGCCGAGGAACTCGCCGGCGTGCCCCCGGCCCTGCCCACCGATGACGACGATCTGGTCGGCGAAGCCGAGGCCACCGAAGCCACAATGGACGGCGTCGAACTGGACGACGATGAACTCAAGCGCCGCCGCATCGCTGAACAGATCGGCGAGATGGTTCGCGCCAACCCCATCGAGGCCGCGACCATTCTCGGCCGCTGGGTCAACACCGAAGAGTAGCCACGCCCCGGCGGCGCAGCCGCCCCGGGCAAGCATCAGTCGAGCACGAGCATGGCCGCGAAAACCGCAGCGCCCGACATCAAGGACAACAACGACGCCCAGGAGGCTGGCGATCTCGGTCCGGCCATCCCCGGCCCGCGCAAGGCCGCCATCCTCCTGCTGGCCCTCGACCGTGAGGCCGCCTCGCTGCTGCTCAAGCAGATGGAGGACAAGCATATCGAGGAGGTCACCCGCGAGATCGCCTCGCTCGGTTCGGTCCCGCGCGACCACCTCGAACGCGTGCTCAATGAGTTCTACCACATGGCTCTGGCCCAGAGCTGGGCCAACGAAGGCGGCATGGATTACGCCCGCGCGCTGCTGACGGCCAGCCTCGATCCCAAGACCGCCGACCGCATCGCCCAGCAGATCTCCCAGCAGGTCCGCCGCACGCCCTTCTCCTTCCTGCAGAAAGCCGAAAGCCAGAACCTGCTGACCTTCATCCAGGACGAACACCCGCAGACCATCGCCCTGATCGTCAGCCACCTGCCGTATCACAAAGCCTCGGAAATCCTCGGCGGCCTGGCCGGTCCCAAACAGGTCGAGGTCGTCAAGCGCGTGGCCAACATGGAGCGCACCAACCCCGAAGTCGTCTCCGAAGTCGAAAAGGGCCTCGAAGCCCGCCTGGCCAACATGCTCAACCAGAACTTCGAGAAGCTCGGCGGCGTCGAGACCGTCGCCGAAATGCTCAACCTCGTCGACCGCTCCACCGAGAAGGCCATCATGGAGGGCCTCGAAGCCGAAGACCCCGACCTGGTCGAGGAAATCCGCCGCCTCATGTTCGTCTTCGAGGACATCCTGCTGGTCGACGACAAGGGCATCCAGGTCGTCCTCAAGGAGATCGACAACGAGGAGCTGGCCCTGGCCCTCAAGAGCGCCAGCGAGGAACTCAAGGAGAAGATTTTCCGCAACATGTCCGAGCGGGCCGCCACCATGATCCAGGAGGACATGGAGTACATGGGTCCGGTGCGCCTCAGCGACGTGGAGAACGCCCAGCAGCGCATTGTCGACGTCGTCCGCCGCCTGGAGGATGCCGGCGAAATCATCATCCAGGGCCGCGGCGGCGACAAGGATTTGATCGTTTAGTCGCCGCATGTCGCGGCCGACCCGCGTCACGTGAGTAAAGGAACCGACCCCGCATGCCCGTGCTCAAGAACAACTCGGCCGCGCCGCTGCTGCGCGAAGCGGTGGTGCTCGATCTGGGCGATCTGGCGCGGCAGGGCGAACGCATCGTCGCCGCCGCCCGGCAGCGCGCCGACCGCATCATCGCCGAGGCCCGGCAGGAGGCCGAGCAACTGGCGGCCGCGGCCCATGAACACGCCCGCGAGCAGGGGCACGCCGAAGGCCTCCAGCAGGGTCTCGATGAAGGCCGCCGGCAGGGCCGAAACGAGGCATTCACCCAGATGCAGCAGCAGTTGCAGGACGTGCAGCAGGCGTGGCGTGATCTGGCGGCCCAGTGGCAATCAATGCGCGACGAGCTGGAAGCCCAGTCCCGCGAGGCGGTCGTTGATTTCGCCCTGCAGTTCGCCGAACGCATCGTCCACCGCGTCATCCAGGTCGATCCCACCGTCATCGTCGACCAGGTCGCCGCCGCCCTCGAACACGTGCTTCAGCCGCTGGAAGTGACCGTGCTGATCCACCCCGACGATCGCCCCGCGCTCGAAGAAGCCGTGCCGCAACTGCTCGAGGAATTTCCCCATCTGACCACCATCCGCCTGCGCGAAGAGGCGGACGTCATCCGCGGCGGCTGCGAACTGCGCTTCGGCCAGGGGGCTGTCGACGCCCGGCTCGATCGCCAGATCGAACGCATCGTCGATCTCATGCTGCCGGCCCCGACTGCCCCGGCTGCCCCGGCTGATACCCCGGCCGATACCCCTGCTGTTCCCGCGGACACCGTTGTCGATGGCGACGGCGATGATGCGGATCAGACTGACGAGGATCGCGCCCCATGACCGCGGTGCTCCAGGCCCAACGCGAGGCTCTCGACCTGGCCAGTCCCGTGCAGTTGCGGGGTACGGTGTCGGAGATCGTCGGCCTGGCCGTGCACGCCATCGACTTCAACGCGCCCACCGGCTCGCTGGCGCGCATCATCCCCCAGGGCGGCCGCGGACCCGGCGTGCAGGCGGAAGTCGTCGGCTTCGACCGGCACAAGTCCGTGCTCATGCTTCTGGGCCCCACGCAGGGCATCCGCCGCGGCGACCGCATCGTCAGCGAACAGGTCGTGCCCGTGCTCCGCGTCGGTGACGCTCTGGTCGGCCGCGTGCTTGACGGCCTGGGCCAGCCGATCGACGGCAAAGGTGCGATCCCCGACGCCCGGCTCCAGCCCCTGCTGGCCGCGTCGGTCGACGCTTTGCAGCGCCCGCGCATCGACCAGCCCCTGGCCGTCGGCGTGCGCGCCATCGACGCCATGACGCCCATCGGCCGTGGACAGCGCATCGGCATCTTCGCCTCACCGGGCCTGGGCAAGAGCACCCTGCTGGGCATGATGGCCCGGCACACCGACGCCGACGTGAGCGTCATCGCCCTCATCGGCGAGCGCGGCCGCGAGGTGCGCGAGTTCATCGACGGGCATCTGGCCGACGAGGGCCTGGCACGCAGCGTTGTGGTCTGCGCCACCAGCGATGAGCCGGCCGTCAAACGCCTGCGTGCCGCCCAGGTCGCCCTCGCCGTCGCCGAGTTCTTCCGCGATCGGGGCAAAGACGTGCTGCTCATCATGGATTCGCTGACGCGCTTCTGTCAGGCCCAGCGCCAGGTCGGACTCGCCGCCGGCGAACCACCCACAACCCGCGGTTATCCGCCCAGCGTCTTCAGCATGCTGCCCCTGCTGCTCGAACGCTGCGGCCGCACCACACGGGGCTCCATCACCGGCTTCTTTGCCGTGCTCACCGAGGGTGATGAGCTCAACGACCCCGTCGCCGACGCGGCCCGCGGCGTGCTCGACGGCCACATCAGCCTTTCCCGCCGCCTGGCCGAGCAGGGCCACTGGCCGGCCATCGACGTGCTCGCCTCCGTCAGCCGCGTGGCCGACGAAGTCACCGGTCGCGAGCACACCGCCGCCCGCGCGCGTGTCGTGCGGCTGCTCAGCGCCTACCGCGACGTGGAAGACCTGCTCAACATCGGCGCCTACGCCAGCGGCAGCAACACCGATTTCGACCTGGCCATCGCCGCCAAACCGGCCATCGACCAGTTGCTCCAGCAGGGCCGCCACGAGGTCAAGGGCGCGGCCGACTTCGCCCGCACCGGCGAACAGCTTCTGGCCCTCATCCGCCAGCTCGACGCCATCCGCGCCAAGCTGCCGGGTTCACGGGCGCAGCGACCCGTCGGACCGCGATAACGCACGTCACCGCCCGCGATGAACACGCGCGGCGGCTTTGCCTGTCGGAGTATTGATCATGGCTGATTTTGTGTTCCGCCTCGATCCCGTGCTCCACCAGCGCCGCCTGGCCGAGGAACAGGCCCAGCGCGAACTGGCCCTGCACCTGCGCCGCCGCCTGATCCTGCAGACGCAGGTGCGGCAGATGCAGCAGGGCATCAGTCATGCCAAGCGCGATCTGGCCGACACGCTCCGCGGCCGCGTCGACATGACCCGCGTCGGCCAGTTCGCCCACTACAGCGGCCAATCGGCCGCCCGCGCCCAGATGATCGTGCTGGAACTGTCCGCCCTCGAAAACCGCATCGACAAGGCCCGTGAAAAACTTCTCACCGCCGCCCGCGCCCGGCAGGCACTGGAATTGCTACGCGAACGCCGGTACGCGGCGTGGCGGCAACAGCGCCTGCGCCGCGAGACCGCCGAGCTGGATGACATCGCCGTCCAGCGACACGCGCGACAACGTCTCGCGGAGCTTGCCCGGTGAAAGCATTCTGGAACGCCCTGGCCATCGTCCTGCTGCTCAACGCCCTGGGACTGCTCGCGCTGCTGGCCTACCTGCACAGCGACGGCCGGCTCAGTACGCAGCGCCTGCGCGACGCGACCGCCGTTTTTGCGCTCACCCTCGATCAGCAGGAGCAGCAGGAGCGGGCCGCCCGCCAGCAGGCCGCCCTCGAAGCCGAGCAGGCCCTGCGCCGGGAGCACGTGCGGCGCGTGGCCGAGGGGCCGGTCTCGACACGCGATCAGATCGAGCGCGATCACAAGGACGAGGAAACGGCTCTGCTTCAGGTCCAGCGCATGCGCGAGGAGATCCGCGCCTTGCAGCGCCAGCTTGAAATGGCCCGCCAGGCCGTCGCCCGCCAGGAGGCCGACCACGCCGCCCAGAAAGTCGCGTGGGAGCAATCCATCGCCGAAGAGCTTCAGCGCCGCGAGGACGCGGACTTCCGCACCACCGTCGCCCTCTACCAGCAGATCAAGCCGAAACAGGCCAGGGACATGTTCCTGCAGTTGATCGCCGAGGGCCGCAGCCGCCAGGTCGTCGAGTATCTCGCGGCGATGCAGCAGCGCAAGGCCGCGGCCATCCTCCGCGAATTCAAGGCTCCCGAAGAAATCCCGGTCGCGGCCGACCTGCTCGAACAGCTTCGGCGACGGGGCACGACGTTCGCCGCCGATGATCCAGCCGATCCCGTTGCCCCAGGAGCCGGCTGATGCCGTTGCCGCCGCTGCCTTCACATCCAGCACCCGCCGCGCCGCTATCCCCTGCGGTCAACTCTGCGG
>CAZUUQ010000031.1:8725-12769 GCA_964622625.1 uncultured Phycisphaeraceae bacterium | reverse complement strand
TCTGCGGGCAAATCCGCGACCAAATCCGCTGCCAAATCCGGTGCATCCAGCCGCGCCGACGCGGCCGGGGGCAATGCGTCTTTCGAGACCACCCTGCAGCAGCAGGCGCGCGCGGCCGACAAGTCCCCTCAGCCTGCGCGATCGCAGCCGCCGTCGTCTCCCGGACAAGACGAGCAGGCCGCGGCAGGGACGTCCGCTCCCGACCCGGGTGAAGCGCAAGCCGGCGTAACCACCGCGGAAGATGGAACAAGCGCCGTGACCCAGACCGTCGCGGTGGCCGAGCAACTCCCGGCGGTCGACCCGGCCGCGACGGACGCGTCAACGCTGCCGGGCGATGGCCCATCCGCGCCAGAGGAATCCGCGGAATCCGCCGATTCCGCGCCGCCGGGCGCAAAAACTGCGCTGTCACCGCCCGCCGCGCCCGTCGGCGCAAGCACCGGCAGCGCTGGCGGTGAAAACAACGAAAAAAATCTTCCCTCGGCAGCGCCCGCTGCGCAGCCGGCCGGGCAACCTGCTGGCCTGCAGCAGGTGACGCCAGCGGCGCAGGCCGCCACGCAGGCTGTGGAACCCGACGCCCCGCCGCCACAGGGTGAACCGCACACCGGACAGCAGCGGATGGACCACCGGCAGCAGTCCAGTCTTCCGAGCGAATCCGCATCGTCCGCCGCGCCGCAGGCGGCCGTCGCTGAGCCGTCGTCCGCTGTGCATACTTCAGCGCCGGCACCGGCTTCCGCACTTTCCCCAGGTGCCGGCGGCGGTGACGCCGGCTCCAGCGTGTCCATGAGCAGTGCGCCGGCTCCCGCGCCCACCGCGCCGCCGGTCGTCGAATTGCCGCTACCCCCCGCCGCCCCCTTTGACGAACAGAGCGAGCAACTCAGCCAGCTCAACACGGCCCGCGCGGTTCGCGGCCTGCGGGCGGCTGTCGCGCAGCAGGGCGGCAGTGTCACCCTCCGCCTCGCCCCGCCGGAGATGGGGATCGTTCGCATCCAGATGCAGTTGGATGACGGCGTGGTCCGCGCCCAGCTCGTGACCCAGCATGCCGCGGCACGCGACTTGCTCAGCCAACAGTTGGCCGAGCTTCGTCAGGCACTGCAGAGTCAGGGCCTGGTGGTCGAACGATTGAGCGTGCAGACCATGTCGCATACCGGACAGACATCACTGTCGCAGCAGCAGGCTGACGAGCAGGGCGGTGACGGCCGCTCGCTGCCCGACGGCCGCAGCCGCGGGCAGTACAGCGGTGACGGCGGGTCGAACTCCGCCGACCGCGGCCGCGATGAACCGGACGCCCGACCGTCATTCACACGCTTTGAACAGGCCCTCATCGACGCCGTCGCCTGATGCGACCTGATGCACGGAGACACGCCGCATGTCCGCCATCGACGCCCTGACCAGCAACGTCGCCGCGACGGCCAACCGTTCCAACGGCTTCGGCGCCCTCAACAGCGAGGAGTTCGTCAAGATTCTCATCACCGAGCTGGCCAACCAGGATCCCTTCCAGCCCCAGGACAGCGCGGCCATCCTCGAACAGCTCTCCAGCCTGCGCAACATCGAGGGCCAGATGCAGCTTCAGGACAAGCTCGAGTCGCTGGTCCAGCAGAACATCGAGAGCCAGAGCTTCCTCCACGAGCAGATGAACGTTTTTCTGCTGCAGAACCAGCTTGTGACGGCCGGCTCGACCATCGGCAAGTACGTCGAGGGCTACACCGCGGACGGCCAGCGTGCTTCGGGAGTCGTCACGTCGGTGCGCGTTGAGGACGAGAGGGTGTTCGTCGAGCTGGACAACGGCAAGACGCTGCTGATGGCCCACGTGACGCACATCTCCGGGGACAAAGGCCCGTCGGCCGACACGTCTGAGGACGCGGTGCCGACCACCGTCATCAGTGAGCCGGTCAAGATCAGTTGACACGATTCAAGGAAACACCCCGTGGCCGACGCCATGCGACTGCTTGCGATGCTGGAACCGCCGGTGCGACCGGGCAACGCGCCCGCCGCCGCGGCGCGGCTGCTGCAGCGCGGCGAAGGCGACGAGGCCGGTCTGCCCATCGAGCAGCGCAGCTTCGAATCGCTGCTGCGCGACGCACGGCATCAGCCCGCGGAAGTCGGTGCTGTCCCGGACAACACGGACAACACGGACGCGGCCGCGCGTCGGCAGCCGCCCGGCCCGCTGGCGCAGCTCGCCGGCCTGGACCACATCGAAAACGCCTCCGTCCGCCAGATCCATTCCGCCCGTCGGCAGGACGCCGCCGGCGGCCTCATTCAGTAACGCACGCAGCACGGGAGCAGCACCATGGGACTCAACAGCGCTCTGTTCAACGGCCTCAGCGGCATGACCGCCAACTCGGAATGGATCACCGTCGCCGGCAACAACATCGCCAACGTCAACACACTGGCCTTCAAGGCCAGTCGCATGCAGTTCGAGACCCAGTTCTCGCAGCTCGTGAAGCCCGCCTCGGCCCCCACGGCCACCAGCGGCGGCAGCAATCCGGCCCAGATCGGCCTGGGCGTCCGCATCGGGGCCATCACCCGCGACTTCAACCCCGGCGCCCGCCAGGTCACCGGCACGGCGTCGCACATGGCGCTGAGCGGTGACGGCTTTTTCATCCTCGACGCCAGCGGATCGACCAAATACACCCGGGCCGGCAACTTCACCCTCGATGAGAACTACACCCTTGTGAACCCCAACGGCGCCAAGGTCCAGGGCTTCGGCATTGACGAGAACTTCAACGTCATCGGCGGCGTGCTCAGCGACCTGACGATTCCCCTGGGCGTGCTCTCACTGGCCGAGGCCACCACCAGCGCCACCATCACCGGCAAACTCAACGCCGGCAAGGACTCGCTGCCGGCCACGCAGGGTTCGATCTCCGTGAGCAGCGCGATGTTCTCCGACGCCGGCGCGACCGTGCCCGTCGCGGTCGGCGACGCCCTGACGTCGATCTACACGGCCACGAGCGGAGGCGTGCCCATCTTCGCGGCCGGCGACGTCATCACCGTCAGCGGCATTCAGAAGGGCAACCCCAGCAATTCCACCGACGCCGCCGGAGCGGTCACCCTGCCCGACCGCACCTTCGAGATCGGCGCGGCCAACACCACCGGCTCGACCGACAACGGCACCACCGTGCAGGACTTCCTCGATTTCCTCGAGGACATCATCGGCATCGACACTTCCCAGGCCGGCGCGGGCGTCACCCTCACCGCCGGCGGGGAGATTCAGGTGGCCGGCAACAGCGGCGAACTCAACGACATCTCCATGGGCACCATGGTCGTCAGCTCCACGTCCTCCAATCCGCTGGTCTGGAGCAAGAACCAGCTTGCCGACGGCTACTCGCAGCGCGCCACCTTCACCGCCTTCAATACCCTCGGCAGCGCCTTCAACGTCGACCTGACCTTCGTGCTCAACAGCAAGCCCAACTCCGGCACGGTGTGGGACTTCTATGTGCACAGCCAGGATGACACCGACGTGGACACGTTCATCAGCAACGGCACGCTGACCTTCGACACCGACGGCAACCTCAGCACAGTGAACGGCGACACGATCCTCATCGATCAGGCCATGACAGGCGCCGCCACGCCCCAGCAGATCAGGCTCAACTTCCACAACTCGCAGCTCAAGGCCGCCGAGCCCGATGGCAACGCCACCGTCTCGGCCCAGAAGGACGACGGCATCGCCCTCGGCGACCTCGAGTCCTTCCAGGTCAGCGGCGACGGCACGATTGTCGGCAAGTTCTCCAACGGCCAGGTCCGCTCCCTGGGCCAGCTCGCCGTCGCCACCTTCTCCAACCCGGAAGGCCTGACCGAGGAAGGCTCGAATCTCTACAACGTCTCACCCAACAGCGGCACACCGGTCATCACCACGCCCGGCAGCGGCGGCGCGGGCCAGGTTGTCGGTGCCGCCCTTGAACTCTCCAACGTCGAGCTGAGCGAGGAGTTCATCAACCTCATCAACGCCTCCACAGGCTTCAGCGCCAACTCCCGCGTCATCACCACCAGCCAGCAGCTCATCCAGGAACTGCTGAACATGGTTCGATGAGTAATGGGGGCTGGGGT
>CAZUUQ010000031.1:0-8625 GCA_964622625.1 uncultured Phycisphaeraceae bacterium | reverse complement strand
TTCGTGCTCAACGCCGAGCTGATCCGCACGGTGGAGGCCAACCCCGACACCACCATCACGCTGATCAACGGCGACCACTTCGTCGTCAGCGAATCGCTTCAGCAGGTGGTGGACGCGGCGATCGACTATGGCCGGCAGTTGCGCAAATTCCTGCCGCCGAGTTGACGGCGGTGTTGGGTGTCGGCGATCGGAATTCGGGTTCCGGATTTCGGGCAGCGAGTGGTGCGGCGTCGCGCGCGGACGTAGGCGCAATCCCCGATCCCCGACCCCCGGAACCCGAACTGAACATCGGTCACGCCGCGTTCGTCATGCCCGCGGGCCGTTCTCAAAGTTCTGACGCCCACGGACCGATAAACCCCACGAGTATCTTCACTTTGTGCGCCTGAGGTGCGCGATGGATCTGGGCCTCATCCTGGGGTTCGTAGGCACGTGGCTGTTGATCGTCTGGGCGCTGATTGCCGGCGGCGAGACCCAGGCGTATATCGACATCCCCAGCATCATCCTCGTCGGCGGGGCCACCATCACCGTCGTGATGTTCTGCTTTCCCCTGGCCACGGTGAAGAAGATCTTCGGCGTCGCCAAGCGGGCCGCCTTCGCCAAACCGCAGGATCCCCAGAAACTCATCGAAGACCTGGTCTCCTATGCCGAAATCGCCCGCCGCGACGGCATCCTCAGCCTGGAGAATGTCACCAAGGACATCGACGACGAGTTCATCGTCCACGGCATCCAGATGGCTGTCGACGGCGTGGACCCCGAGCTGATCCAGACCATCATGGAAAGCGACCTGGAGAACCTGGTCGAACGCCATGATTCGGGCAAGGCCCTCTTCGATGCCGTGGGCCGCTACGCCCCGGCCTTCGGCATGATCGGCACGCTCGTGGGCCTGGTCATCATGCTCAAGAACATGGACGATCCGGCCAAGATCGGCCCGGGCATGGCCATCGCCCTGCTGACCACGCTTTACGGCGCCCTGATTGCCAACGCCTTCGCCCTGCCCCTGGTCGACCGCCTTTCGCGTCGATCGGCCGAGGAAGTCCTGGCCAAGACCATCATCATCCGCGGCGTCATGGCCATCCAGAGCGGAGACAACCCGCGCATCGTCGAACGCAAGCTGCGCACCTTCCTGCCCCCGGGCATGCGCCGCAGCGGTGAAGAAGAGAAACAGGCGGCCTGAGCCGCTTTTGTGAAGCGGACGCCGACGCGCCCGTGATGTTCGCGAGTGACACGCATGAGCAGCAAAGCCAGAAAGATCAAGTGTCCCCCGGCCGGCGCGCCGGCGTGGATGCTGACCTATGGCGACATGATGACGCTGCTGCTGTGCTTCTTCGTGATCCTCGTGGCCCTCAGCGAACTGAAGCAGGAGGATCGCTACCGCGCCATCGTCGAGAAAATCCAGGAGTCCTTCGGCATGAAGGGAGGCGGCGGCCCCCTGCCCACGCAGGACGACCCGGATCAGAGCCTCATCAAGATCCTCGAGGAAACCGCCCGCCAGCAGCAGACCCAGCCGCACCTGTCCAGCGCCGTCGATCCCGGCACCGAGGGCCCCGAACCCACCGTCACCGTGGTCCGCCGCGGCGAGCGCTACATCGTCGGCAGCCGCATCACCTTCGAGCCCGGATCGGCCGAGCTGACCGAGATGGCCAGGCGCGACCTGCGCTGGATCGCCGAGCGGATCCGCGGCTTCAACAACATCGTTGAGATCCGCGGCCACGCCAGTTCCAGCGAAGCGCCGCGGGCCGACCCCGCCGGCCTCAAGGCCCTGAGCTTCGCACGCGCCGCGGCTGTCGAGCAGTATCTCAGCGGCTACGAAGGCCGCATCCGCTCCGAACGTCTGCGCCTGGTGGCCTGCGGCGACACCGAGCCGCTGGTGCGACGCCTGTATGAGGAGGACCAGCGCACACCCAACCGCCGCGTCGAGGTCGTCGTCACCGGACTGCTCGTCGAGGAGATGCAGCAGCTTGAGGCCCCCTGAAGCCCGACCCGCGCCACGCGGACTGAAGTCCGTCCGCCGATCGGCCGACGTCGGTAAGAGCGGACCTGTGCGAAGGATCAACAGCCATGGCCGATAACAAAGAGAAAAAAAACGCCCCCGAGGCCCAGCCGCCGGCACGGAAACTGCCGGTCAAGACGCTGATCCTCGTCGGCGCGCTGCTGGCGATCCAGTTGAGCGTTGTCGGCGCTCTGTTCGTGATGATGGGCGGACCGGAAGAGGCGTCCGCCGACGCGGCCGTGCCCGACCCCGTCATGCTCGCACAGCAGCCGCGCGAGGTGCACGTCGCCACCGGCAAGTTCCCCAACAGCCGCACCGGCCGGACCTTCGTCTATGACACCGAAGTCTATATCGTGGTCGCCGAAAAGCACCGCCAGAAAGTCACCGAGCTGATCGAGAACAACCGCGCCCAGATCACCGAGGACCTGCGCGAGATCATCAGCCGCGCCGACCGCTCGCAGCTCACCGAGCCGACGCTGGCGACCGTCAAGCGCCAGCTCAAGGCCCGTTTCGACACCCGAATCGGAGCTGACGAGGACGGCAAGCCGATCGTCCGCGAAGTCGTGATGAACAAGTTCACCGAGTTCCAGATATAACCCAGGGGCGCCGCACCGGGCCGCGCGCGTGAGCGGGCGGACGGATTGCGGCCCGCAGCCAGGTGAGCCAGGGATGGCCGACAAAAAAACCGACAGACCGACGCCGCAGGATCCGCCGCCGGCCGCCTCCTCCGCCTCCGATCAGGATGCCGTGGAAGCCGCTCTGGCCGAAGCCCAGGCCTCGATCCGCGAGATTCAGCAGGCGGCCGAGACCACCGCGCCGGCGGCGGCCCGGAACGACCAGCCCGACGACGCGCCCGCCGATCTCGACGACGCGGACGCCGTCACCGCCGCCGTCGATGATCTGCCCCTCGATCCCGCCGCCATCGACCTGCTCGGCGATGTCGAGCTTCAGGTCATGGTCGAGCTGGGCCGCACACAGATGATCATCGAGGACGTCCTGCGCCTGGGCGAAGGCGCGGTCGTCGAGCTGGACAAGCTGGCAGGCGATCCCGTGGACGTGTACGTCAACAACCGGCTCGTGGCCCGCGGCGAGGTGCTGGTGCTCAACGACAATTTCTGCATTCGCATCAGCGAGATCGTCGCCGACCTCGAACAACAGGTGGAGGCCGTCTCGCGCCAGGAGGTCGGCACGTAAACTGCCCGCGACATGACACCCCCGGGCGGCGGAGCCGCTCGTCGAAGGCTGAAAAGGGCCAGGATGGCCAATGCCACGCAACACGCGAACGCCATTTCATCCCGCCGCCATCGCATCGCTTGTCGCGCTGCTGCTGACCCTGTGCCCCGCGCCTCTGGCAGCGCAGAACCATGCGCCCCGCGTCGATGCCATGCCCGATCTGGCCGACGTGGCCCGGCGTCTGGCCGCCTCACCCGAACGTCCCGCGCTGCCGCGGTCACCAGCCGCCCCGGCCAACCCCGCTGCCCCCGCCCCGCCTGCCGATCCGCCGACACCCGCCGTTCCCGCCGATCCTGTCGCCTCCGCCGCCATCGCCGCCCGCGAAAGCCTGCCGCTGACCGGCATCGCGCCCGCGCCCGATGCCGCCCAGTCCGTCGCCGCCACCAGCCGCGACAGCCTGTCCGTCGGCTGGGGCCGCACCCTCGGCGCGATGGTGCTGGTCATCGGGCTGATCTTCCTGCTGCGCGCGGCACTGCGCCGCCTGACGCCCGGAAGCGGTGGGGCGGGGCGGCTCGGCGCGGCCGTGCAGGTGCTCGGTCGCACCACGCTCGGACCGCGGCAATCCGTCCTGCTGCTGCGCGTGGGGCCGCGCATCCTCGTCGTCGCCGATGCGGCCGGCACCATGCGCACGCTCGCCGAGGTCACCGACGGCCAGGAGGTCGCCGACCTGCTGGCCGATGTCTCCCGCGCCCAGGCCGGCAGCGCCACCCGCGCCTTCGACCACCTGCTCGGCCGCATGAACAGTGACTACGAGCAGCTCGACGCCGCCGACCTCGAAGGAGCCGACGACGCCGAGTTCCACACCGACCGCGCCCGCGACCGCCTCGGCAGCCTGCTGACGCGCCTGCGAAACATCGTCCGCCAGCCCCTGGGCGTCCCCGCGGTCAACCTCGACCGTGACGCCCGCATGGGGCCGGCTCCGCAACCGCTTCGCACACCCGGCCGGGAGACGCGCGCATGACCAGCCGGAAAATGCGACATCACGCCCGCACCTGCGGCGCCCCGCTGCTCGCCGGGTTGCTGCTGCTCGTCGCGGCCGCGCCCGTTCATGCGCAGCAGGCGGCCGCCACCACTTCCACCAGCACGGCCACCAGCACTTCTGGCACCACTGCCACCAGCACGCAAGCGGCTCTCGATCCGACCAACCCCGTCTCCGTGATTGAGAACGCAAGCCGCGGTCTGGACGCCTGGACCCGCGGCCTGCGCCAGACCGGGGCCGCTGATGAGCCGGCTGTCGAGGGCGGCCTGTCGGCCACGCTCTCGGTGCTCATGCTCATCACCGTTCTGACCCTTGCCCCCTCGCTGGTGATCATGTGCACCAGCTTCACGCGCATTGTCATCGTGCTGGCCCTGCTGCGCCAGGCCATCGGCACGCAGTCGTTGCCGCCGGGGCAGGTGATCGTCGGCCTGGCCCTGTTTCTGAGCCTGCTGATCATGGCCCCGACCTTCGAACGCCTCAATGCCGAGGCCGTCGCCCCGCTCCAGCGCGGCGAGATCGACCAGTTCACCGCCTGGCAGCGGGCCCGCCAGCCCCTGCGCGACTTCATGTTCGCCCAGATCGACCATGCCGCCAACCATGCCGACATCTACATGATCCTCAACTACCGCGGCATCGACACATCGAAACCCGATCAGCTCACCCGCCAGGACGTCGACATGCTCTCGCTCGTGCCCGCCTTCATGCTCAGCGAACTGAAGGTCTCCTTCCTCATGGGCTTTCGCCTCTATCTGCCGTTCCTCATCATCGACATGGTCGTCGCCAGCGTGCTCATCAGCATGGGCATGCTCATGCTCCCGCCCGTGCTGATCTCCCTGCCGTTCAAGCTGCTGCTGTTCGTGCTGGTCGACGGCTGGCGGCTTGTCACCGGAAATCTGCTCAACAGCTTCACCCTTGTCGCCGGCGCGGGTTGACCACGCCGCATGCTTGTACAGGACCGCAAAGGAGGAAGAACACCGTGACTTTCGATCAGGCAACCGACGTGGTCCGTGAATCGCTGGGCGTCATGCTCCTGCTCAGCGCACCGATTCTCGTAGCCGGGCTGGTCATCGGCCTGGCTGTCAGCATCCTTCAGGCTGTCACCCAGGTGCAGGAGCAGACCCTCAGCTTCGTGCCCAAGATCATCGGCATGGCCCTGGTGGCCATCCTCATCACCCCGTGGGTCGCCCGCATGCTCATCGAGTTTTCCGCCCGCATGTTCAGCGGCCTGGGGTGATCGAGCGGGATCGCCCGGATCGTCGAAGCGCACTCGAATCGAACCGCCGAAGCAAACCGCCAAGACGCCAAGGACGCCTGGACGATGCGAAGAAAGGTAGTGGGAATGCCGCAAAACCGGACCGACAGTTCCGCCCTTGGTTTACTTACTTTCCCGTGCCTTGTTTTACTTGTCTTCCTTGTCTTCCTTGGCGCTCTTGGCGTCTTGGCGGTGAAAGACAGGAACGCATCCTGCCGTTGAAAAACGCGTTCGCACGGAGTTCCGCCTTTGCCCGTCGGCTACGAACCACTGCTGGCCCATCTGCCCGCCTGGGTGCTGGTGCTCTTCCGCCTCACCGGCATCTTCCTGGCCGGGCCGGTTTTCGGCAGCACGATCCTGCCGGCCCGCGTCAAGGCCCTGCTCGCCTTCGGCCTGTCGCTGTGCGTCTATCCCATGCTCATCGGCGGAGTCGCGCCCATCGATCTCACCGCGGAGGGTGTGGTCATCAGCGCATCCCTGCCGGCCGCGCCGCTGGCCGATACCCTCGCGGCCGCCTCCATCACCGCCGTCATCCAGCACGGCCTGTCACTGTGGAACCTTGTGCCCTGGATCGGGCTCGAACTGCTCATCGGCCTGGCCATCGGCTTCTGCACCGGCCTGGCCCTGCTTGGCCTGCAAGTGGCCGGCCAGATCATCGACCAGCAGCTCGGTTTCGGACTCGCCGGCGTCTTCAACCCCGAACAAGGCAGCGACGACGGACCCATCGGACAGTTCTACTTCGTCATGGCCATCGCCATCTTCCTGCTGCTGGGCGGCCACCGCGTCGTGCTCGGCACGCTGGTCAACAGCTTCCACACCATTCCCCTCGGCGGACTGCGGGCCGACGGACGCCTCGTCGAGCTGGTCGTCGCGCTGCTCGGCTCAGCCTTCGCGCTGGGGCTGCGCGTCTCCGGCCCGCTGCTGTGCCTGATCTTTCTGGAAACCATCGCCATGGGTTTCATCGCCCGCACCGTGCCGCAGATGAACATCCTCAGCATCGGCTTTCCCCTGCGCATCCTCATGGGCCTGATGCTGCTGGTCGCCGTCGTCGCCGTCCAGGGCGAAGCCTTCGCCGAAACCATGCGCCACATGCTCGAAAGCGTCGCCCTCTGGATCGGCCCGTAGTTCGACCGACCGTCAACAGAGAAGTGGATCACTGTCCCATGGTCGAAAGTCTCAGTAGGGTGCGTAGAGCGGAGCGACGGTTTCAGCAACGCAAAGCGTTAAACGCACCGCAAAATCCGGCAATCGTCGGGTGCGTCGCAGAACCACGGCGGGTTTCGCTGCGCTCTACCCGCCCTACAGGCTGTGTGATCGATCAGACGGTGGGACGGGCGTCCCGCCCGTCATGCGAGTCGGCCGGGACAGCCGACCCACCCGAAATACCCACCGATCGCGAGTGAGTGACCCATGGCCGAAACCGATCAGGAAAAAACCGAAGCCCCGACGCAGCGCCGCCGCGACGAAGCCCGCGAGGAGGGCCAGGTCGCCAAGAGCCAGGATCTTACCGCCGCCCTGGCCATGGTCGCCGCCGCCTTCCTGCTCTGGATGCTGGGCATGCGCATGCTCACCAGCATGCGCCAGACCATGGCCGCGATGCTGTCAGGCGAACAGTCGGCCAACGTGGCCCGCGTTGACGACGTGGTCAACGTCCTGGCCTACGCCGCCGCCCGCGTGGCCGAGGCCTGCGGGCCGCTGCTGCTGGCCATGGCCGCCGTCGTCCTGCTGGCCGGCATGCTCCAGGTCGGCATCCTCGTCACCGGCAAGCCGCTGACCCCGCGCCTCAGCAAGCTCTCGCCGCTGCAGGGCGTCAAGAACCTCTTCAACGCCCGGGCCGGCATGCGCCTGGTCATGAACCTCGCCAAGACCGCCGCCATCGCCGTCGTCGCCGTCGTCGTCATCGGTTGGCAGATGCCCAGAATCCTCCTGCTGGCCACGCTCGATCCGCTGCCCATGTTCAAGGGCGCCTGCGAGCTGGTCTTCATGCTGTCGCTGGCCCTGGCGGCCATTCTGCTGGTGCTCGGCGTCTCCGATTACGCCTTCCAGCGATGGCAGCGCGACCGCGACCTGCGCATGACCAAGCAGGAGATCAAGGAAGAACTCAAGCGCATGGAGGGCGATCCGCTGATCAAGCAGCGGCGCGGCCGCGTCGCCCGGCAACTGGCCCTGCAACGCATCAACCAGGCTGTGCCCAGGGCCGATGTCATCGTGACCAACCCCACGCACTTCGCCGTTGCCCTGCAGTACGATCGTCAGACCATGGCCGCGCCCAAGGTCGTGGCCAAGGGGGCCGACTACCTGGCCATGCGCATCCGCCACCTGGCCGCGGCCCACGGCGTGCCCATGGTTGAACGCAAGGAGCTGGCCCGAGCGCTCTACGCGGCCGTCGAAGTCGGCCAGGAGGTGCCCCCGCAGTTCTACGGCGCGGTCGCCGAGATTCTCGCGTATGTCTACCGCGTCAGCGGCCGCCGCTCGGCCTGACGCGTGCGCGGCGAAGCGCGACGCGCCGACGGCGTCGCGCTGATGACAAGTTGTGGATTCTCAAGACGCGATGAAGGCGCTTTCATCATCGCGGCCGACGTGCTATGTTAAGCGCACCGTCGGTCATGGAGGACCGGCACTCTCGTCACGGCGTTTCTCGCGCCGTGCGGCCCGACCGAGTCGCATCAGTTGATTCGCTCAGCCAAGGATGGCGTCACGGGTGGCACAGCAGACTCCCAGATTGGCGATTCCCCCCTGGGTCCAGGCGCTGGGCAAGTACCAGTCGCTCTTCGTGCCGGCCGCGCTGCTGGCACTGCTGGCGGTCATCGTCGTGCCGATGCCGCCGGCCATCCTCGACCTGCTGATCGCCGCCAACCTCGCCCTGGCCGCCCTCATCCTGCTGACCACCCTCTACGTCGAAAAACCCCTTGATTTTTCGGTCTTCCCCTCCATCCTGCTGTGCACCACGCTCTTTCGCCTGGTGCTGAACATCGCCACCACCCGCCTCATTCTCGCCGCCGACGCCGCCACCGCCGAAGAGGCCGTCGGCGTGGCCGGCAAGGTCATCGAGGCCTTCAGCTCGTTCGTCGCCGGCGGCAACCTCGTCGTCGGACTCATCCTCTTCCTGATCCTCATCATCGTGCAGTTCGTGGTCATCACCAAGGGCGCCACGCGCATCAGCGAAGTGGC
>CAZUUQ010000030.1:0-31222 GCA_964622625.1 uncultured Phycisphaeraceae bacterium | reverse complement strand
GCGTTGTGGGTGCCGCAGAAGCGGCAATCCTGCAACGCCTCCACTGCATGTGGTCGCCGCTTCGACTGGCACCCACGCGACGCCTCCCGGCCAACGGAAGGCTCAAATGGAAACCAATGCGAAGCGTTGTGAACTGACCGATTACGCACTCGAACTCGTCCATCACAAGGCGTGGCAACTCGTCGGCAAGGCGGGCTACACGCAGGACGACGTGGACGACATCAAGCAGGACCTGATCGTGGACCTGCTGGAACGCTTGCCCCAGTTCGACCCGGCCAAGGCGACCTACAACACGTTCGTCGCCCGCCTGGTCGAGCGGAAGATCTCCAACCTGCTCCGCGACCGCCAGGCGGAGATGCGTGACCATCGGCGCGAGGTCTGCTCGCTCAACGAGGAGATCGACACCGGCGAAGACGAGCCGGTGCAGCGCCTGACCACCATCAGCCAGGACGATCAGGACATCCGCACGGGCAAGTACGCGCGCCCCGCCGAGGAGCGCGCCCATCTCCAGCTCGACATGGATTCGGTGCTCGACGCCCTGACGCCGGAACTGCGGCAGGTCGCCGAGATGTTGCAGACCAAGTCCGTCTCCCAGGTCGCCCGCGAACTGGGTATCCCGCGTCGCACCTTCCGCGAAAAGCACCTGACGCAACTGCGTGAGGTCTTCGCGGCCAAGGGCATGGACGACTACCTGCGGTAATCGCGTTCTCCGCCAGTTCGCCCCTGCGCCGGGTAAGTAACAGAAGGCGGCCAGGGGCGAGCTGGTCCGGAGAGGATTGGAGACACCAACGTGAGCGAACACATGGACGTGAACATTGACCTGAGCATCCTGCAAGTCGAACCCGCCGGGGAATACCACGCCAAGGCGGACCGCTTCCTCAGCAGCCACCAACTGCTGGACTTCATCAAGTGCCCCTGGCTGCACCGCAAGAAGAGCATCGGGCTGGTCGAGGACGGCGACTCGGCCAGCTACCTGATCGGTCGCGCCGCCCACGTCCGCATCCTCGAAGGCCGCGAGGCCTATGAGACGGCGTTCGCCCTGGGCGGGCCGGTGAATCCCAAGACCGGCAAGCCATTCGGCTCGGGCACGAAGGCCTTTGCCGAGTGGGCCGAGGTGCAGGGCAAGCCGGTGCTTTCGCACGAACAGGTGGACCTGATCGAGCAGATGGCCTCCGGCGTGGCCATGAACAACCAGGCCGTGGACTTGCTGCTGTATGGCCGGTCCGAGGGTGTGGTGCGTGCAGAGTACTGCGGCACGCCATGCCAGATTCGCATCGACTGGGTGCATCCGCACCGGGGCATCGTCGACTTCAAGACCTGCGATGACCTGACCTGGTTCGAGGCCGACGCCCGGCGCTACGGCTACCACCGGCAGATGGCGTTCTACCGCGCAGTCCTAGCCCAAGTGATCGACGGCCAGATGGTTCCCGTCCATCTCGTCGCCGTCGAGAAGAAGGAACCCTTCAGGTGCGGCGTGTGGCGCGTCAGCGACGACACGCTGGCCATCGCGCAGCGCGAGAACGAGGCCGCGATCCGTCGGCTGTTGGTCTGTCGCCAGCATGACGAGTGGCCCACGGGCTACGAGGAGATTCGCGTGCTCGATGTCGCATAGGCATGTCTTCGCGCCCGGGCGGCTTGTGGCGAGTCCATCAAGCGACGGCCACCCCTCGGGCGCTTCTGGCAGGGCCGGGCTGTCGGGGCCTCATAAGTCCCGAGACGCGGGTTCGACTCCCGCACCTGCCATTGGCTTTCACACGCTGGCCAGCGTGACGAGATGTGTGACCCATGAACCCTCAATCAGGAGCAATGACATGATCCGCAACTATCGCAGATGCGATCCGCCGACCTCGGCGCTGGCCGGGCGGCATGTGCGGGCCTGCGGGTGCGCCAAGCGCCACCGCGATCTATGCCTGGCGGTCGTCAAACACCAGCCGGGCCTGACCGCCCGCGAGATCGAGGCCCGAACCGGCATCAAGGCTCACAAACGCCTGCCCGAACTGCGGGCCGACAAGCTGGTCAGCAACGGCCCGACCCGCGACTGCACCGTCTCTGGCCGCCAGGCCATGACCTGGCTTCCGCCCCAGTACCTCAACTGAGTCACGGAGAAACACGCATGACCATGATGCAACAGATTCATCACGGGCGCAGGCATTCCCCGCCGCGCCTCCTGATCTACGGAACCGAAGGCATCGGCAAGTCGACCACCGCCGCCGGTGCGCCCACGCCGATCTTCATCCCCACCGAAGACGGCCTCGACCAGATCGACTGCGCCAGCTTCCCGCTGGCGACCCGCCTGGCGGATGTCGATTCGGCGCTGCGGTCGCTGATCCAGGAGAAACACGACTTCGAGACGGTCGTTATCGACTCGGCCGACTGGCTCGAACGCCTCGTCTGGGACGTGTTGTGCGAGCAGTACGGCGTCACCAGCATCGAGAAGGTCGATGGCGGTTACGCCAAGGGCTACACGCATGCCCTCACGCACTGGCGGAAACTGCTGAGCGACCTCAACACGCTTCGCAACGAGCGCGGCATGTGCGTGATCCTCCTGGCCCACGCAAAGGTCGAGAAGTTCGAGGACCCGGAGTTCAGCGCCTACGACCGGTACTCGCCGCGCCTGCATAAGCACGTGACGGCGCTGCTGACCGAGTGGGCCGACGCGGTGCTCTTCGCCACGCGGAAGATCATCACCAAGACTGAGGACGGCGGATTCGGGCGCGAGCGCACCATCGCGGCGGGCCTGGGCAAGGACGGGGGCGAACGCATCCTCCGCACCGTCGGCAGCCCGGCGTGCGTGGCGAAGAACCGCTTCGATCTTCCCGCCGAACTCCCTCTCTCGTGGCCCGCTCTGATGCAGGCCCTCACCAACAACCCGCAGCCCACCAAGCCGCACCTGCGTCTGGTCGGCGCTGACCAGAACTCTGACAACAGCAAGGAGAACTGAACATGGCGAACCTGAATGGATTCAACGCGACCGAAGTCGAGCCGACCAGCAGTTTCGAGCCGATCCCGGCGGGCAAGTACCTCGCCGCAATCACCGAGAGCGAGATGAAGCCCACGAAGAACGGCAGCGGCAGCTACCTGCAGATGACGTTCACGATCATCGAGGGCGAGTTCAAGAACCGCGTCCTCTGGGCACGGCTGAACCTCAACAACCCCAACGCCACGGCGGTGAAGATCGCCAGGTCGGAGTTGTCGGCCGTCTGCCACGCCGTGGGTGTCATGCAGCCGCGCGACAGCGTCGAGCTGCACAACCTGCCGCTGGTGATCACCGTGAAGCTCAAGAAGCGCGAGGACACCGGCGAGCTCACCAACGAGATCAAGGGATACGAACCCAAGGCCGCCAGCACTGGCCAGCCGCAGCAGGCCCCGGTGACCAGCAACACCCCGCCGTGGAAGCGATAAGGAGGTCGCCGTGGTGATGACGCTTCCGTACCCACCCAGCGTGAACCATTACTGGCGTCGGGTCGGGCCGCGCACCTTGATCAGCCGGGAGGGCCGGACGTTCCGCACGAACGTCTGCGCCCTCCTGGCCCGAGGCAGCGGCAACGGCCCGCGAAAGCCGCCCTCAGGCGGGCGCATCGCGCTGTGCATGGATGCGTTTCCGCCCGATCGGCGTCGCCGGGATCTGGACAACCTGCAAAAGCCTGCCCTCGACGCACTGGAGCACGCAGGCATCTACGAGGACGACAGCCAGATCGACCTGCTCATCACCCGCCGCCGCGAGGTGGTGCCGGAGGGCCGGTTGCTGGTGGATGTCATGGACCTGCCCCTGCGGCGCTGTCCGGTCTGTGGGGGCGAAATGCACTCCTTCAATCCGGAACTGAACTGAACATGCAGAAAGTCTTTCCCACTCTGCTGATCATCCTCGACGTCTGCGCCGCAGCGGCATACATGCCCAGCGGCGACTGGCGCAAGGTCGTCTACTGGCTGGCGGCGGCAACACTGACGGCGGTGGTCACATGGTGATGCAGCTTCGGCCATACCAGACCGAGGCGGTCGCCGCCGTGTATGACCACCTGCGCCGTCGGGACGATCATCCATGCGTGGTCATCCCGACCGCCGGGGGCAAGACGCCGGTCATGGCGACGATCTGCCGCGACGCCGTCCAGCAATGGGACGGGCGGGTGCTGATTCTCGCGCACGTGAAGGAGTTGCTCGAGCAGGCCGCCGACAAATTGCACGCGATGGCCCCGGACCTGTGGAACCGCATCGGGGTCTACTCGGCGGGCCTGAAGAGCCGGGACACCGAACACCCGATCATCGTGGCCGGGATTCAGAGTGTGTATCGGCGTGCCGCCGAACTGGATCGGTTCGACCTGATCCTGATCGACGAGGCCCACATGCTGCCGCCAGATGGCGAGGGCATGTACCGCACGTTCCTGTCCGAGGCACGCATCGTGAATCCCAACGTGCGCCTGGTGGGCCTGACGGCCACACCCTACCGGATGACCAGCGGGATGATCTGCGGCCCGGAGAACCTGCTCAACCACGTCTGCTTCGATGTAGGCGTGCGCGAACTGATCGTGCAAGGCTACCTCTGTCCGCTGAAGACCAAGGCCGGTCGGCGCAAGGTGGACACGTCCGGCCTGCACATCCGGGGCGGTGAGTTCATCGCTGGCGAGGTCGAGGCCTTGATGGATGACGACTCGCTGGTGCGGTCGGCCTGCCGCGAGATTGTTGACCAGACCCAGGACCGGCACTCGGTGCTGATCTTTGCCGCCGGTGTGCAGCACGCCCTGCACGTCCAGCGTGTGCTTGGCGAGATCGGCCACGAGTGCGGGTTCGTCTGTGGCGACACGTTGCCGTTCGAGCGGACCGAGACACTCAAGCGGTTCAAGGACGGCGCTCTCAAGTACCTCGTCAACGTCAACGTCCTGACCACCGGCTTTGACGCGCCCAACATCGACTGTGTGGCGCTATTGCGGCCGACGAACTCGCCGGGCCTCTACTACCAGATGGTGGGTCGGGGTTTCCGGCTGGACCCGACGAAGGACAACTGCCTCGTTCTGGACTTTGGCGGCAACATCCTGCGGCATGGGCCGGTCGACGCCCTGGAGATCAGGGACCGCAGCTCAGGGGGCGGTGAAGCGCCCGCGAAAGAGTGCCCGCAGTGCCAGGCAGTGATTCACGCCGCCTACAGCCTCTGCCCGGAGTGTGGATACGAGTTTCCGCCGCCCAAGCGCGAGCAACACGATCAAGAGGCGTCCACGGCGGGAATCCTCTCCGGCGAGGTGACCGAGACCGAGTACGAGGTCCAGGATGTCTACTACAGCGTTCATGTGAAACGCGACGCGGCAGAAGACCATCCTCGCAGCATGCGGGTGGACTACCGGGTGGGCTTCAACGACCACCGCAGCGAGTGGGTCTGCTTCGAGCACACCGGTTACGCCCGCGCCAAGGCCGAGGCGTGGTGGAAGGCACGGTCACACGAGCCGTTCCCGCAGTCGTCCCAGCAGGCGGTGGACATCTGCGAAGCGGGCGGCATCGCCCCGACCTTGGCGATCACAGTCCGGTCGGTCAGCGGCGAGAAGTACGACCGCATCACCAAGCACCAACTCGGCCCGATCCCGCCGCTCCTGGATGGCAGCGACGAGTACGACGACGGGGATCTGCCGGCGTACGTGGGGCCGCCAGATGAGGAGATTCCCTTTTGATGATCGAGCAGGACACATTGCATAGCGCCGCCGTGGACTACCTGGCCGCCGGTCTGTGCGTTCTGCCTGCGCGACGTGCGGAGAAACGCCCGGCGGTGGGCCAGTGGAAGCGGTATCGCAAGCGGCTGCCCACCGAGGCCGAGGTGTCCGCCTGGTTCGCCAACGGGCCGGACGCGGTCTGCATTCTCTGCGGGCGTGTGTCGCACAACGCCGAGATGATCGACTTCGACGCCGGGGGCGAACTCTTCGAGACCTGGGCGGCACGCATCCCGCCCAACCTGCTGGCGAAGCTGGTCATCGAGAAGACCCAGCGCGACGGGCGGCACGTGTGCTACCTCTGCGAGCGTGAGGTCTGCGGCAACATGAAGCTGGCCCAGCGCCGTGATGGCGACAAGATCGTCACGCTCATCGAGACCCGTGGTGAAGGCGGCCTCTTCCTCTGTGCGCCGACGCCCGGCTATGAGGTGATCCAGGGCGACCTGTGCGACCCACCCGTGCTGACCGAGGCCGAGAGGGACGTTCTGCTGCGGACAGCGTGGGAACTGAACGAATATGTGCCGCCGGTGGTCGATTGTCCGCCGCACAACGGCGTTGTCGGCCAGAGAGGTCCATCGTCGGCCGCACAATCCGCCTGTGCGTCGCATAACGCCGACAGGCCGGGTGATGACTTCAACATGCGCGGCGATGTGCGTGCTGTGCTCGCACAGCACGGCTGGTCGCTGGCGAAGTCCGGCGAGAACGAATATTGGCGGCGGCCCGGCAAGACTTCGGGCTGGTCGGCGTCGCTGAAGGACGGGGTCTTCTACGTCTTCAGCGCCAACGCCGCGCCGTTCGAGCCGAACCGGGCCTATTCGCCGTTCTCGGTCTACACGCTTTTGAACCACGGCGGCGATTGGGCACAGGCCGCCAGTTCTCTGCGACTGTCTGGCTACGGGGGCGATTCTCTGGCGGACAGCGCCCATGGGGCGGACATCTCGGCGATTGTGCGAATGTCCGCCGCACCCGGTGCTTGTCCGTCGAACAATGGCGATCTCGGCCAGACAATGGCCCTGTGCGGCGGACAGGCCGCCCGTGCCCCAGAGATTCCCGACCCCGGGCCGATGCCCGCCGAGATGCTGCGCGTGCCGGGCTTCATCAGCGAAGTGATGGATCACACGCTGGCCATCGCGCCGTACCCCAATCCGGTGATGGCTTTCGCCGGGGCCTTGGCGCTTCAGGCGGTGCTTGCGGGCCGCAAAGTCCGCGATCCCGGTGACAACCGCACCAACATCTACCTGCTGGGGTTGGCGCACTCCAGCGCAGGCAAAGACCAGTCGCGCAAGGTCAACAACGACGTGCTCCACGCCGTCGGCATGGCCGATTGCCTTGGGCTGCACTTTGCCAGTGGCGAGGGCTTGCAGGACGCGCTCTTTCAGACGCCCAGCATGTTGTTCCAGACCGACGAGATCGACGGCATGCTCCAGTCGATCAACAAGGCCAAGGACGCCCGGCATGAAGCGATCATGGGCACGATGCTGACCATGTACTCGTCGGCCAACAGCGTGTTCCCCATGCGCCGCAAGGCTGGCAAGGAATCGCCGGGCGTCATCGATCAGCCCTGCCTGGTCATCTACGGCACGGCGATCCCCAACCACTACTACGAGGCCCTCAGCGAGCGGATGCTCACCAACGGCTTCTTTGCCCGCATGCTCATCCTCGAATCCGGACCACGACCGGCGGGCCAGGAGCCGGGCCTCGACCCGCCGCCGCCACGAGTGCTGGCGACGGCCAAATGGTGGGCGGACTATCAGCCTGGCGAGCGCCGGGGCAACCTGCTGGACATCCACCCCGTGCCCGCCGTCGTCGAGCACTCCGATGAGGCCAGGCGGCTGTTGATCGAGACGCGCAAGGCCGCCGAGGCTGAGTACACCAAGGCGGAAGCCAAGAGCGATCCGGTCGGCACGACGGTCTGGGGCCGTGTCAGCGAGCAAACCCGCAAGCTGGCGCTCTTGTACGCGATCAGCGAGAACCACCAGTCGCCGCGCATCGGCCTAGCCGCCGTCGAGTGGGCGTCGGCGTTCGTGATGCACCAGACCAGGCGGATGCTGTTCATGGCGGCGGGCCACGTCGCGGAGAACCCGTTCCACGCCGAGTGCCTCAAGGCCGTCGAGAAACTCCGCAGCGCTCCGGGCAACGAACTGCCCCACAGCGTGCTGCTCAAGCGGATGAAGATGGACTCCAAGAGCTTCGGCATGCTGGTGGAGACGCTGGTGCAGCAAGGCGACATCGAGATCACCACGACGGCCAAGCCGGGCTGGCCCATTCGGTCATACCGCCTGGCGGGTGGGGTGAATCTTCAGGGTGAAACTTCGCCTGGGGGTGAAGCTTGAACGCCCAAACCCGGCTGAAGATTCCCCAAGGTTCACCCAAGATTCACCCCCCAAGGGTGAAACTTCAGAACCGCGAAAACGGCAGGAATATAAAGGAAAAACAACAACTCTCTCTTCATGTTTCTCTCTTTCACCCCCACCCCCTCGCGCGACGCCCGCCCGCGTGTATGCGTGTGTGTACGTGAGACGGGGGGTGAATCTTCGAATCTTCAGATTAGGTACTTCCAGGCCAGCGCCTCGGAAGATGGCCGCGGGAACAGTCACGAGCATAGGCAGAGTTTGTTTTGCGTGTCCGGTTTTTCCACACCAACCCCAGCGCACACGGAGGTGCAACCATGACGACCAGAACGTTCGATGTTGAACTGCGGCCCATCGAGGCCATCAAGCCCTATCCCGGCAACCCCCGCGTCAATGACGACGCCGTGGACGCCGTGGCGGCGAGCCTGAAGGAGTTCGGATTCCGCCAGCCGATCGTCGTGGACGCCGAGGGCGTGATCATCGTCGGCCACACGCGCTGGAAGGCGGCAAAGAAGCTCGGCCTGGCGAAGGTGCCGGTCCACGTGGCGACCGACCTGCCGCCGGAGAAGGTCAAGGCGTATCGCATCGCCGACAACCAGACCGCGACGCTGGCCGAATGGGACTTCGAGCTGCTGCCCATCGAACTGAAGGACCTGCAGCAGGCCGAGTACGACCTGAGCCTTCTCGGCTTTGACGAGGACGAACTCGCCCATCTGCTCGACGGCGACGTGGCCGAGGGCCTGACCGACCCGGACTCGGTGCCCGAACCGCCGGACGATCCGATCACGCAGCGAGGCGACATCTGGGTGCTGGGCGACCACCGGCTCATGTGCGGCGACAGCGGCAGTGTGGAAGACCTCGATCGGCTGCTGGATGGCAATGGGATCGACCTGGTTTCGATGGACCCGCCGTACAACGTGAAGGTCGAGCCGCGCAGCAACACGGCCATCGCCGCCGGTCTCAGTTCATTCAGCAACAAGAAGGCTCAGTTGCATCACCAGGGCTTCGACCAGGCACGCGGCGTCAGCGATCCGAAGAAGGCCCGCAAGAAAATGCGTGCCAAGGACCGCCCGCTGGAGAACGACTTCCTCACCACCGAGGCGTTCGATGAAATGTTGCTGGCCTGGTTCGGCAACGCCTCGCGCGTGCTCAAGCCGGGCGGCTCGTTCTACATCTGGGGCGGGTACGCCAACATCGGCAACTACCCCGCGCCGCTCGCCGCCTCGGGGCTGTACTTCAGCCAGGGCATCGTCTGGGACAAGCAGCACCCGGTGCTGACGCGCAAGGATTTCATGGGGGCGTTCGAGATCTGCTTCTACGGCTGGAAGGAAGGCGCGGGCCACAACTACTACGGGCCGAACAACGCGACCGACCTCTGGCACGTGAAGAAGGTCAACCCGCAGTCGATGGTCCACCTGACCGAGAAGCCCGTCGAGCTGGCGGTGCGGTCGATCCAGTACTCATCGCTGCCGGGACAGAACGTGCTCGACCTCTTCGGCGGCAGCGGATCGACGTTGATCGGCTGCGAGCAGACCGGGCGGCATGCGTTCCTGATGGAGCTCGACCAGGCGTACTGCGACGTGATCGTGCAGCGCTGGGAGCAGTTCACGGGACGAAAGGCAGAGCGGATTTCCGGGGGTTCCGGGGCTGCCCGGACTGAGACAACCCCGACCGAGGCCGGGGCTGTCGCGGAGGTGCAGGCATGAATGTGCGCTTACTTCTGGCGGGCGGCCTTGGCGGCCTGCTCGCGGATGTACTGGCTGTCCTTGAGGGCGAACTTGCCGCGCTCGGTCTTGACGAACCGGCAAGCGTCGCCCTTGGTGGTGATCTCGCGCAGGATCGAGGAGTAGAGCGTGCTGGCGGGCGTCTTGCCTTTGCCGGGCGTCCAAAGCTCGCGCTTCACCACCAGGTCGACGATGTCCTTGCAGCGCATCGGGTCGCCGGTGCCCAGCGAGAGGATGTGGACGGCGGCGTCCATCAGGCTCATGGCCTTGCCGGTCGCGGCGGCGTCGCCACCCGGTTGGCCCCCCGTCGCGCCACGTTCGCCCGTGTCGCGTCCGGGTTCGGCCTTGGCGTCCTTGGTCGCCTCCTTCGCCTTCGTGGCGACGGGGGCCGCGTCGCCCAGTCGCTTCCGCAGGCGCTGGGCGCTCTTGATGCGGATGGTCTTGCCGGTCTTTTCGCTCGTGCCTTCCCAGCCGCCGCCCCCGGATGGGTGCTCGCGGGTGATCTTCACCGGGACGAGGTTGTCGGCGACCTTCACCAGGTACGTCGCGCCAATCTGTACGTCGCTGTTCTTCATGGTCGAGTCTCCTTCGGCCGTATTCGGGCTGGCCAAGCCCATGTTGGGGTCTTACAAACCGAGTTCTTCTGCGAGGCGGCTCTGCTGGTCCCAGCCGCCGAGGGCCTGGGCCAGTTGTTCGGCGAACCAGCGGACCTCGCGGTCTACGTTCTCGTCGTTGGTGCGGGCGGGCTGCAGCCAGGAAGCGATGGCGGCGACGGCCTCGGGCGAGAGGTTCTCGCGCAGGGCGTCGACCAGCGCGAGGCTGGCATCGGCGCGACCGGCGTCGTAGGCGGCTTGCAGGGCGCTCTTGGCCTCCCAGACCGCGACGGTGTGGAAGTCCAGGGCGTCGTGCTTGCGCGTCTCCAGCGTCTCGATCTGCATCTGCTCCTTGGCGATCTTGGCGAGGGTGTTTTCGGTCGTGGTTCCGGGGGTCATGGCTTGGCTCCTTGGTTTGGGTTGGTGGTTTCAGGCGCGGCAGGTTGCCTTGCTGCCCGCGCTGACGCGGACGCGGTAGGTCTGGAAGCGGTGCTCGTCGAGGGCGAGCTTCACCACCACCGTGTTCTTGGCGACCGGGTAGGCGTCCAGGACCTCGTACCAGCCGGTGGCGAAGAAGATCACGTCGCCGGGCTTCAGGTCGTGCCAGTCGCGTTGGGTGGTGGTCGTTTCGTCGTGGTTCTTTTCGTTCTTTCGCATGGCCTATCTCCTTGTGGCTATTGGCGTTACGTTCGTTTCAACACCCACATTCAGCCATGCTTTCGCGGGAACATCAAGGCGATTAACCCATTGTCTGCAAAGAACTTACAGATTCTCGTAAGCAGGCCACGGGGCTAGAGATATGACCGCAGAAACGCCCAGAATTACGGCCCTGACGCCTGCCCAGGCGGCGAAAATCCTCGCCGCCGCCGGGAACCGGCGGATCACCGAGGCGATGGTCCGCGCCGACATCGAGGCCGGTGCGCCCACCAACGCCGACGGCACGCTCAACCTGGTCCACTACGCCGCCTGGCTGGCGCGGGAGGCGGCTCATGGCGATTGACGTTCGGCAACTGCGGCCGTCGATGTTGACGCGGATGCTGAACTCCACGCCGCTGGGCGAGGTGCTCAGCGAGCGGCAGCTGCGCCGTCATCGCAACCGGGCGGGCTACCGCATCGGCGACGAGAAGCACGTCGACCTGCTGCGCTATGCCGCGTGGCTGGTCTGGTCGCGCCACAACCCCGAACCAGAGAAGGAGCCCCTCGACTACGAGGCGATGAAGGAAGCCGCCCGTGCCCGCAACGCGGAACTGTCGGCCATCGGCCGGGACATCGGCGACATCCCCGAGGTGGTCGATCCGCATCGCAAGGCGCGGGCCGCGACGGACTTTCGGTTCTTCTGCGAGGCGTACTTCCCGCAGACCTTCAGCCTGCCGTGGTCGGACGATCACCTGAAGGTGATCGCCAAGATCGAGACCGCCGTGTTGCGGGGCGGCGTGTTTGCGATGGCCATGCCGCGCGGCAGCGGCAAGACGACGTTGGCTGAGACCGCCTGCATCTGGGCCATGCTCACCGGGGCGCGGGAGTTCGTCTGCCTGATCGGTTCGGACGCCGGGCACGCCCGCAACATGCTCGAAAGCATCAAGGTCGAGTTCGAGACCAACGATCACCTGCTGGACGATTTCCCCGAGGCGGTCTTCCCGATTCACGCTTTGGAGCGCATCCACAACCGCGCCAAGGGCCAACTCTGCAACGGCAAGGCGACGCGGATTGTCTGGACGGCCGACGAGATCGTGCTGCCGACCATCGAGAACAGCAAGGCGTCGGGCGCGATTATCCGCGTGGCGGGCATCGAGAGCCGCATTCGCGGCATGAAGTTCAAACGTGCCGACGGGCGGGCAGTGCGCCCGTCGCTGGTGGTGCTCGACGACCCGCAGACCGACGAGTCGGCGCGCAGCGACCAGCAGGTCCGGGCCAGGATGGAGACGCTCAACGGCGCGATTCTGAACCTGGCCGGGCCTGGGCAGAAGATCTCCGGCATCATGCCTTGCACGGTGATCCGGCCCGGCGACATGGCCGACCAGATTCTCGACCGCGACAAGCATCCGGCTTGGCAAGGTGAACGCACCAAGCTGGTCTACGCCTTCCCCTCGAACGAGAAACTCTGGGACAAGTACGCCCAACTCCGGGCCGACAGCTTCCGCAACGACGGTGACGGCCGCGAGGCAACGGAGTTCTACCGCAAGCATCGCAAGGAGATGGACGCGGGCGCGGTGATCGCCTGGCCGCAACGTCACAACGAGGATGAACTCTCGGCGATCCAGCACGCGATGAACCTGCGCCTGCAGGATGAACGGGCGTTCTGGGCCGAATACCAGAACCAGCCGTTGCCGCAGGACGAGGGCAATTCCGATCAACTCACCGCCGATGCGATTGCCGCCAAGACCAACGGGCACCCCCGCAGTGTGATCCCGATCGGGGCCAGCCACCTGACGATGTTCATCGACGTGCAGGGCAAGCTGCTCTTCCATACCGTCGTCGCCTGGGAGGATGACTTCACCGGTTATGTCGTCGATTACGGCACATATCCCGACCAGCAGCGGCCCGTCTTCACCTTGCGCGAGGTGCAGAAGACACTCGCGCGCGTTGCGCCGGGTGCTGGACTGGAGGGTTCGATCTACGCCGGGCTGGAGAAACTCACCGGCGAATACCTGGCCCGTCGCTGGCGGCGTGACGACGGGGCCGAGATGCGGATTGAGCGGTGTTTGATCGACGCCAACTGGGGCCAGTCCACCGACGTGGTCTACCAGTTCTGCCGTCAGAGCGCCCACGCCGGATTGATCATGCCCAGCCACGGGCGGTACGTCGGCGCGTCGAGCATCCCGTTCAGCGAGTACAAGCGCAAGACCGGCGAGCGGGTCGGGCACCACTGGCGCATCCCCAACGTGCAGGGCCGACGCCAGGTGCGGCACGTCGTGATCGACACCAACTACTGGAAGAGTTTCGTCCACGCCCGGCTGGCCGTGGCGATGGGCGATCCCGGCAATCTGTCGCTGTTTGGCCGCAAGCCCGCTGAGCATCAACTCCTGGCCGAGCATCTCACGGCGGAATACCGCGTGAAGACCGAGGCCCGGGGTCGTGTGGTGGATGAATGGAAGATCCGCGCGGGTGGGCCGGACAACCACTGGTTCGACTGTCTGGTCGGCTGCGCCGTGGCGGCCTCGGTCCAGGGCGCGGTGTTGCCGGGTACGGACGCCAAGGCCGCGCCGGTTCGCCAGCGTGTGCGGCTGTCCGAACTGCAAAGGAGCAGACGGTAGATGGTCAAGCCAACCGACAATCGGGAACCCGCTCCCAAGCGTGGCCTGGAATGCCCCGACTGCGGGTGCATGCACTTCCGCGTGCTCTACACCCGCCGTGCCTGGGGTGGTCGTCTGCTTCGCCGCCGCACGTGCCGCCATTGCGGGCGGCGCGTGACGACCTATGAACAGACCGCCGCGACGGCTCGATAGTCTCAAACACCGCCGCCATGTTCTACATGCGTAACGATCTGCTGATTCACCTCTGACTCACCGCCAGTTCTCGATTCCACCGGGTAAGTAACTGAAGGCGACCATGCACGGTTCGCCATCGGAGACTTACGTGGCCGAGAACCTCGACAACACGATCCGCGACAACGCCGCCGGGCCGAAGAAGGCGACCGGCGATTCGGGCAGCATCGAGCAGCACTCGCTGGCCGACCAGATCGCGGCCGACAAGCACCTGGCCAGCAAACAGGCGGCCTCGGGCAAGGGCCTGGGCGTCAAACTGGTCAAACTCTCTCCCCCGGGGGCAGCGTGATGTGGCCGTTCGGCAATAAGACAACCCGAAAGGCCCGCTCCTTCGCCCGTGTCATTCGGGCGAAGTACGACGCGGCGGTCACCAATGCCGACAACGTGCGGCACTGGGCCAACGCCGACAGCCTCTCCGCCGACGCGGCCGCGTCGCCCGACGTGCGGCAGACGCTCCGCAATCGCAGCCGGTACGAGGTCGCCAACAACAGTTATGCGCGGGGCATCGTGCTCACGCTGGCCAACGACTGCGTGGGCACCGGCCCGCGTCTGCAGCTGCTCTCGGATGACACCGAAGCCAATGACCTGATCGAGACCGCCTTCGCCGAGTGGGCTTCGGAAATCCATCTTCCCGCCAAGCTGCGGCTGATGCGGATGGCCAAGGCCGTGGACGGCGAGGTCTTCGGCATGCTCACGGCCAACCCGATGCTGCATTCGCCGATCAAGCTGGACCTGCAACTGATCGAGGCCGACCGCGTGGCGAACCCCGACGCCCGCATTCTGATCGACGATGCCGTGGACGGCATCCAGTTCGACCGCTTTGGCAACGCGGTGCGCTACCTGGTGCTGCGGCGTCATCCGGGCCAGTGTGGTTACACGCTGGCGCTGGATGGTTACGACCGCGTGCCCGCCGAGGCGATGGTCCACTGGTTCCGTTCGGATCGGCCCGGCCAGCACCGGGGCATCCCGGAGATCACGCCCGCGCTGCCGCTGTTCGCCCAACTGCGGCGCTACACGCTGGCGGTGCTCGGGGCGGCTGAGACGGCGGCGGACTTCGCGGCGGTGCTCTTCACCGATGCGCCCGCCAACGGCGAGGCGGCGTCCGTCGAGCCGATGGACATCGTCGAGCTCGAGAAGCGGATGGCCACGGTGTTGCCAGACGGCTGGAAGCTCGGACAGATCAAGGCTGAGCAGCCGGGCACGACGTATGGCGAGTTCAAGCGCGAGCTGCTTAACGAGATCGCCCGCTGCCTGAACATGCCGTTCAACGTCGCGGCCGGAAACTCGTCGGGCTACAACTATGCCTCCGGTCGCCTCGACCACCAGACCTACTTCAAGTCCATCCGCGTTGAGCAGGCCGACTGCAACAGCGTCGTGCTTGATGCGCTGCTGAATGCCTGGCTGACCGAAGCCCGTCTGCTCGCTGATTTCTCCTTCCTGGCTGGCGTCGAATCGCTGGAACACCAGTGGTTCTGGGACGGCACCGAACACGTCGATCCGGCCAAGGAAGCCAGTGCTCAGGCCCAGCGCCTGGCCAACCACACCACCACGCTGGCCTGTGAGTACGCCCGCCAGGGCAAGGACTGGGAGACCGAGCTGCGCCAGCGGGCCAAAGAGAAGCAGTTGATGAAGGAACTGGGCCTGACCGAGGCCGAGGTCCAATCCACGCAAGAACCGCAACCCCAAGAGGAGGACGACACGGATGTCGAAGACGAACGACAAGCAGCCTGAGTTTGTGACCATGCGCGGGCCGCTGACGATCCAAGCCGCCGAGGGCGATAGCGCTCTGCCGCAGTTCCGCATGGTCGCCTACACCGGCGGCCTGATGCGGATCGCCGGGTTCCCGCATCAGGTCGTGGTCGATCTGGCGGGCCTGGACATCCCGTCGCAGAACCTGCCGATCCGGCTCGACCACGAGCGCCGCCAGGGCGTGGGCCACACGCAGCGGGTGCAGGTCGAGGCCGGGCAACTGGTCGCCGAGGGGCTGATCAGCCGCGATACCTCGTGGGCGCGTGACGTGGCCAAGAGCGGCGTCAACGGATTCCCCTGGCAGGCCAGCATCGGCGCGGCGGTGGTCGAGGCGGAGTTCATCCCCGCCGGTGCCACGGTCAGCGTCAACAAGCAGCAGTTCACCGGCCCCGTGCATGTGGTGCGTCGGGCCGTGCTCAAGGAAATCAGTTTCGTCGACAGCGCCGCCGATCCGGGCACCACCGCCCGCGTCGCGGCCCAGGACAAGGAGCCTCAGACCATGAACGGCAAGGAAGCAACGATGGACATCACCGACAAGCAGCAGGACACGGAGGTCCAGGCGCGGGCGGACGAGGGCAAGGAGGCCCCGTCCGCCAGCGACCCGGTCAAGGACATGCGCGTCCAGGCGGCCGCCGAGAGCAAGCGGATCGCCGCCATCCGCAAGGTCACCGACGGCAAGCACCCGGACATCGAGGCCAAGGCCATCGAGGAGGGCTGGGACGTGAAGAGCACCGAACTGGAAGTGCTGCGCGCCTCGCGGCCCGCCGCCCCGGCGGCGCACACCGGCGGCACGGCCAACGGGCCGAAGGTACTGGAGGCCGCCGCGCTGATGACCGGCGGCGTTCGCGGCGATGCCCTGATCAAGACGCACGGCGAGCAGATCGTCGAGGCGGCCGAGAAGCGCTACCGCAACCGTCTGGGGCTGCACCAGCTTCTGCTGGAGGCGGCCTGGGCCAACGGCTGCGATGCGCGGTTCTTCAGCGACGATCCCGAGGCGGTGCTTCGCGCGGCGTTCAGCACGTTCACGCTGCCGGGCATCCTCTCCAACGTGGCCAACAAGTTCCTTCTGGACGGCTTTGAGTCGGTCGAGCAGGCCTGGCAGCGGATCGCCGCCACGCGCAGCGTGAAGGACTTCAAGGCCGTCACCAGCTTCCGGCTGACCGGCGGTTTCGAGTACCAGGAGGTCGGCCCCGACGGCGAACTGAAGCACGCCGAGGTCGGCGAGGAGAGCTTCACCAACCAGGCCAAGACCTACGGGCGGATGTTCGGCCTGACCCGCACCGACCTGATCAACGACGACATGGACGCGCTGACTGCCGTCCCGCGTCGCATCGGTCGCGGCGGCGCGCTGAAGCTCAACAAGGTCTTCTGGGGCGCGTTCCTCGACAACGCCGCGTTCTTCACCGTCGGCCACAAGAACTACCAGGCGGGCGCGGACACCGCGCTGTCCATCGACGGCCTGACGGCGGCGGAACTGATGTTCCTCGAGCAGGTCGACCCCGACGGCAACCCACTGGCCATCGAGCCGCGCACGCTGCTGGTGCCCCCGGCGCTGAAGGTCCAGGCTGAACTGCTGATGAGCAGCCTGAAGGTCAACGAGACCACCACGGCCAACAAGCCCAAGCCCAACGACAACCCGCACGCGGGCAAGTTCGGCGTCGTCACCAGCACCTACCTCGGCAACGCGGCCATGTCCGGGTCGAGCACGAAGGCCTGGTACGTGCTGGCCGAGCCGTCGGACCTGCCGGTGATCGAGGTCGCGTTCCTCAACGGCAAGCAGCAGCCCACCGTGGAGCGGGCCGAGGCGGACTTCAACGTCCTGGGCATCCAGTTCCGAGGGTACTTCGACTTCGGCGTCGCCCTCCAGGACTACCGGGGCGGCGTGAAGATGAAGGGCGAGGCGTAAGCCTCGGCCCTTCTCCGGGCAGCGTGAACCTTTCAGACCAACAAGGAGCAATGACTCATGGCAACGGCAAAGTTCATTCATGACGGTGACAGCATCGACTACACGCCCGGCAGCAACGTCGCTGCCGGTGACGTGGTCGTGCAGGGCGATCTGGTCGGCGTGGCCAAGCGCGATATCGTCGCCAACGCGCTGGGCGCGCTGGCGGTGACGGGCGTCTTCGACGTGCCCAAGGCGACCGGGGCGGGCACGGCCATCGCCTCGGGCGCGAAGGTGTACTGGAACGCCACGGCCCAGCAGGCGACCACGACCGCCAGCGGCAACAAGTACCTGGGCAAGACGGTCAAGGCGACGGTCGACGCCGACGCGACGGTTCGCGTCCGCCTGGAGCAGTGATCGATGGCCGACCTTCTCCGCCAAGGCTCGCAGTGGCTGGAGCAGATGCGCACGGCGCACTGCTCCAGCCCGGTCGAGTACCGCAGGCCGCCTGACGCCTACACCATGAGCGCGACCTTCGGCAGGACGGGGTTCGAGGTCGCCGACGAGTCGGGCCTGACGATCAATGCCCACGTCTGGGACTTCCTGATTCTGTCCGACGAATTGGGCTTCGACCCCGAGCCGGGCGATCTGATCGCAGCCAACGGGCGGAGATACGAGGTCATGAACCTGGGCGGCGAGGGCTGCTGGCGATGGAGCGATCCGTATCGGCAGACCTACCGCATTCACACCAAGGACATCGGAGCGGACACGTGAGCGATTCGACCGTCAGTAGCGAATTCCGAAGCGCGTGCGAGCGCGAGTTCGAGGAAATCCATCGCAAGCTGGATCGCCTCGACGAGGCGATTCGCGGCAACGGCCGACCGGGCATCACCGTCCGACTGGATCGGCTGGAACAGGACGCCAAGCGCCAGAGCAAGTTGATCTGGCTGATCGTCGGTTCGGCGGTGACCGCGTTCGCGTCGGTGCTGGTGGCTTGGGTCACCGGCTGAAGGAGAACACGCAATGGCCAAGCGCTGGATCAACTCACTGGACGTGGAGGTCGGGCCGAACGGCGTGCCGCTGTTCGACGTGGCCGGTTGCTCCTCGTTCATCGGCGGCACGAAGACCGTTCCCTCGTCGGGCACGCCGCAACCACTCGTGGCGACCTCGACGCCGTGCCGGTTCGTGTGGGTTGGCGCTCGCGTCGACAACTACGGCAACCCGCTGAACTACTACCCCTGCTTCATCGGCGACGCGGCCGGGCAGAACATCCCGGTCATGCCCAGCAACTACGAGGGGCTAGTCATCCGAATCGACGACGCCAGCAAGGTGTACGTCCGGGTCGTGACCAACAACACGGGCGTTGTCTATCGCATCTTCGCGTGAGGTAGCAGACAGTGACGATCTACTCCGCACAATCCGGCGACTGGCTGAGCACCACGACGTGGGTCGGGGGCAATGTCCCCGATCTCTCCACGGACGACGTGGTCATCGCCGCCTACCACACCGTCACGATGGACTCGATGTCCTTCACGTTGGCCAGTGGAAGATCAATCACTGTGGACCCCGACGGGATGCTGGAAATCTGGTCGGCGCTGACGGTCGAGAACGGCGCATCGCTTTACGTTCAGGGCGGCCTCTATGTCTCCGGTAATCTGGACATGTCGGGTTATGTCGAGATCGCCAGTGGCGCTTGGCTGGATGTCTACGGCGGCGTTGCGGTGCTGTACGGCGGGTCGGTCGACGTTCAAGGCGACGCCACGGTCAACCCCTACGCCTACTTCGATGTGGTGTACGGGTCCAGCCTGTACGTCTACGGCTCGTTCTACCAGGACTGGAGCGCCTACTCCTACTTCTACCAGAGCGCTTACGTGTCGGTGGAGTCCGGCGGCTCGGCGTACTTCGACGGCAATCTCTACATCGAGGACTACAGCCAATTCTACGTTTACGGTGACGTGGATGTGTCCTACAGCGGCAACATCGAAGTCCGCTATTACGGCGAGTTGTATGTCGAGTACGGCGGAAGCGTGATCGCTCGCAACTACCTGAACGTGTCCGATTGGGCGTACATCTATGTCCAGGGGGACCTGCGGGTTGAAGGATCGTTGTACGTCTATAACTCGGGCCAGATCGTTGTCGAGAATGGCGGGGTGCTCACCATCACCGGTTATGCATCCATCGAGTACTACTCCTACCTCACCATCTACCAGGCCACGCTCATCGTAGAGCGATGGGCCAGTCTCGATCTCTACTACGAGAGCACGATCTACTTCGACTACCAGAGCCGAACGGACCTGTTCGGCTACGTCCGGCTGTACTACGACGCCTATCTCTACCTGGGCTGGGACGCCATCGTCCGCGTCTATCGCGGGATGGACATCTCCGGCCGGATGGACAGCAGCGGCGGCAAGATCGTCATCCTCCGCCGCGAAGCGCGCATCAACGACGCCGACGGTGAATCCCTGTTCACGTTCGACCAGGCTTACGGCTACGCGCCGCGCCACATCGCATAGGAGAGCAACGCATGGCAGAAGCACGACGACAGATGGAACTGACCCCCAGCGAACAGGCGGTGGTCGAGCGACTGCGGATGTCGCCCGAAGACCGACAGGCTGAGGTCAACGCCCGGCGGCAGGAGCGGCTGGACTCGCTGACGCCTGAGCACAAACAGGCGGTGGAAGACCGCGAGGCTCGGATCGCGGCCATGACCGCTCCGCAGCGCCGAGTGTACCTGGCCGGGCAGCGCCTGGCGGGCATCGCCCGGGTGTTGCGGCGCGACGCAGCCAAGGGCGCGGGCCTGGCGGCGGCGCTGGCGGCCGTCGATCCGGTGAACAAGAGCGACGTGGACTGGCTGGTCGGCGAGATCAAGAAGGCGGACTGACCCATGGCGTTGATCATCGACATCGCGGACGCCGTCGCCGCCGAACTGAACGCCGCTCCTGCGGGCACGTTCAACCCGGCCATCGCCGCCGTGCGGCGGGTGCTGCCGGAGTTCGAGTTGGCTGACCTGGCCGAACTGAAGGTTTCGGTCGTGCCCAAGGCGGTCGAGATCAACGGCTCGACACGCTCGGCCAGCCAGTTCGACCTGCAGGTCGACATCGGCGTGCAGAAGAAGCTCGGCAAGGACCTGGACACCGAGGTAGCGGCACTGTGCGGCCTGATGGACCAGATCGCCGCCTACCTGCGGCGACGGGCGCTCCCCGGCGTGCCGGGGGCGGCGTGGGTGCGGACGCAGAACGAGCCGGTCTACGCGCCGGAGCATCTGGCCGAACAGCGGGTCTTCACCAGCGTGCTGACGGTGACGTACAGGGCCATCGGATGATCCACTTCGAGTTCAAGCAGTTGTTCTTCGACCGCAAGGCGGTGATCTCGAAGGTTGACGCCGCCTCGCGGAAGGTGCTCTCGAAGTTCGGGGCGTTCGTGCGGCGGTCGGCCAAGAGCAGCATCCGCAAGCGGAAGAAACCAGCGCCACCCGGATCGCCGCCTAGTTCGCACACGGGACTGCTGAAGAAGTTCATCTTCTTCGGTTACGACCTTGACGCCCAAAGCGTGGTGATCGGCCCGACGCGGCTGAATCAGAAGGGACGTGGCGAAGCGCCGCCACTGTTGGAGTACGGCGGCAAGACGACGCTCAAGCGTCGTGGCAAACGGAAACGGACAACGTACAAGGCCCGGCCCTACATGGGACCGGCATTCGAGAAAGAGAAACCCCAGCTGCCCGCCATGTGGCGAGACAGCGTTCGATAAGGAGATCGAAGCATGTCGCAAGAATTCCTGTTGGGCATGAATGCCAAAATCTACCAGGGCGCTGCGGGCGGCGCTCTGGCGACGCTCACCGAGATGGCCAACGTCAAGGACGTGACGTTGAACCTCGAGGCGGGCGAAGCGGATGTCACCACCCGCGCCAACCAGGGCTGGCGGGCGACCGCGCCGACGCTGCGCGAATGCACCGCCGAGTTCGAGATGCTCTGGAAACCGGGCGACGCCGGGTTCGACGCTGTGAAGACCGCGTTCCTCACCTCCGGCAGCATCCGCCTGGCCGTGCTGACCGGCGACCGCGCCGCCTCGGGCACTGAGGGGCCGCTGGGCGACTTCAGCATCACCAACTTCAGCCGCAACGAGCCGCTCGAAGAAGGTGTGACGGTCAGCGTGACTGCCAAGCTCGCCGTGTTCGCTGAATGGGTGGAGGTGGCCTGATGAAGACGTTCACTGATGCAGCCGGTCGGACCTGGACGCTGACCTTGACCCTCGGTACGGCCATGAAGGTCAAGGCGAAGCTCGACATCGATCTGCTTCAGCCCGAAGCGGGCGACCCGCCTCTGCTGACGCGGCTGGGCACCGACGAGATGCTCCTGGGCGAGGTGCTCTGCGCCATGCTTGAGGGGCAGTTCGAGACGCACAAGGTTACCGATGACGACGTGCGGGCCGGTTTCGACGGGCAGACGCTGCTGGCGGCGCAGAAGGCGTTCTACGAGGAACTGATCGGTTTTTTCCGGTCGCGCGGCCGCAACGACCGGGCCAAGGCGGTCGCCAAGCAGATGGCCATGATCGACGCGGCGGTGACGGCCGTGGAGACGCGGATCGACGCCCTGGACATCGACGCGACGATCCGTGGGGCGATGTCTGGCGCATCGCCGGGTCCATCGGCGTCGACCCCGGCCCGCTGACGCTGCGGCAACTGCTGTGGATGGCCGAAGGGTTGGGCCGCGAGCGCTGGGCGCACACGTCATTGGTCTGCGCCTTGATCGCCAACGCCAACCGCGACCCCAAACGCAGCAGGCCCTTCAAGCCATCGGACTTCGACCCATACGCGAGACAGGATCGGCGGCTACGGACGGTCGCCGACAAGGAGTCGCTGGCGGTTCTCAGAGAGGCCCTTGAGGCCCAGAAAGGTACATGAACATGGAAGGCAACGCGATCCTCAATGGAGTCTGGACGTTCCTCAATTCCGGTATCGGCTTCGCCATCATCTGGGCGGCGATGGTCGGCTTCTTCATCTTCCTGGCCAGCAAGTTCAATCCGCTGCAGGAGAAGTGGAAGCAGTACGAGGGCAGCATCATCACCGGCATCAAGCTGGCCGAGAAGCAGATCCCCGATGACACGCCCAACAGCGGCCTGGCCAAGCTGGACTCGGCCCTGCGGTTCGTCTTGAACGCCTACGCCGAGGCCAACAACGGCAAGAAGCCCTCCCATGCGCTGGTTGAGCAGATCAAGCAGGGCATCCAGATCAAGCACAGCGAACTGGATCGCTGGGGCGGGCTGGAGAGCAAGAAGGAGGCGGCGTGATGAACTGGTTGATCGCGGTTCTGACCGCGTTCTTCCGCGCGCTTCTGCCGTGGGTCGCCGAGCAGTCGCGGCCCACGGCGGAAGACGCCGCCCCTGACCAGCAGACCAAGGACAAGCTGCGGGCCAAGGTCCGCAAGCACTGGCTGATCATCGCCTTCGTGCTGCCGATCCTGCTGACGGGTTGTGCGGGCGGGTCGCCCTTCACGCGGACGATCTATGTGCCCCATGGCACGCCGGTGCGGCTGCGGGAAACCATTAAGGACGCCAAGGTCTGGGTGAAGGACGCCGACGGCCAGGTCGTGCCGGGCAAGATGGACCTGCCCGAAGGCTGGTACGCCTTACCGGTTGAAGACGAGGAGTAACACACGTGGCATCCGCGCAGGGAATCCGAGCCGGTCGCGCGTTTGTCGAGCTCTTCGCCGACGACAGCAAGCTCGTGCGCGGTCTGCGCCGGGCGGAAAAGAAGCTCAAGGCCTTCGGCGACTCGATCCGCAACCTCGGCCTGAAGATGATCGGCGTCGGCTCGGCCATCCTCGCGCCGCTCGCGGCGTCGGCCAAGCTGTTCGGCAGCTACGGCGACAGCGTGGCGAAGATGGCCCGCCGCACGGGCCTGTCGGTCGAGGCCCTCAGCGAATTGCAGTTCGCCGCCGGGCAGAGCGGCGTGGAAGTCTCGGAGTTGGAGAACGGCCTGCGACGGATGCAGCGGACGATCTATGACGCCGGTCGCGGCCTGAGCACGGCGACGGATGCATTGAAGGACCTGGGCCTGACCGCCGACGATCTGGCGGGTTTGTCGCCGGAACAGCAGTTCAAGCTGCTGGCGGAGCGGATCAGCCAGATCGAAGACCCCACGCTCAAGGCGGCGTTGGCGATGGGCATCTTCGGGCGCTCGGGCACGCAACTCCTGCCATTGTTCGCCAGTGGTGCCCGGGGCATTGAGATGCTGCAGGCCGAGGCCCGCCGCCTGGGTCTGACCATGAGCGGAGAGGATGCCAAGGCCGCCGAGGAGTTCTCCGACGCCCTCGACCGGCTCTGGCAGGTCGTCAAGATGGGCGTATTCAACATCGGCGCGGCCCTTGCGCCCACGTTGCAGATGGTCGCCGAGAAGATCATGCGCGTGGCGATGGTCGTCAGTGCCTGGATCAAGCAGAACCAGCAGATCATCGTCACCGTCCTGAAGGTCGCCGCCGTGGTCGTGGCCGTCGGCATCGCGCTGACGGTGCTGGGCACAATCATCTCCGGGCTGGGCACGATGCTCGGTGTGCTCATTACGGTCGTCACCACCGTGGTCGCGGTGCTCAAAGTCCTGGCGGCGGTGATCGCGTTCCTGATTTCGCCGATTGGGCTGGTCATCGCAGCTGTGGCGGCGCTTGGTGCATATCTGGTGTATGCCACGGACATCGGGGCCAAGGCCCTGGCGTGGCTGGGTGACCGCTTCAACGTGCTCAAGGAAGACGCGCTCTCGGCCTACCAGGGCATCGCCGACGCCCTGGCGGCTGGCGACATCTCGCTGGCGGTGAAGATTCTGTGGCTGACGATCAAGATGGAGTGGACGCGCGGCGTGAACTTCCTCGAGAAGGCGTGGCTCAACTTTCGCAACTTCTTCATCAAGATCGGCTATGACGCCTGGCACGGCCTGCTGGCTGTCGCGGAGATCGTCTGGCACGCCCTGGAGGTCGGCTGGATCGAGACGACCGCGTTCTTCTCCAAGCTCTGGGCCGACTTCACCAGCTTCTTCTCCAAGACCTGGGAGAACATCAAGGCGGGTGCGCAGAAGGCGTGGAACTGGATCAAGAGCCTGTTCGACGACTCGGTCGATCTGGAAGCCGAGAACAAGCTGGTTGAGGAGCAGAAGCAGGCTGCCATCGCCCGCATCGAGGACGAGCAGAAGCGCAAGACCGCTCAACGCGAAGCGCAGCGGGAAGCCGAACGCAGACGGGCATCGGCGGTCCACGAGGCAACCCTTGGCGAGATCGGGCGGCAGAATCTGGAGAAACACCGCGAGCTCGACACCGAGTACGCCAACCGCATGTCGGAGAACGAGGCCGACCTGGCCAAGGCCCGGCAGGAATGGCGTGAGGCCATCGAGACCGCCAAACGCAAACGGCAGGAGAAGGAGTCCGCCGCTCCCGAAGGACTCGAAGGCCCCGACGACATCATCAACAAGGCCCGCGACGCCCTGGCTGGTCTTGGCGACATCGGCGATCTGGTCCAGCAGGAGGCCGCCAAGATTGGCGTGCGCGGCACGTTCAATGCCGCCGCCATCCAGGGCCTGGCCTCCGGGGATGTCGCCGATCGCACGGCCAAGGCGACCGAGGAGACCGCCAAGAACACCAAGAAGCTCGTCCAGGCCGCGCAGACCGGCGGTCTGACGTTCGCGTAATCGGAGGCACGGATGCCCATCACCTGCACCGAGAACATCGACTCCCGCCAGATCACCGAGACCCAATCGGCGGAGTTGCTCTACACGATCACCGGCACGGCCGATGAAGCGACGGCTATCGCCACGCTCAAGGCGACCGCGCCGACGGTGCTGCACAACATGAAACGCCAGCCGGTGACGGTCGAGCCGGTCCACGTCGACACCACCAACCCCGACAAATGCATCTGGACCGGCACGGTCAACTACGCGCCCTTCGAGTATCAGGAGCCGCCGGAGACCGGAGATTCATCCTTCAGCTTCGACACCGGCGGCGGTACGCAGCACATCACTCAGTCGCTATCGACGGTCCAGCGATATGCCGCCAGCGGCACGGCCCCCGACTTCAAAGGTGCGATCGGCGTCACGCACGACAACGTCGAGGGTGTGGACATCACCGTGCCGGTCTACAACTTTTCCGAGACGCACTACTTGTCGGCGGCGACAGTCACGACGGCCTACAAGGGCACGCTCTTCCAACTCACCGGCAAGGTCAACAGCGGCTCATTCCGTGGCCTGGCCGCCGGGGAATGTCTGTTCCTGGGCGCATCCGGCTCGCGGCGCGGCACCGGCCCCGACGACGATTGGGAGATCACCTTCCGCTTCGCCGGTTCACCCAACCGCACGGGCATCTCGGTGGGGCCGATCGGCGGCATCTCGAAGAAAGGCTGGGAGTATCTGTGGGTGCGCTACACCGACGCCGAGGACACCGGCAGCAATACGCTGGTCAAGCAACCCATCGCGGCCTACGTCGAGAAGGTCTATGAGGATGGCAACTTCGCGGCATTGGGGATCGGCTCATGAGCGACGGATTGAAAAAGGTCCAGTCCGGCCAGCCGCTGGTCATCCCGGCCAGCGCCTACAACGCCTTCATCGACGCGGCGCTGGACTTCCGGCAGCGCACGGCCCACCTGGGACGAGAATCGCAACCGTCGTTCGCGCAGGCCAGCATCGTGCTGGTCCGCAACGACAGTGGCTCGAATCAGAACCGCATGGCGGTCCTGGGCGTCGATACGCCGATCATCGACCCGTCGGCCAACGAGGAGGAGTTCAAGAACCGCGTGGCCCTGTCATGTGTCGCGCCCGCCGCCGACACGCACGAGGGGAAGTTCGTCGTCCTGGCCGAACCCATCGCCAGCGGCAAGATCGGACGCGCCTACGCCGCCGGTGTCTGCCCGGTGAAGATCGACGTGCCCGACGAAGATCACGAGTGGCGCTACGCCGAGATCGCCGACGGCGTCACGGCCAACCTGAAGGTGAGCATGCAGGGGTCGGCGGGCATCCTCTGGCGCGCGGGCGGGACCGGCGTGCAGTGGTCGGTCGTCCGTCTGGGCAAACCCATCCCGATGCATGTGTTCCCGGTGGACCTCACGCAGTACGGCGGCGAGCAAGGCGACGAGGAGAACCCGGCGACGTGGACCTATGACGTGCTGGATGTGGTGACCGGCGAGACGTTGGAGAGCGGCGTGGACCCCGTGGCCGCGCCGCACAAGTGGCAGCGCCCCAGCATCGGCCAGATGATCGCCGCGACCTTCGGTTATGCCCACTACCAGGACGACGGGGCGGGCGGTCTGGAACTGGTGCTCGGCTGGATCAACGAGATGGTGGACCAGGAAGCCTGCGAGACGGCCAGCAGCACCGAGTAAGGAGGCCAGCGTGGGCGCACCGGGCAAATCAGTCGTGGTCGAAGGCGGCAAGCGCGGCGTACTGCTGGGCGGCAAGTCGGCGGTCTACAACGCCGAGGAGACCTGCCCGGCCTGCTGCATCGAGTTCACCCAGCAGTGGTCATTCACCGATTCGGGGTTCATCGATGGTGGGCAGGACGGCGCGTTCCGCGCCTACGACGATCCCGCCGACGTGGCAGCCAGCCCCTGGTCGATCCTGAACAACGGATTGGGCCTGCGACTGGACTGGGAAGACGACCAGAACTGCCGCAGCCACAATCCCTACACGCAGTACGCCACAGCAACCTGCCAGATCACCGTGCCCAAGGCGATGATCATGACGGTCAACTGGTCGGGCATGGGCGAAACGCAGGACCCCAACTACGAGCTGATGAGCCTGTATGTGAACGGCGGGCTGGTCGGCTCGGCCCACGCTCCCGGCGGCGGGCAAGGTTGCGCGGGCATGGGGCCGGTCATCTCAAATCCGCCGCCGCCCCAACAGGTGTTGCTCAACCCCGGGCCGCACACATTGTTCATCGACGCCACGACAAACGATCCGCTCTACCACTTCGGGGCGTGGTATCGGTTTGACCTGACCTTCGAGCTGGCCCCCTGAGGAGCATGACATGAGCGAGACGTTGACGCCCAAACAGAAGAAGCCCTGCACGAACTGCCCGCCGGTCGTGCTCCCGCGCCGTGCCTACACGCCCACACGGCCGAGCTGCGTCGAGTGTGTCGAGAAACACCTGGGCGCGGCACTGGTGCTCCTGACCGAAACCCGCGAGGGTTACGCCTACCGCCTTCGGGCCATCGGCCACTTGTTCGAGGCCGAGGACGAATCGCAGGAGTGGCCGGAGTTGCACGCCGCCATCCGCGAGGCCCGCAAGGCCTACCAGGCCAGCGGTGAACAGCCGGATTGGGAGGCATTGGCCCAGGGGGTGGTTCGCACGGCGACGGTGAAGACGTGATGCAGTGCCGGGGGGCGTAGAACGCGAAAACAGGCGATTTTGAGACTTTCGCTTGTAAACCCCTGTAAATGCAGGGTCCAGCGCTGTCTCACGGTCTCAGCCCCGTGAGACTGCTGAGACTTCATGGATGGCCAGAGAGGCGCAGAATGCGGAAATGCCCGATTCTGGCACTTTGGCTCGTAAACCCTTGTCAGCACTTGGTCTGATCCAGTGCCATGCTTTCACCGACCGGCACGGTCTCAACCCCCTGATCGAACGTCAGGCACTTCCAGAGCCGTCGCTGCTTGCGCCAGTCCGGCTCGGCCGCGATGGGCCGCACCATGATCTCGCGGATGGGGTCGCGGCCCTTGGTCGTGCGCGGCAGGAACAGAATCGCCTCCTGAATCTCCGGAGCGAGTTGCAGCAGATTCATGATCTGCGTGACGCGGGCGCGGCTCACGTTGCCCATGCGGGCCAGGTCGGCCTGATCGGTGACCTCGCCCGCCTTGATGAGCCGGTCGAACCGGAGCGCCAGGGCCACCAGACGCGCGATGCGCGGGATCGTGCCTTCAGGCGTGGTGTCCGGTTCCGGCGGTGGACCCTCCTGGATGACCTTGCGGGTGCGCTGCCCCCGCGTGAAATGCACGTCGCACTGGATCGTCAAACCTTTCATGCGGTTACCTCCTGTCGGTTCAGTTCATCGGCCAAGGTCTTGATGCCCGTGGGGTGGAAGGTGATGGCGACCTTCCCGTTCGGGCCGTCGTAGTCCACGCGCTCGATCAGCAGGTGCAGGATGCGGGCCTGCTCGCGGGCGCTGAGCGTTTCCCAGAGCGGCTCGAATAGTGAGCAGGCCTCTCCGACCTCGCGGGCGTCCACCAGTTCGCGGGACAGAACGATGATCTGCTCGCGCACCTCGGTAGCGCGTTGCTCGGCGGTGCGGATGCGGTCCTGGATGTCGGCCATGCGGTCGGTCGCCAGGCCGTCCTTCCCGGCCAGCTTGCGAAGGTCGTTGTTGTGGCGCTGCAGTTCGCGTTCGAGCGTCCGCTTCTCGACCTCCAGCTTACCGATCGCCTCCTCGCGTTGGCGGCGGCTTTCGGCCAGCGTCTCGGCCAGAAGGTCGGTGTCCTTGCCGATGACCTTGACCTGCTCGACCACGAACCGTTCCAGTTCGGGCGCGGGCACCGACGGCGTGGGGCAGATGTGCCAGCCGCGCTTCTGGGCGTTGGTGCAGCAGTAGTAGCGATACACCTTCGTGCTGTTCTTGACGGTGTGCGTCGGGGCCATGGCGCAGTCGCAGGTGACGCAGCGCACCAGACCCTTGAGCAACGCACCGTGGCGGTTCTTCACGTGCGCGCCGCCCGTGCGGCCGTTGCGTTTGAGCATCCGCTGCGTTCGCTCGAAAATCTCCTCGTCCACGATGGCCGCGTGCTCACCCTCGTGAATCTCGTCCTTGTAGGTGACCTTGCCCAGGTAGAGGCGGTTGGTCAACATCTTGAAGAGGTTGTTCTTCGCCCAGGGCTTGCCGCCCATCTCGCGGCCCTTCTTCGTGATCCATCGCTTGGTGGTCCACCCTCGCCCGTCCAGTTCCGTCGCCGTGGTGATCAGCGACTGGCGGTCGAGGTACAGCTCGAAGATCTCCCGCACGCGGGCGGCCTCTTCCTCGTTGACCAACAAGCGCCCGCCCCGCACGTCCACGTCGTAACCCAACAGCGGCATGCCGCCGGTCCATTTCCCCTTGCGCCGCGTGGCGGCGATCTTGTCGCGGGTGCGTTCGCTGATCATCTCACGCTCGAACTGGGCGAACGACAGCAGCACGTTGAGCATCAACCTGCCCATCGACGTGCTGGTGTTGAACTGCTGCGTCACCGAGACGAACGACACCTTGTGCCGTTCCAGCACGTCCATGATCTTCGAGAAGTCGATCAGCGAGCGACTGAGGCGGTCCACCTTGTAAACGACGATGCAGTCGACCTTGCCCGCCTCGATGTCCGCCAGCAGGCGTTGGAGCGCGGGCCGGTCCATGTTGCCGCCGGTGAAGCCGCCGTCGTCGTAGTGGTCGGGTAGGCAGACCCAGCCCTCGGACTTTTGGCTGGCGATGTAGGCCTCGCCCGCGTCGCGCTGGGCGTCGAGGCTGTTGAACTCCTGCTCCAGGCCGTCCTCGGTGCTCTTGCGGGTGTAGACCGCGCACCGGAACGTAATGGGCGTGTTGGTGCTGGTCCTACTCATCGGCGACTCCATTCTTGCCGGGGTTCAGGTTGAAGAAGTGGTATCCGTTCCAGTGCGTGCCGGTGACAGCCCTGGCGACGGCCGAGAGCGTGCGGTAGACCTCGCCCTCATACTCGAAGCCCCGTGGCAGGACGCGCACCACGACCTCGCGGCCCTTGTATGGCCGCCGCAGGATCGCCCCTGGCATTGGTAACCGCGCGTCGTGGTCGAAGGCGACCGACGCCGTGGTGGTGATGGCGACCTGATTGTCTTTCGGGGCGGTCGTCCGCAGGTCGGCGTCGTTGGCCAGTTCATCGGCCCGCCGCCTGGCCCGCTCGGACAGGTCGCCGCTGGCGTTGGCCTGGATGCGCCAGGCGATGCGCTTGCGCAGCCAGTCCTTGTTGCCGCTGCGCGTGGCCTCGCCGAAGACCTCGATGTGCTTGGCCCGCAGGTCCTTGACGGTCAATCGGCCCAGGGCGGCGACCTCTTTGGCGATGTTCACACTCATGTTTTTCGAGCTCCTTTCATGCGTTGCTCGTGGCTATCGAGCGAGCACATGAGGGCTCGTTTTGGCCCCCTCATCAAGTCCGTTTTGCCTCTGTTTCGCGGGATTTTCGGGGGTGCAAGAGGAACGCGAACCAGGCGATGATTGGCCCGTTTGGCGGAGGCGAAGCACGCCACGGGCGAGGATGGCGGCGATCTCCTGGCGGCGCTCGTCCGGGGTCATCGCGGCCGGGTCGGCGATGGGTTCTTCCATTGCGGGCTCCTTGCGGATGTGCCCACAACGGCCTTCGCTTGGCGACCGGCTCGCTGTCTGGCTTGTCCTGAGTGAAATCGAAGGGCTGGGTTGATGCTCTTCGTCCTTCTCTTACATACCCGGCGCGAGTTCGAAATGGCGGTAGGGTCCGAGACGAACGGGTCTGTTAACTGGACGGCCGCTGTTTACGAGAGAGTCCGAGAGTTTGGCCCGTTGCTCTCGGCGGGCGGGCGAGAACGTGTACGTTTACCGCCGCAACGTGGTGGAGGTGGTTTGAAACAGAGAGCGCGGCCCGTTCGGGCAGAAATGCCGTAACCCTTTGCCAACCGCGAGATACGAAAACGCCCGACGGCATGCGCCATCGGGCGTTTTTGTTAACTCAACCAGCCGCGTTAGTTCGACTGGTTGAAAGAAGCTCCCCGAGTTGGACTCGAACCAACAACCTAGCGGTTAACAGCCGCTCGCTCTAC
>CAZUUQ010000029.1:0-32131 GCA_964622625.1 uncultured Phycisphaeraceae bacterium | reverse complement strand
GCGGCGCGCAGGCGATCATCCATCATCCCGCCGAACTGCTGGCGTTGATCGACGCGCGGTCCGGCGAAGTGTGATGTGCGTCAGGCGCGGGTCTGCGTATACGCGCTCAAAGCCTCAGCCAGGCCGGCGCGCCATTCCATGTAGCGATAGACGACCGCTGCGTCGTCGTGTAGACGGCGCAGGGCGGTCTGGAAGTGCTCGTAGGTCTCCTGCTGCCACGCCTGCGTGCCCTCCTGGCAGAAAAACAGGCGGCAGCCCAGCGGGCGCAGATAGTGGATGGTGCAGAGCTTGTCGCGTTGAAACACGCAGGGGCCATCAAGCGCGACCTGTGCGGCTTGAGGCAGCGCGACGCCCGGTTGTTCATGCTCTCCCAGGCGGCGCAGGCACCACGCGATCTCCAGGCCGGTGACGTAAAGCCGATGGCCGTAGGCATTGAAGTCGCAGCACCGTCCGCTGATCCAGCACGTCGGGTTGCGGGCGGCCACGGCGTCGTCGAGTTGACCGTACAGGGCGCCCAGGGCGCGATGGATCGCCGGGCGCGTGACCGCGTCCTGCCAGTGGTTCCATAGGTCGGCCGGTTCGTTCATCACGGGCGGATCTCAGATGTTCGGCGTCCTGTCGCGCTGGATGCGGATGGTCTCGACGGGGTAGAAGTCGCCTTTGCCCTCCATGCCGGCGGTCATGCCGGGGCAGGTATTGGCCGCCCGTCGCCAGGCGGCGGGGCTGGCGAGGTTCTCCGGCCAGAAGGGCCAGGTGCGGCACTGCGTCGGCCGGGCGGCGTAGATCGAACAGCCGGTGGTCCCGTCCTCGCGGCGGAGCAGGAACACGCAGTCGTACCCGCGAGCGTCGGGGCTGAGTCTTTCGTTGAGCGTCCAGTGCCCGTCGATGGTGCGGGCATGGCGGCGGCGGAACGTCTCGATCGACAGGCCCAGGAACGCGGCCATGGCCCGGGCTTCGACATCGTCGAACCAGACGTAGCCCGGCGGGCCGGTGCAGCAGTTGCCGCACTGCGTGCAGGTGAAGCGCAGGCCCGGACCATACCAGGGTTGTCGCGGCCCGGCGGCGGCGGATGGTGAGGCAGGCTGCGGGACAGCTGATGGGTCGGGTGCGTCAGGCATCAGACCGCATTATAGAACCAGTGGGATCATGACAATTGTGCGGCCGGCGCGCGGCCCGGAGCGGCCGCGAACGCAGCCGTCAAGCCGGAAAAAGCTGGCCCGATGGCCGTCCGGCCTTTACCATTCATGCGGTGGCGGTGCTGAATCACCGGGCCGCCACGGGAACGCGGACGGGGCCGGGCAGGAAGGTGTCAGTGCATCGGAGAAAGAACCCGCTCACGATACGGTTCAGCCGGCCGCTGCTGGCTGCGGTCCTGTGGTTGACCGCCGGTCCAGCGGCCGCGCTGGTCGTCCATCCCGAGGCGTCGGTTACGCTGGATGACCCCGCGTTGCTGGCGCCGTTCGACAGCTTCGCCTGGTGGAGCCATGTCGGCCGCGTGGGCGACGGCTCAGCCATCTACCTGGACAACGGATGGGTGCTGACGGCCAACCACGTCGGGGCGGGAACGTTCACGCTGCACGGTCAAAGCTACAGCCGCGACCTGGGCGTCTCGGCCGTGCAACTGACCAACCCCAACAATTCCCCGGCCGACCTGCTTCTCTTCAAGCTCAATCAGAATCTGCCTCTGCCGGCCATGACCATCGCCCAGCAGCCGCCGCTTGCCGCCGACACTGTGCTCATGCTCAGCCAGGGCCGCATGCAGGAAGCGTCGAGCACCACCTGGAGCGTCAACACCAACGACAATCCGTGGACCTGGACCACCCCGCCGAACCATCCCACCCGGCCGCGGATCACCGGCTACCTGACCACGGAGGACCGCGCGCTGCGCTGGGGACTCAACGCCCTGACGAACGACACGAGCTTTGTGTCGCTCGGCCCGGTCGGCATCTGGGGCTTCAACACACGCTTTGACAGTGGCGGCCTCACGTACGAATCCCAACCGGTCAAAGGCGACTCCGGCGGCGGGGTGTTCGTCGAAGCGGATGGCGTCTGGGCCCTGGCGGGCGTGATCGTCAGCATCACCACGCTGCCGGGCCAGCCCGGCGGCAACACCTCGGCCATGCTCGACTACAGCCAGACCCTCATCGCCGATCTGACCATCTACCGCCAGCAGATCCTCGACGTCATTTTCGAGGCCCACGTTGTCGGCGATCTCAACGGCGACGGGCTGGTCAACACCGAGGACATCAACCCCTTCATCCTGGCGCTGACCAACCCGGCTGGCTTCGCGGCCGCACACCCGCACGTCAACTTCTTCGCCGCCGGCGACATCAACGGCGATGGCCTGGTCAATACCGAGGACATCAACCCCTTCGTGGCGCTGCTCACCGGCGGCGCGGCGAACAGCGCCACCGGCGCGGGCACAGTCATCCCCGAACCGACAAGTCCGGCATTGCTTCTGGCGATTGTGCCTTTTGTGATGCGCCGTCCGCGCCGGCGCTGATGGCTCACCGGCAGCCGGCGGGCGGCATGTCGAGCATCGTCCGCAGCCCGGGAGCCGCGCGGCCGATCTGACGCGCCTGGTTGACCAGCATCGCCACCGTCGCCGAGTCACCCGGCGTCGCCCCCGGAATGCGCATTCGCAGATTCACCGGCCCATCAAACTCGATGCGGTCGGCCGCATCCTCGATGCCGACGGCCATCGTCAGGTCCAGCTCGATCGCCAGACCGTCGCCCTCCCAGCGCGCAGTGTTACGCATGCCCGCGACCATGCCCGGCTCGATCAGACCAAGTTCGCAGGGACAGGCCCGCTCGGCGACGACCGGTTCCAGCGATTCGACGACCGAGCCCGGTTCGACCTTGCGGCCCAGACCGGCCCCCAGCATGGCCGCCGACTCAGCCAGACCCTTGTGCCCCATGTCGCCCGCGGCCGCCAGCTCGCGGAAACGCGCCACGCTCAGCGTCGCGCCAACCTTCTTCTGCAAGGGCAGCCGCCGCAGGCCCGCATCCAGCCGCCGCACGCAATGTACCCGCTTGACGCAGCGCAGCACGCCCGCCAGCGACACCGCCAGACTGTCCATCACGAAGCCGGGATTCACGCCCGTGCCCAGCACAGCGCAACCAGCCGCCCGAGCCGCCGCGTCCATCTGTCTGGCCAGAGCCTCGTGCCGATACCACGGCCAGGCCATCTGCTCGCAACTGCTGACCACCGACAGGCCATGCTCCAGGCACTGCGTGACCGTCTCGGCCACATTCACGAAATCGGAACTGGTGCAGACGATGGCGACGTCCGCGGCATTGCCGTCCCGCAGAACCTCTGCCAGGCTGGGCTGAACGCGCAGGTTCCCCTTGGCCTCAGGCCCGTGTTCGGGCTGCGCGCTGATGTCCTCAAGAGCGGCGCCCCACTTGGCTGGATCCTGGTCCACCAGGCCGCACAGACACAGGCCGCGATCCGCGCGCACCGCGCGGGCGCAGCTCACCCCGATGGGGCCAAGTCCGACCACAACCACGCTGGCCATCCACGTACCTCTCTTCAATGACGCGGCGCGTCAGGCTGGCGGATTGTCCCCGCCGCCTTCGCCGCCGCGCCGCCTTCGCCGCCGCCCGCCGCGCCGCCGCCGACGCGTGCGGGGGGGTTGATCCATCGGTTGACTGTCCTGCGTTGTCGGCGGTTCCGCCGCGTCGCCGCCCCCCTGGGTCACGCCGCCTTCAGCAGGGGGCGACCCAGCGCCGCGCCGCCGTCCACCGCGCCGCCGTCGTCGCGTCGCGCCGCCCTCCGCCGGTTCCCGCGGAGCATCGCCCGCGCCGGGCGGCGCATTTTCAGCGGCCCGCGGCGAAGCGGACGAATCATCGCGCGGTGCTGTGACGGAACCCATCGGGTCGAGCTGCTCGGCTCTCGCGCTTTCCTGCTGCTTTCGCGCCGCCCGCTCGGCCGCGAGCGCCGCGGCCGCCTCCGGATTCTTCTGCGGATCGCGCGACGCGTCGAGCGCCTCGATCTCCTCGACCGGGTACGCGGCCGGTGCCGGCTGATCGTCCAGACGCACCAGGGCGAGCTGCGTGAGAATCTGTGTGTCAATCACCGTGCCCGGCCCGTCGGCCGTCAGCACCCGCGACTGCTTGCGCGGCAGGCGGGCCCGCAGGTCGGCATAGGTCTGGTCCTCGTAACGCAGACAGCACATCAGCCGTCCGCAGCGGCCGGAAATCTTCGTCGGGTCCAGCGTCGCTTTCTGAATCTTGGCCGACTTCATCGACACCGGCTTGAGCACCTTGAGAAACTGGCGGCAGCAGCAGTGCTGGCCGCAGCGCTCGTAGTCAGCCACCAGGCGCGCCTCTTCACGGGCGTTGACCTGGTGCATTTCGATCCGCGTGTGGTACTCGGCCGCCAGACGCTTGACCAGCTCGCGGAAATCGACCCACTGCTCAGAGGTGTAATAGAAAACCACGCGTTCGCCGCCCAGAAGCCGTTCGATGTCGATCAGCTTCATGGGCAGGTCCATTTCACGGATCAGCGAGCGGGTGAACTGGAGCATGTCACCCTTGTGCTCGTCGAGGCGGCGCTGTTCGAGCACGTCCTCGGCCGTGGCCACGCGCAGGATCTTGCCGACGGTGGAAAAGGGGTAATTGCGCCCGCCGGAGTTCTCGATGTATTCGAGCATCTCCTTGCGCGACACCGCGCTGCCGCAGCCGCTGTTGGGGCAGGTGGTGGTGAGCATTTCCGCCAGTTCGATGCCGCGATGCGTGCGCGCGACGATCTTGCTGCCGCAGCCGGGCTTGGCCTCGCCGTCATAGGGCAACTCGGCGATCATCCGCTGATAGCCGTAGCGAATGACGATGGACTTGGGCGGTTCGAGGTTTTCGTAGATCTTCCGGTCCGCCTCTTCGAGCATGACCGGCAAGGGGGTGATCGATCCGGGCATGGATATCAGCTCCGCCGGCGCCGGAGGCCGTGGCGGCCGCGTGCGCCCATTCGTTGCGATCTGTCACCGGACAAGGATTTATAAACCTGCCCGCCGTCCGGCAGTCGGGCAGGGTCCATACGCGAAGCTGAGCATCCTATTCTAGGATCAGCGGTCATCATCGCCAAACGGCGCGCAGCCATCGCCGAAGCAGTAGACCTGCATCCGCTCCCGCCGATCGCCCAGCAACCTGTCAAGCACCTGCACCGGCTCGCCAAGCCGCGCTGTGGCCGCTGCGAGATAGGCTGAGACTTCCTCCTGAGGGAACGGCAATTTCGAGTCGTGATAGACCAGCAATAAGATGCGGGCGGACGGATCGTCGGCCGAACCTGTTGCCAGCTCATCAACACCCGGTGCCCAGACGATCGGCCAGGGGCCGTAGCGCATCAGGTTGTATCGCACCCGCGCCGCCGATCCGCCGTAATTGCGCAGGTCCGGCCCATCAGGGTCGGCCTCATCCGTCGATGCATTGAACGACCCCCACCACGCCACGACGTCGCCCGGACCGACTTGAGAATGGAGCTGCCGCACCAGTTGCCGGGCCGCTTCGTCGGCCTCGCGCTTGTATGGCTTGGCCGCGTCGGCGGCCATGTGAGCGGCAATCATCAACCCCAGCAGCACCGCCGCGACGCGCGCGCCCACCACCGCCCGCCGCAGCCCCAGCCACCAGCCCAACAGTGCCGCCAACCCCGCGCCGGCCAGCAGGCAGATCGACGCCGCCACATGCTGCGCCACCCGCGCACTGTCGCCGTAGGGATATTTCATCAGCGCCGCCGCGACCAGGTTCAGCGGCAGGGAACTGAGCAGCAGCACCACCAGCCATCCCCGCCCCCGCCGCCACAGCGCGACCGCGCCGGCAATGACCAGCACCAGCGTGCCCGTGCTGCCCCAGTCGTTGCCGCCGTTGGGATAGGCGAACATGTTGCCCGCGTGCTTGGCGACCAGCCACAGGGGGATGCGCCATGGCTGGTCGAATGGCGGATAGGCCTGCTGCCACGCGTCGTCGAGCCACATGTTCGGCGCCGCGGCCGACTGGTCCCTCGCGGCCGTCAGGTACATGGCCGCGAAGCTCAGCGTCAGCGCCGCGCCGCATGCCGCGCATGCGGCCAGCGCCCGCCGGTCGCCCTGCCGCAGCGCCCGCCAGCCCAGCACCATCACCACACCGCCGCCCACGAATGCCGCGGGGTATGACACCCACACCGAAATGATGAACAGCGCCGCCAGCGACAACCATAACCCCGTGCGTCGCCCCAAGCCCGTGGACGGCCGTCCATGCGCCTGCATCTGTTTCTTCGCCTGTCCGTTCGCTACTGACTCATACAGCAATGCCGCGACGTACAGCATCGCCGCGGCCACGAGCAGGTCCATGCTGTAGGGCTTGACCTCGGCCGCATGACGCACGGGGTAGTACGACGCGGCGAAGATCGCCGTCGCCGCCACCGCCGACGCCGGGCCGAACCAGCCGTCATCCGCCTCATCGCCGCGCGGGTGCCGCCCGCCCAGCCATCGCCGCGCCATCGCCCACACCAGCACCGCGCCGCCCACGCCCGCCAGATAGGGCACAAGCCGCAGCGCCATCTCACCGATGCCCAGCCCCTTCGACACCGCCAGCACCAGCCACATGAATCCCACGGGCACGATCTGGTGGTGTTCGAGCGGGACGGTCATGCCCGCCCAGTCGCGCAGGGCGAAGTTCACGGCCACGAAGGCCTCGTCGCCCCACATCGGCCGGTTCTGCACGTAACGCAGCGTGCGCCACGCGAGGTTCAATCCCAGCAGCGCCAGCATCCATTGCCGCCACGACCCGCGCAGCAGCCATACCGCCAACCGCGATTTCATCACAAAAAACTCCGCGCCGGGCGCTTTCAGCGGCCCGCCGGCTGGGCGGCCATGCTGTCGCGCAGGCCCAGGCTCTTGTAGATCCGCCGCGTCGCGTCCGAGCGGTTGAGCGTGTAGAAGTGGATGCCGCGCACCTGGTTGTCCAGCAGGTCCCGGCACTGTTCGGTCGCCCAGTGTACGCCGACGGCCTCGACCGCCTCTTCATCGTCGCCCGCGCGGCCCAGCGCTCGCAGCAGGGCGGCCGGGAAACGCGAGCCGGCCGCGAGCTGCGCCATTCGCCGCATGCCCTTGACGCTCGTCACCGGCATGATGCCCGCGATGATCGGCACGCGAATGCCCGCCAGGTCGCAGCGCTCGCGGAAGTCGTAGAAGTCATGGTTGTCGAAGAAGAGCTGTGTGCAGATGTAATCCGCTCCGGCATCGACCTTGGCCTTGAGGTGATCCATCTCTTCCAGGCGGTTGGGCGTGGCCGGGTGCCCCTCGGGAAAGCCCGCCACGCCGATGCCGAAGCCGCGCTGCGTCGGATGCTGGCCGCTTTCATTGAAACGGCGGATGAACCGCACCAGGTCGGTCGCGTGACGAAACGCATCACGGGCCCGATCGTAATCGGGTGCGTCGCGCGGCGGGTCGCCGCCCAGGGCCAGGATGTTATGGATGTTGCCCAGGGCGTAGCGCTTGAGGATCGCGTGAATCTCCGCTTCGCTGTGGCAGACGCACGTCAGGTGGGGGATGGGCGTGATGTTCGTCGTGTTACGGATGCGCTCGACCAGCTCGTGGGTCAGTTCCCGCGTCGAGCCGCCGGCCCCGTAGGTCACCGATACGAACGACGGCTTGTACTCCTCCAGCGCGGCGATCGTCGCATACAACTGGTTCGCCCCCTCCACACCCTTGGGCGGGAAGAACTCGAAGGAGAACGTCGTGGCGTATCTGGCGAAAATATCCTGTATATGCATCCGCGCTTGTCCCGCTCAAAGTCCTGGAAAGCGATGGTAAGGACACCAGCCGCGCCGCGTCAATCATGCGACCCAGCCCGCGGCCGGCATCGAAGCAGCAGGCCGACGAGTCGCCCCACGACATGGAGGGCGCAGCCGCTCGGGCAATCCCGCGCGGCGCGGGGCATGGCTTGGCGTTAAAGTGTGCTGCCATGTTGCAGCCAGCCTTGGTGGTTTTCGAGGACGGTCGCGGGCGTTTCGGCCCGTTGACGGACTTGCGCGCGGACTTCGAGCTTCGCAGCGGGGGGTTGGTGACCTGGCGGCGAATCGAGGCCGTCCTGGGCATGACCTTGTGTGCCGCGCGGACGCGGCCGGCCGTCGCCGCGGTCACCGCCGCGCGGCTGAATGTGGCGGTCAATGTGCCGCTGCGGGACGCGGCGCGGGATGTGCTGCTGGTCAACGGCCGCTGGCTGGGCGCGGAGCATGCGGAAGCGGTCCTGCGCCTGCCGCGGGGGGCGGCTCTGGTCGACGATGGCGGATCGGTGGCGGCGGCCCACCTGACGGCGTCGCAGGCCGACGCATTTCTCGAGCGCGCGGAGTTGCCGCACGATGTGCAGCGACACACCGCGCCGCGGCACATGCTCATCGAGCGGCCCTGGCACATGCTGGCGCAATTGGGCGCGGTGCTGCGCCTGGATATGGAAGGTTCGCCGGCCGACGCCTGGCCGCCTTTGAAGCGGATCGAACACGCGACGGTTGCCGGCGATTTCCCGGTGCGGGCGGCCACGGACGTGGTCATCGAACCGGGTGCCCGTCTGCTGGCTTTCGAAGGCCCGATCATTCTTGAAGCCGGCGCGCGCATTGGGGCCAATGCGGTGGTCTACGGCCCATGCTGGATCGGGCCGGTCTCGCAGATCAAGGCCCAGGCGGTCATCGGTCCGGAAGTCGCCATCGGCCCGCAGTGCAAAGTCGGCGGCGAGGTCAAGCACGCCAGCCTGCATGGCCACACGAACAAGGCGCACAGCGGCTTTCTCGGCCACGCACTGGTCGGCGAATGGGTCAATCTCGGGGCGGACACCACCGTCAGCAACCTCAAGAACACCTATGGACCCGTCCGCGTGCAGCTCGATGCCGACGGCGAGGCGGAAGACACCGGTCTGAACTTTCACGGCCCGGTCATCGCAGACCATGTACTCACGGCCATCGGCACGCGGCTGCTGACCGGTACGTGCGTCGGGACCGGCGCCATGCTCGCTCTGTCCAGCTTCGCACCCAAGCACGTGCGGGCCATGCACTTCCACACCGACGCCGGTTCCCAGCCCTACGACGTGGATGCTTTCATCGCCACCGCCCGCCGTCGCATGGCCCGCCGCGGCATCGAGCCGACGCCCGCCCTCATCGACCGCTGGCGCGACCTCGCCGCCAGGGACGACCGGGCTCCGGCCGGCTCCTGAAGGGGTCAGAACATGAACGGCGCGATTTCGTCGGCCGTCGGATTCTCCCGCACCTCGAAACGCTCGTCACGCATCGTCAGCCGCAGCAGATGCAGCCGCCATTGCGGACAACTGAAGCAAGCGAACAGCAGTTCCTCACCCCGCCGCGCCACCAGCTCGAAGCTGATCGCCCGGTCGATGTAAGTCGTCCGCCGCTGCCACTCAAAGCGATCGGGCCGATCCGACCACAGCAGAAACGTGCCGTGCTTGAAAGGCGCACCGGGGTGCAGTTGCTTGACGGTCAGCAGGTAGCGGCCGTCGATGGCGTAGACGCTCGGCGATTCGCAGCAGGACATCTGTCCGACTTGCGGATACTGGCGCTCGGCCGTGAGCGCCGCTCCAGCATCCTTGAATTCCAGCAGATCGCTGCTCATCGCGCAGCCGATGTGCGAACGTTCATTCGGCCCATCGGCGGTGTAGTAGAGGTAGTAAGTTGGCCGACCACCGTGGTCGAAGCGAGCCACGTGCGGATCGCGGCATCCGCCGCCGCGCGGCCCGACCCACGGCAGGATCGACGGATCGAACACCGGATTGACCGCGTGCCGTCGCCAGTCGAACAGGTTGGCGCTGGTGGCAACACCCAGTCGTCCGCGGCCGCTGTTGCCGGCATAGAACATCCAGTAAGGCTGCCGCGGATCATCGTCGCGGCGGAACACGAACGGCGCGATGATGCCGCGCTGCTCCCACGATTGCTGCAGGGCGATGAGCACCGGCTCGTGCGTCCGCCAGTGCAGCAAGTCGGCCGTGGACGAGTGGCCGATCATGTTCTCCAGGCCGAACTCGTAATCGTTGGGCACCGCCCGCGGTGTCTTGATGTAGAACGCGTGGTATCGGCCATCACCCGCGGGCGCATCGTCGCGGACGATGCAGAAGTCCTTGAGCTTGAAACCTTCCGGGGCATAGGCAGTCGGAAAGTCGTCGCGCAGGGCCGGGGTGAAGACGTCGATCATGCCCAGCGAGCATCACGTCCACCTCGGGCCTCGTCAAGAAGCAGCCAAACCGCCGCCGCTGTAACGCTGATCATCCCCAGCCGCTACTGCCCTCGCCGGCACAATTTCAGACACAGGTGGCGGTTGTTTCTGCGCATTTTGACACTACTCTTACCCCGTGGAGCGAATGCATCACCCCGGCTCTCTGGCGGGTGAACAAGGAGTCATTGCGATGTCCTCAAGCGTGAAATCGAAAGCTCAGACCGATTCGCCTCGTCCGCTGGTTGACCGCGTCGCCGACGCCGGCGAAAAGAAGTCGTTCCTGCCCTATCCGCCCATCGGCGAGAAACTCGAACACGTACCCATCTACGTACGCCCCGAACTGCACTACTACATCGGGCGCATGGGCTTTCTGCCCTACACCCTCAAGCTCTACCTGCATGTGCCCTGGGCGGCCGAGTTCCTCTTCCGCTTCAACAACGCGGTGATGCGCGACGAGCGCAACAGCCTCTCTGAACACTTGAAGTACAAGCTCAGTTTCATCGCCAGCCGGGCCAACGGCTGCACCTACTGCACCAGCCACCACTGCGCGACGCTGCAGCGCCGCTGGGACTACACCGACCAGCAGCTTGCCGACGTGCTCTCCCTCCAGAAGCCGGCCGACGAACGCGAGGACGTGGCCATGCAGTTCGTGCATCAGGCCAGCGTCGACTGCCACAGCATCACCGACGAGCAGCGGGCGGCCCTCGCAAAACACTTCACGCCCCAGGAGGTCATGGAAATCGTCATGGTCGTGGGCTTCTGGAAGATGTACAACACCATGCACACGGCCATGGACGTGCCCGTGGAAGACCCCGTCGAGCAGTACAACGCATGGGTAAAGCAGAAGCCCGGCGATGCCACCCCGCCGCGCGGCGTCTGAACGGTCTGGCCGGTCTGCGCCGACGGCGCGATCGCCGTACGTCCGCATTCACTTACACAGCCCTCTGCCGACTGCATCGGCCATGACATCCGTCCGATGTCATGGCCGTGACCGCATGCGTTGCAGGATCCACGGAAGGCCATCCGTGGGCCTGCGAGGCGCGACGGTCATCTCCACACGCGCACCGCCAGGGGAAAGGGCCGGGCTGTCTTGTTTTTCCTCGACACCATTCGTCAGATGACGCGACCTTCAACGGACCCGGCTGCCGCGGTGGCATCGCGCTACCGCCTGCTGGCGGTGGACATCGACGGGACGCTGCTGGACAGCGCCGGCCGGGTGCGCCCAGCCAGCATCGCGGCGATCAATGCCGCGCGGGCGCGTGGGGTGAAGGTTGTGCTGGCTTCGGCCCGTCCGCCGCGGGGCATGCGGGAGCTGTACCACGCCCTGGGCCTCGATACACCGATGATCTGCTACAACGGGGCGGTCATCCATCAGCCGCTGACCGCCCGCTGGGTCACACACCATGCCTTGGCGCCCGGCCTGGTGCGGCAGATCGTCGAGACCGCCCGGACGCAGTCACCGCGTCTGTCCATCGGGGCCGAGATCTTTGATCGCTATTGCGTCCACTTGCACGGTCCAGCGGCGGCGCCCGTGCCCGCTCCCGCGCCGGGGGCGGACAGCCAGGGCGACAGCGACGTCGAGTCGGTGACGGTGCTACGCGATCAGCAGCTCTTTCAGCGTCCGGTGACGCGGCTGCTGCTGGGCATTGGATCGCGGCAGCGGGCGGCGGTGGCGCAACGACTGGCGCGACGCTTCGGCGGTCGTGCGGCCGTGGGCATCACCGACCGGGCCGCCATCCAGCTCGTCCATCCCCTGGCCGACAAGTCCCACGCCCTCGCGGCCGTGGCCGGCGCCATGGGCATCGACTCCGCCCACGTCATGGCCATCGGCGATGCGCCCAACGATCTGGGAATGCTCCGCTGGGCCGGCCTGGGTGTGGCTGTGGGCGATGCCTATCCGCAGATGGTCGCGGCAGCGGATGTCGTGGCCCCCGGCAGCGATGACGACGGCCTGGCTTGGGCCATCGAAACGCACGTCCTCCGCGACGCCGCCTGAACGCCGACCAACACCAGCGTACACTCTCACGCATGAACCGGCCCCTGGATCTCGCCCTGCCCGGCGGACGCCGGCTCGCCGCGCCCGCACCCGCCCTGATGGGCATCCTCAACGTCACGCCCGACAGCTTCTCCGACGGCGGACGCCATGACTCGCCCGCCGCGGCCGTCGCCCATGGCCTGAGCATGGCCCGGCACGGTGCGGCCGTCATCGACGTCGGCGGCGAATCGACGCGCCCGGGCGCGACGCGCATCGAGGCCGACGTGCAGATCCAGCGCACCGTCCCCGTCATCACCGCCCTGCGCCAGGCCCTCGACGACGCCGGCTTGCAGCAGGTGGCCGTCAGCATCGACACCACCCGCGTCGCCGTCGCCCGCGCCGCTCTCGAAGCCGGAGCCGCCATCATCAATGACGTGTCCGCCGGACGCGATGCACAGGATGAACTCTTCCGCCTCGCGGCCGACCACGGCTGCCCGCTGGTGCTCATGCACATGCTCGGCCAGCCCGCCACCATGCAGGTTTCGCCGCGCTACGACGACGTGGTGGCCGACGTGCTCGCGTTCCTGCTCGAAAGGTCAGCCGCGGCCCAGGCGGCCGGCGTGCCCCGCGGACAGGTCATCATCGATCCCGGTCTGGGCTTCGGCAAGACCCTCGAGCACAATCTCGCCCTTCTGGCCCGCCTGAACCACTTCACCGCCGCGGGTCATCCCGTCCTGCTGGGGGCGAGCCGCAAAAGGATGATCGCCGAGCTGACGCGCCAGGCGCTCGGTGAACACGGTTCGTGCGACGGCTTGGCTGACGGTCCGGCCGACCGGCTCGGCGGAACCTGCGCGATCACCGTTCTCGCCGCCCAAGCCGGCATCGCACTGATCCGTGTTCACGATGTGCTCGCCAACCAGCAGGCCCTGACCCTCTGGCGGGCTGTCGCCGGCCGTTCCCGCACCATGTGAACAGCGTTGGTGCTCGCAACATTACCGGACTCCGATACGCCACTTGTGATGTAAATTACTGTCAATGCATTTCTTAACAGTGATACACCTCGATTGCGAATCCTTAAAGCCACGCGTCGCCGTTGGGCGATAAGAATGACCGACGGATCGCGAACGGCGTGGCTGAGTATCGATGACACGCCCCGCCCGCACCGGCCCGGACAAGGTTGATAACACGGTTCGGCAGGTAATGGACGCCTGTCGTGGAGGCAGGGACGCACGCCCGATGCATGGCATACGGACCAGGGGCGTCCGAGATTATCGTGCGGACAGGATTGGCAGACCCCGTGTCCGACCGGTATGTGCCAGGCAATTCACTGACTGCGATGCGTCCAGCCGATATAAGCAACCGGCCTATAATGCAGAAGCACAGGCCGGATAACGGATGGGAGTCCAGGCGGCTGGGTGGGCAGTGGTGGGAGGGAATGAGACTCCCAGGAGCGCCATGATGAACGAAGTATCCTCCGTATCGCGATCAGGGCTGCCGGCCTACAAGGCCGTACCCAGCCGGCCGACTCCGCAGCAGGCTGCCGCCGGCCAGGCGCGGGCGCATGACCAGGCTGACTTCTCCGTCGCCGCCAAACTACTCAGCCGTCTGGGCGAATTGCCGGACGTGCGCCATGAACTGATCGCCCGCGTCAAGGCCGAGATCGAGTCCGGCACTTACGACACGCCCGAAAGGTTCGATGCGGCTGTCAGTGAAATGATTGATGACCTGACGTAATACACCGCCGCGGCTTTACACACAGGATGCCAACCACCCGCCGCCGTCGCATACCGCGACGGCGGCTTTTTCTGGCGCCCTCACATGCTGGTCGCCGGCCCGGTCACCGACTGCGACCAGCGGTCCAGGGCCGACACGTGTGCCGCCGCGTCGGCGTGAGCCGCCTCGGCATGCGTCTTCTCATAGAAGGTCGGCGGCTCGTAGGTCCACCCCGCGCGCAGACGCGCGTCCTCGAGCTTGAGGCGATGCAGAAGAAATCGTCCAGCCAGCGGACCCGCAAGCCGGGCCTTGAGTCCGCACACGTGGTACACATCGCGCAGCACCGTGTCGATCCGCTGCCGCAGCGCCGGCCGATTCGCAAACCACCGCCGGCACGCCCACAGCGCCGCCGCCATCGACGTGCCGAGGCTGCGGGCCTCGTATGCGAACCGTGCGCGAATCCGCGCGTCGGGATGCCGGCGATACCTCTTCCAGCCTGCCAGTGTCGTCCGCGCCACCCGGATCACGCTCGGGCCGTTGACTTCGAAGTCGCGCCCGAACGCCTTGAGCAGAAATGCCGTCTCCGCCCCCGCAGGAAGGTGCGGATGCCGGTAGTTGAACCGAAGCTGCCCGTGCGTGTCGGCCGCCTCGCGGCATTCGGGGTCGGTCAGCTTGCCCTCCCGCTCCAGTTGCGACCACAGGGCCGTGCCGGGGATCGGCGTGTAGAGCATGAACTGATGGAACTCCGTGTCGTGGCTGACGGCATAGTCAATCGCCGCGTCGAGATTCTCCGGCGTGTGCTCTTCGAGGCCGATGATCGTCGAGCCCAGCACGCGGATGCCGTGGCCCTGCAGCGTCGCCACCAGCTCCCGCGTGTCCGTCCCGCTGAGCTTGGCGTACTGGCTGTCCTTGCCCTCCAGGCCCATCCACACCCACGAAATACCCAGCCCCACAAGCTGTTCGATGCTGTACGACCGCAGCACGTTGGCTGACGAAAAGACGTACAACGCCCACGCCTTGCCGTGCTCCCGCATCAGCTCCAGCAGCCGCAGCGCCCGCTTGCGGTGCAGCAGAAAGTTCTCGTCCATCACGAAGAACGACCGCACCTTCAACGCCCTTTCGATGTCGAGCATCACCTCGAACAGCTCGTCACCGGTCCTGTAAAAGTCAATGAACCGCCCCTTGCCCCCGAACATCGCGCTCGTCGAGCAGAAGTTGCAGCCCACCGGGCAGCCGACCGACGGAATCAGCGTCGCCGCCACGTCGCCCGGCTTCTCCCGCAACGTGATGCCGAACGTGCGCGTACCGATGCCCGACAGGATGTGCGGATGGCGGATCGGCTGATCGCATCGCTGGCCCAGGAACCGTCGGAACCACGCCACGCCCTCGCCGCGCACGATGTGGTCGGCATCGACGCGCTGCGGCAGCGTCGGCAGGTTGGCGATGTGCCCGCCGATCAGGATCGTCGCCTGCGGCTGATGCTCGCGGATGAGCCGGCACATCGTCTCGACCTTCAGCACGTTGGGAATGATCGCACTGATGCCCACGATGTCGTAACGCTGCGTCCGCAGCTCATCCACGAAACGCTCGAGCGTCGGGAAATCCAGCAGCGTGCACGGGGCGGCGATGTTGGCCTGGATGAGCATCAGGCCCCAGGAGCGGTGGAACATCCGCAGCGAGAAGGGGCCCTGCACGCGGGTGACCTGGTTGTGGTACAGCTCCATCGGGTTGATGGCCCGGCTGCCGTAAGCGTCGTCGCGGGCGTAAGGCCCGAACACGCTGCACAAAAGCACCTTGGCTTTGACTCCCAGGGGATGCACCGGCTGGTCCGGCGCGGCCGGCACGGTGGCGAGGTGGACGCTTTGAGAGTGAACATGGGGCGCGCGGGCTGGGAAGCCCGCGGCGTTGTGGGCATCTGATGAAGTCAACGTCGGCTCGATTCCCGCCCGTGGCGGTGAGAGGGTCTTCCCCAGGCGTCCACAGGCTGCACCGTGCGACCCAGGGCGCCAGCGTCCGGCCGGCGATGACGCGCCGCCGGCGCACAGCTGCGTACAAGACATTCTAGTGCGGATACAATCAGAAGGCAACGCGGCTCTTGACCGGCAGGTGGTTCCTGATAAACTGATGGGTCTGTCCATGCTGAGGCACGTGGCGCCGCCGCCGCGGTTTTTGCAGAGGCGGGCGTCCCGGCTGGCCGATAGGCATGAAGCGGAGTCGGCCGCGTCACGGCGACAGCGTAACCCTGATTCGCCGCGATCGACAGGGTGCAGACAAGTTTCCAGGATGGTGTGCACGATGAGAGGGCGCCACGAACCAGATTGCCAAGGGCCGGCCGCCGCGTGAAGCCGCAGGACCGGGCCTTCCTCACCACACCGTCCTACCTTCCCGATTTGTAGACGCCACACGCAAACCGCCGCCCCGCGGACGGGGCGATGCGAAAAGGACCAGACCCATGGCCCAGCTTGATCGACTGAGAAACTTCGGCATCTGTGCTCACATCGACGCCGGCAAAACCACCGTCACCGAGCGCATCCTCTATTACACCGGCAAGACCTACAAGATGGGCGAGGTCCACGAAGGCACCGCCACCATGGACTTCCTCCAGGAGGAGCAGGAGCGCGGCATCACCATCCAGTCGGCCGCCACCACCTGCCCCTGGACGCGCAACGGCGCCGAGTATCAGATGAACCTCATCGACACGCCCGGCCACGTCGATTTCACCATCGAAGTGGAGCGCAGCCTCCGTGTGCTCGACGGCGCGGTCGCCGTCTTCGACGGCAAGGAGGGCGTCGAGGCCCAGAGCGAAACCGTCTGGCGCCAGGCCGATCGCTACAACGTCCCACGACTCTGCTTCATCAACAAGATGGACAAGCTTGGCGCCGACTTTACCTACAGCTTCAACTCCATCCGCGAACGCCTGGGCGCCAACCCCGTGGCCGTGCAGATCCCCATCGGCGCCGGCAACACCTTCGAGGGCATCATCGACCTGCTGGCCATGACCGCCTACTACTTTTCGGCCGAGGAGCTGGGCGCCAAGGTCGAACAGCGCGACATCCCCGCCGACCTGCGCGACGAAGCTGAGAAATGGCGCCATGACCTGATCGAGAAGGCCGCCGAACTCGACGACGCCCTGACCGAAAAGTTCATCATGGAGCAGGAGATCACCCCTGACGAGATCCGCGCCGCCCTGCGCAAGGGCACGGTGACGCTCCAGTGCACCCCCGTGTTCTGCGGTTCAGCCCTCAAATACATCGGCGTGCAGCGCCTGCTCGACGGCGTGGTCGACTACCTGCCCAACCCCACCGAAGTGCCCGACATCCAGGGCACCGATCCCAAGGACAAGACCGTCAAGCTCACCAGGCCGCACACCGTCGAAGCGCCCTTCAGCGCCCTCGTGTTCAAAGTCGTCAACGACGCCCACGGCGACCTGACCTACGCCCGTGTCTACTCCGGCAAGCTCACCAAGGGCAGCCGCGTCCTCAACCCCGGCAACGGCCGCAAGGAAATCATCAGCCGCGTCTTCGAGATGCACGCCAAGGAACGCATCAGCCGCGATGAAGTCCAGGCCGGCGCCATCGTCGCCCTCGTGGGACTCAAGAACTCCGTCACCGGCGACACCCTCTGCGACGCCAACGACCCGATCATCCTGGAGCGCATGGACTTTCCCGATCCCGTCATCAGCATGAGCATCGAGCCCAAGAGCCAGGCCGACAAGGAAAAGCTCGGCGAGGCCCTGGTCGTCATCCGCCGCGAGGATCCCAGCTTCCGCAGCCACTTCGATGATGAGACGGGCCAGACCATCATCGCCGGCATGGGCGAGCTGCACCTGGAAATCATCAAGAACAAGCTCACCCGCGACATGAAGATCGGCGTGAACATCGGCACGCCGCGCGTCAGCTACCGCGAAACCGTCCGCGGCTCGGCCCAGGCGCGCGGCACGCACAAGAAACAGACCGGCGGCCGCGGACAGTACGGCGACGCCACCGTCACCGTCGAACCCTGCACCCACGAACAGGCTGAGGCCAACGAGTGGGACTGGGAGGACGGCGTGGCGTTCGAGAACAAGATCGTCGGCGGGTCGATCCCCAAGGAATACATCCCCTCCGTCGCCGCCGGCGCCCGCGAGGCCGCCCGCAGCGGCGTGCTGGCCGGCTACCCGCTGATCAACGTCAAGATCACCCTCATCGACGGCTCATACCACGAAGTGGACAGCTCGCAGATCGCCTTCGAACAGGCGGGCATCCTCGCCTTCCGCGACGCGGTCCGAAAGGCCGGACTGGTTCTGCTCGAGCCCATCATGAAGGTTGTCGTCACCACGCCCGAAGACTTCCTCGGCCCGGTCGGCGGCGACCTCAATCGCCGTCGCGCCCTGATCGTCGAGACCGAGCAGCGCGGCAACGCCCGGCTCATCACGGCCGAGGCGCCGCTGTCGGAGATGTTCGGCTACGCGACCACGCTCCGCGGACTGACCCAGGGACGCGCGACCTACAGCATGGAGCCGCTGGACTACCGCCCCGTGCCCGAGCAGATCACCAAAACCGTCCTCGAAGGCGCCGCCGCCTGAACCGACCGCACGATCGTGCAGCGCAACAACACAAGGCCCGCGCCATTGGTCGCCGACGAGCTGCAAGGCTCGTCGGTGTTTTTATGGAACAGGAACCAGGAAAACCGGCATCATGGAATCGAGAGGGGCAGTGGGCCTGCTATCATGCGGTTCTGACCGCCGGTGTGCTGGAGCGGTCGATCCCCCATTGCGTTTCGGTTAAAGGAAGATTTGTCATGCTCGACTGGCGCGCTCTCAACCTGCCTCCGGAAGCCGCCGAGGTGCTTGAACATGCCCCCTCGGTCACCGTCGCGGACTCTGTGGACCAGTTGATCGACCTGGCGGTGCGCGACGCGGTCAACGGCAGGCATGAAGTGGCTTACGAGGTGCCCGGCCGCGGCCGTGTGGTCGAGGCGGTGGTATGCCGCGTGCGAAACGGCATCTCGGCGAACTACCTCGAACCGTACATGCGCCGCCGCGATCCCGACTGCATGCTGATCGGCGACGACCTGCCCACCAACAAGAAGCGATTCCATGAGCAATTCGGCAGCGCCTTCGACGCGATTCGTGCCGCCACCTTCGATTGGCTGCGGTCGCAGCATCTGGCTGTGTTCGCTTTCTACGCCGGCAGCGAGGGCAGCGGCATGGATGCGGCCGTCATCGCCCCCGCAAATGCCGGTTTCTTCGCTCTGGGCCTGGCCATGCTGCAGGGCATCCTGCCCGCCGATCAGATCGGAGCGGATTTCAGGCCCGGCGCCGTCATCTATGTCGCGCCGCCGTTTCGTCATACACACTTCAGCGGGCGCCAGGTGGTCGTGCACAACCGCCGCGAACACCTGCATGAACTGTTCAGCTACAACCTGTATCCCGGCCCGAGCGCCAAGAAGGGCATCTATGGCGTGCTGATCAATCTGGGCGAGAAGGAGGGGTGGGTGACAGCCCACTGCTCGACCGTCCGCGTCGTCACGCCGTATGACAATGACGTGGTCATCATGCACGAGGGCGCCAGCGGCGGCGGCAAGAGCGAAATGCTCGAGCAGGTTCATCGCGAGCCCGACGGCCAGCTCCTGCTGGGCCGCAACCTGGTGACGGACGAGCGCCGCCTGCTCACCCTGGCCCGCGGCTGCGAGCTGCGCCCGGTCACCGATGACATGGCCCTGTGCCCGACCGATCTGCAGAAGCCCCAGCGCGGCAAGCTCACCCTTACCGATGCCGAGCAGGCGTGGTTCGTGCGCGTCAACCACATCGATGCCTACGGCGTGGACCCGCACCTCGAACGCCTCACGGCCATGCCGCCCAGTCCCCTGTTGTTCCTCAACATTGATGCCGTGCCCGACAGCCGGGCGCTGATCTGGGAGCACATCGACGACGAACCCGGCCAGCCCTGCCCCAACCCGCGCGTCATCCTGCCGCGGCACATCGTGCCGGGCATCGTGGATGGACCGGTGACAGTCGATATCCGCAGTTTCGGCGTGCGCACCCCGCCCTGCACAGCCGACAAGCCCACCTACGGGATTCTCGGCCTGTTCCACGTGCTGCCGCCGGCCCTGGCGTGGTTGTGGCGACTGACCGCGCCGCGCGGCCACGCCAATCCCAGCATCGTGGGCGGAGAGGGCATGACTTCCGAGGGTGTCGGATCCTACTGGCCGTTCGCCACCGGCCGACGCGTCGACCAGGCGAACCTGCTGCTGCGGCAGATCATGGCCACGCCCGAAACCCTGTTCATTCTCTGTCCCAACCAGCACATCGGCGCCTGGGAAGTGGGCTTCATGCCGCAGTGGATCGCCCGCGAGTACCTGGCGCGGCGCGGCGTGGCCCGCTTCAAGCCCGGACAATTGCGCCCCGCCCGTTGCAGCCTTCTGGGTTATGTGCCGCAGACGCTGCAGGTCGAGGGTGCGGTCATCGGCAGTTGGTTCCTTCAGGTCGAAACGCAACCCGAGGTCGGCCGCGACGGCTACGACACGGGAGCCGCCCAGCTCGAAGCGTTCTTTCGCAAACAACTGGCCAAGTTCGACGACCCCGACCTGATGCCCCTTGGCCGCCGCATCATCGACTGCTGTGTCAGCGGCGGCACAGTCGCGGACTACGAGGGCATCATCGCCGCGGAACTGGGGCCGGCCGTCCATGCATGACCGCCCGCGTGCCCCGCGACGCTGCGCTCACCAGCACACCTTGCCGGCAAGCTGCACCTGGCCGCTGCCGGCGGTGATGCGGCCGATGGGATAGGCCTCGCAGTCACAGCGCTGCAGGTGCTCGACCACGTCGCCGACCTCGGCGGCCGGCACAACCAGCGCCAGGCCGACGCCCATGTTGAACGTCCGCAGCATGTCGGCCTCGGTCACGGCTCCGCGCTGGCGGATGAGCTTGAAGACCTGCGGCACGCGGTAGCTGCCCACGTCGATCTGTGCGTCCACGTGCGGGGGCAGCACGCGGCCCAGATTCCCCGCCACGCCGCCGCCGGTGATGTGCGCCAGACCGTGCAGCGCCGGCGATGCGAACAGCCCGCGCAGCGCCTGGTAGTAGCAGCGGTGCGGCCGCAGCACCGCATCGAGGAACGACTCGTGCGCGCCGCCGGCGGCGACCGTCTCCACGGTTTCCTCGGCCAGATCGGGTATGTCGCGCAGCAGGGCCCGCACTAGCGAATACCCGTTGGTGTGCGGGCCGTTGGACGCGGCCGCCAGCACCACGTCGCCCTCGACGATGGCCGATCCGTCGATGATCTTCGCGCGGTCGACCACGCCGACGACGCTGGAAGTCAGGATGTACATGCCCGCGGCCAGCACGCCCGGCTGCTCGCTGGTCTCCCCGCCGACGAGCGTGCAGTCATTTTCGCGGCACGCGGCCGCCATCGCCGCCACCAGCCGGTTGACCACATCCTTCTGAAGCTTGCCGCAGATGATCGCGTCCTGCACCATCAGCGGCCGGGCGCCCATCACGGCGATGTCGTTGATCAGGTGGTGGATCATGTCGCGGGCGATCGACTCAGCCCGGTCATGTTCGAGGGCCAGCTTCTGCTTGGTGCCCGGCTCCTCGGTCTTGAACACCAGCACCGGATCATCGATGCCCGGAAAGCGCGCGGCGAAGAGCGAGGCGAACGCGCCCAGGCGGTTGAGCACGCGGTCGTCGCTGGGTTCGAGGCTCGCGGCCATGTCGCGCTTCGCCGCGTCGGCCACGTCGATGTCCACACCCGCCTTCTGATAGGAAAACGCATCGGCCATACCCGCGGATCTCCTCATCCCGCCGGCGGTGCCATCCGTTCGATGGCCGACGGGACAGCGATTCTACCCCCACCAGCCATCAGGCGCATATGAGGGGATTCGAATATTTAGCGGCGTCGCTTGCGACGCGTACGGCTGCGCGACGCGGGTCGGCAATATCAGTGCATATGCCTGGCCGCGGACTGGGAGGAGGTGCTGCGGACGGCCCCGATCTTCGCCCGCAGCGGCAGCAGCGCGGCCGCGATGCGGAAACGCAGGGCGTCGACATGGTTGCGACCGGCGACCGTGTCCGCCAGGTTGACCATCTCATCGGGATCGGCCAGCAGATCGAACAATGCCCGCGGTTCGAAGGTCTCGACATCCACGACCATCTTGTGCCGCTCGGTCTCGATCATGAGCCGCTCGCCGAACTCGCTGATCGCGCCCAGGCGGCCGGCCAGCGTGTGCGGCAGCTCATCGCTGAACACCGGCAGTACCGACCGTCCGGCCGTCGCCGCCGGCACGTCGCAGCCGCCCAGGGCCGCGATCGTCGCCGCCATGTCCACCGTGCTGACCAGCCCGTCGCTGCGCTCGATGGGTTTGGTCGCGGCCGCGGCCGATATGCCGCCGTCAGCGCGCGGCGGCGGCGTGAGAATCAGCGGCGACTCAATCGCGCCGGCCAGGAAGCTGCGATGCCCCAGCAGGCCATGCTCGCCCAGCAGCGCGCCATGATCCGACGCCAGCACCGTCCAGCAGCGCTCCTGGTCCGGCCGTTGGCTCAGGGCCTGACGCAGCCGCCCCACCCCGTGATCCACCAGGGCCACGCGGCCCAGGTAGTCGGCCCGGATGCGCCCCAGACGCGTCGCGTCCAGACGCTGGAGCATGCTGCGCGGATAGTCCGGCTCACCGAGCACGTCGAGGCAGCGGAAATCGGGCACGCGGAATCCGGCCTCCACGTCGGCCGGCTCCACGATCTGGTCGTACATCCCAGGCGGCGGAAGGTCGTTGCCCGGACCGGTGAATGCCACCCACAGCGCCCATGGCCGCTGCTCCGGCAGCCGCCGCAGCATCGCCTCGGCCCGCATGGCGATGAAGCCGTCCACGTCGTCTTCAGGTTCAAGCAGCAGTCGATCGGGCTCGAACAATCCCGCCCGCAGCCGCTGACGACGCTGCTGCACAACGGCGGGGAAGTAGCCCTTGTCGCGCATCGCCTGGGCGTAGGCGCAGCGACGCGGGTTGATCGTGTCCACAGGCTCAACGAGCGTGCAGTCATCCAGCCAGTGGCAGGCTGACCCAACCATACCGACCCCGGCGACGTGGTAGCCCGCCATCGCCAGCCAGGCGGGAAAGCCGTCGCAGGCCGGCTCGCCGCCGTGCGCGCCCGCGGCACCCCTGTGGCCGCTGTCGCCGCCGTCGTGCAGGTGTCCGTGCTGCCGGGCGTGCAGACCCGTCAGCAGGCTGGCCATGCCGCCGGCATGCGTCGGCGAAGCGCTGATGGCCGTCAGACGCACGCCCTTGTTCGCCAGCGTCTCCATGTTGGGCGCGACGAACGGCCAACTGGGCGTATCCCCCGCCACGTCGGCCCGCAGACCCCGGGCGGTAATGATCAGCATGTTCCGCCAGTGGCCCATCACGCCTCCCGTCCCCCGCCCTCCGCCCGGACTTTCAACAGCTACCGCGCCCCATCGCCGACACAAGCCCAACGCGCTTTTGGCCCCGTCATGGGCTGATTTCCCGGCCGATCAGCCTTCACCGCCGCCACAAACGCGCCAGACCGAATCTGCTACCTTGCCCCGCCATGGCCCTGCTTTCGGTCGCCAATCTCAGCTACCACGTCGGCGATCGCGCCCTGCTCACCGGGGCGAGCCTCACGCTCAACGGCGACGACCACGTCGCACTCGTCGGCAGCAACGGCAGCGGCAAATCGACGCTCCTTCGCCTGATCGCCGGCCAGCTTCGGCCCGACGGCGGGCACGTCCAGCTCGCCCGCGGTGCGACCTGCGGCTACCTGCCCCAGGATCCCCAGCTCCAGCCCGGCCACACCCTCCGCCAGGAGGCCGCCACCGCCCTGGCCGACCTGCACCAGCTTCACCAGCAACTTGAACAGGTCGCGGTCGAGATGGCCGAGGCTGACAGCGCCAGCCTCGAACAGCTCATGCGCCGCTATGAACACCTGGAGAAGAAAGTCCACTCGGCCGGCGGCTACGTCGTCGATCACGAGATCGACGCCACGCTCCACGGCGTGGGGCTGGATGACGACCTGTTCGACGTGAAGGTCGAGAACCTCTCCGGGGGGCAGAAGGGCCGGCTCGCCCTGGCCAAACTGCTGCTCCAGGGCTGCGACCTGTTGCTGCTCGATGAGCCGACCAACCACCTGGACATCGCCGGCCGCGAGTGGCTGGAGCAGTACCTGCAGTCGTTCCCCGGGGCTGTCATCCTCATCAGCCACGACCGCTGGCTGCTCGACCGCGCTGCCACGCGCATCTACGAACTCGAAGACGGCCGGCTCATCGACTACCCCGGCAACTACGCCAAATACCGCCAGCTCCGGGCCGAGCTTCGCCTCACGCAGCACCGCGCCTGGGAGAAGCAGCAGGACCTGATCCGCCGCGAGCAGTCATTCATCGACCGCTACCGCGCCGGTCAGCGCGCCAAGCAGGCCCAGGGCCGCGAAAAGCGCCTCGAACGCCTCGTCCGCGACCACGGCCTGGACAAACCCGTCGAGGCCGACAACGTCAGCATCCGCATCCCCACGCCCCGGCGCAGCGGCGATGTGGTCATACTGGCCGAACATCTGAGCAAGGGTTACGGCCAGCGCACGCTCTTTGCCGACCTGGACCTCAAGCTCGAGCGCGGCCAGCGCCTGGGCGTCATCGGCCCCAACGGCTGCGGCAAGACCACCCTGCTGCGCTGCCTGCTGGGCGAACTGGCGCCCGACGCCGGATCCGTGCGCCTCGGCAGCGGCGTCGACGTCGGCTACTTCCGTCAGGTGCCTGAAAACATGGACCTGAGCCAGAGCGTGGCCGAGTACCTCCGCCGCTTCACCGACAGCGAGCAGGCCGCCCGCGACCTGGCCGGCGCGTTTCTTTTCAGCGGCATCGATCAGGACAAACCCCTCGCGGTGCTCAGCGGCGGCGAACGCACGCGGGCGGCGCTGGCGGGCCTGATCGTCGGCGGGCACAACCTGCTGGTGCTCGACGAGCCGACCAATCACCTGGACATCCCCAGTGCCGAACGGCTCGAAGACGCGCTGGCCCGTTACCTCCGCCTCGAACGCGCCCACGGCAAGCGAGACGAGGCCGGCACGCTCATCCTCATCACCCACGACCGCATGCTCCTGCAGGACCTGGTCGATCAACTGCTGGTGTTCGACGGCCGGGACGGCGTCCGGCTCTTCCGCGGCTCATACCGCGAGTACGTCGAGCAGCAGCGCCAGGTTGCCGCCGCCGTGCCGGCATCCGCGCCATTGCCTTCTTCGCGGAAAACCGAGTCCCCGGCCGCGCCGGCGGGTTCGTCGTCAGCCGAACGCCCCCACCGCAAACTCAGCAACCAGAGGCTCGATCAGCGCATCGAGCAGCTCGAACGCCGCAAGACCGAGATCGACGCCGCCCTCGCCGATCCGCGAACCTACCGCGACGCGAACAAAGCCCGCGATCTTCAGCAGGACCGCCAGGCCGTGGTGGACGAACTGACCACCCTCGAAGCCGAGTGGCTCCTGCGGGCCGAACGCGCGTGAGGCGCGTCATGCGTATAGTGCCATTGCGGCCGCGAGCCGGCTTGAGGAGAGCCTGCGATGGTCCTGCCCGCGGCGAGCGCCTCTGCGAGCTTCTACGACCTGGTTCCCGCACCCGGTCTGGCGGCCGACGCCATCCTGGTGCTGCACTGGCTGATCGTGATGTTCGTGCTGGTGGGCCAGGCGCTGATCCTCGCGGGCTGGGCGCGCGGCTGGAACTGGGTGCGGCAATTTTGGTTCCGCCTGACGCACCTGATCACCATCGGCGTGGTGGCGGCGCAGGCGTGGCTGGGGCGGCTATGTCCGCTGACGATCTGGGAGCATGAACTGCGGCTGCGGGCGGGGCAGGCGACGCACAGTCAGTCCTTCATTGAGCACTGGGCGGGCCGCATGCTGTTCTTTGATCTGCCCGGGTGGGTTTTCGTGCTGACCTACAGCGCTTTCGCCGCGGTGGTCGCGTGCACCTGGTGGCTGCTGCCGCCGCGTTGGCCGGGCAGGCGCGGTATGGCGCAGACCTGCTGACACAGTGACAAAGTGAATGGCTCACTCCGGGGGCGACGCTGCGCTTTGCCCCGGGGCCCCTGGAACCCGAATCTTGCCGCACACAGCACACCGTATCAATGGCCTCCGCGCCCTCGGCGTCCTCCGCGGTGTCTCCCTATCCGGGCCATCCACGTTCATCCGCGGCCCATGCGCCTCGTCATCCGCGTCGCGCGGGAGCCAGCACGCCGATCAACACTGCCGCCAGCGTCGCCCCGACCGCGTTGGCCACCAGGTCCCAGCCGGTGTTCACATACCCGCCGACGTTGGTCTGCGGCAAGGTGAGCGTGGCGATGAACTCGACGACTTCGTTGAGCGCGCCGAAGCCCATGCCCCCGGCCGCGCAAAGCAACATCAGCCCGAACGTCGGCACGACAGCCTCGCGCGGCCGACCCGCCTGAGCCGCCATCGCCGCCCGCAGCGCCTGCCAGCACAGCCAGGTCGTCACGGCAAACCCGTAGGCGTGCACCACCTGGTCGTACTTGAGCGCCCCACTGACGAACCAGAGGTTGTAGAGCACCGGCGGGGCGTCGCCCGCGTTGTGCGGCCAGTCGGCCGGGATCGCCAGCAGCCCGCCGGCCATGTGCAGCAGCCCCCACAGCGTCAGGCACCACAGCAGCCCCACGCTCAGCCGCACCCGCCGATGCACCGTCCAGATGCCGCCGATCAGCGCCGCCATCACCAGCACATACAGAAGAAACTCGTCATTGCCGCGCGTGACGGTGGCCACCGCCGCCGGCAGCAGATACGCGGCCGTGAAGAGCATCACGCCAAGCTCCCCCCTGGTGAAACGCGCAGCCGGGGTGCGTCCGCGACGCGTGTCGGTGATGTTCAATGGATGCTCCTGAATGGCTTGCGCGATGGTGGTCCGCGATGGCGGTCATCATCCCGCCGGCAAAGCGCGCGGGCAACACCTGCCGCGTGAGTAGCGGTCTTGGCTGCCGCGGCCGGGCACGCTATGATCTTGGCCCCATGGCCAAGACGCGTGAAATCAAGGGCCGGATGAAGGCCGTCGGCAACATCCAGCGCATCACCAAGACGATGCAGATGATTGCCACAGCCAGGTTTACAGCCGCGATGCGCCGGGCCACGGCCAGTCGGCCCTACAGCCGCAAGATCGCCGAGCTGGTGGGCGAGGTCTCGGCCGCGGGCGGCGGGGGCGGAGCGGACCATCCCTTGCTGCGGTCGCCGGACCCGGCTGTCGGACGCGAGCTGGTTCTGCTGATCACCTCCAACCGCGGGCTGTGCGGCGGGTACAACGCGAGCCTGATTCGGCGGTTCGCCGCCTACCGGGCCGACCGCCCCGATTGGCGGGTCGGCGAGCAGATTCAACTGGAAGTCGTCGGCCGCAAGGCCGCCGGCTGGTGTCGCTACAGCCGCACGCCCGTCGCAGCGTTCCACAGCGCCTTCGGCGATCAGCCGCGCTATGAGCAGATTGAGGAACTCGCCGAGCGGTACATGGCGGAGTTCGTCGCCGGCCGATACGACGCGGTGAAGGTGATTCACCAGGCCTTCGAGTCGGTGGGCAGGCAATATCCAACGGTGACGACGCTGCTGCCCCTGCGCAAGCCCGAGCCGGCCGAACAGTCGCCTGAAACAATCGGCGCGACTGCGGCGACCGCGGCCGCGCCGGGGGCGGCGAAAGTGGACTACGATTTTTCGCCGCCGGCCGCGGAGTTGCTCGCGGAACTGCTGCCGGCGACGGTGAAGGTGCGGCTGTATCAGTGCTTCAACGAAGCGGTGGTGGGCGAGCATGTGGCCCGGATGAAGGCGATGAAGGCCGCCACCGACGCGGCCGGCGACATGCGCAAGCTCCTGAGCCGCAGGTTCAACCGCGCCCGGCAGACGGCGATCACCACGGAACTGTCGGAGATCATCGGCGGGTCGGCAGCGCTGCAATGACCGCGCGGGCGGTCGAGCCGCGGTGTTGACACTGCCGGCGCCGGCCTATATTTTTTGGGGCTGCGGTTTTTACCGGTGCAGCCACCGGCACTTAGCCGTGGCGGCCGGCTCACGGGCGGGCCCGGAAGTTGATCCGCCGCCGGGCAACCCGCGGCGGGATCCGAACGGATCAGGAGCGGACAATGTCTGGCCGCCCGCAGCCGCCCAAGCCGCCCCAGCGTGGCCGCACGGACGCGGGATCAAAGTCGGACGGACCAAGCCCCCTGACGCTGATCGGCAGCGGCTTCGAGTTCGCCGGGGCGGTGGCCCTGCTGACCCTCGGCGGATGGTGGCTCGACGGCAGGCTCGGATCCAGGCCGTGGCTGATGCTCCTGGGCCTGCTGGTGGGAACGGTCGGCGGCATCTACCGCCTCTACCTGGAAGGGAAACGCTTTTTTCGCGACTGAACGACTCGTACCCGCGCAACACACCGCACACGATCCCGCACGACACCGCGCCACACCACCATCACGATTCCTCACCGACGATGCCCCCAACCCGCCACGTCCATCACGCCCTCCCCGCCGGCCGCATCATCGCCGTGATGATGGCCGCGGCCCTCGCGGCCTGGCTGCTGCTGCGTCTGCTGCTGCCGACGTGGCCGGGCCGGGCGATTGACGCCGGGGCTTTGGCGGCCGCGTTCGCGGCGGTGGCGGGGCTGGCGCCCGTGGCCGCGATGGCGCGTGGCGGCGTCATGCCCGTCGTGTGGGGCTACTTCATCGGCGCGGCCGGCCGCGTGCTGATCGCGATTCTCGCGCTGATGCTCGCGGCCCGGCGAACCGAACTGCCTGTCGATGTCATGGCCGTCGCGCTGATGGCGACGCACCTGCCGCTGCTGGCGGTCGAAGCCGCGTTTGTCGGCCGCCATCTCTGGCGCTGCGATGAGCGGCCGCTCGTACCCGTGACGCCCCTGAAAGGAAACGCCTGACCATGATTCCGCTGCTCGCGGCCGCCAATCCCGTGGACCACGTGACGGACAAGCCGATCCTCGGCCAGTGGTACGTCTCCAACGTCACGGTCATGCTGCTCCTGGGGGCGCTGGTCACGGCCGCGATCGTCATTCCCGCGGCCCGGCGCATCGCCACGGGCCACAGCGGCAGCCTCGAAGACCTGCGGGCCAAGGGCCTGTGGGCCAACCTCGTCGAATCGGTCTGCCTTTACCTGCGCGAAGCCGTCTTCCGTCCCGTGCTCGGCGACCAGACCGATCGCTACACGCCGATGCTCTGGACGCTGTTCTGGTTCATCCTCGTGTCGAACCTGCTGGGGCTGATCCCGCTGCTGGACTGGACCACGCCGCTGCTCTACGAGGTCAACAACAAACACGGCATCGGCGGCACGGCCACGCAGTCGATCTGGGTCACCGGGGCGCTGGCGGCCATTGCGTTTCTGTTCTGGAACGGCGTGGCGTTCACGAAGGATCCGGTCGGCTACGTCAAGCACCTGACGGCCGGGGCGCCCTGGTTCATGTGGGTCATCATGGTTCCCGTCGAGATCATGGGCATGTTCGTCAAGCCGCTGGCGCTGGCGCTGCGGCTGTTCGCCAACATGACCGGCGGGCACATCATTCTGGCGGTGCTGCTGAGTTTCATCAGCGCGCTGATTCAGAATCTCGGGGGCGCCGCGGGCTACGGGCTGGCGGTGATTCCGCTGCTGGGCGCGACGGCCATCAACGTGCTCGAAATCCTGGTCGCGTTCATCCAGGCGTATATCTTCACCTTCCTGACCTGCCTGTTCCTGGGTCAGTTGGTCGTGCACGAACACGACGAACACCACGGCCACGATGAACATGACGGGCACGAGGCGGGCGAAGCGGCGATGCAGACTCATGGCTGAACGACGAAGGCCATGGTGTAACCGCGACGCCGGCGCGGCCGGCTGAAGCGAATTGGCAAGTGAACCATGTCCCCGGCGCCGGTCGAGTGAGGCGGCTGGACAGCCCGCGAGGGCGGGGACAACACCCGACGCGACCTCGCCGCGTCGAAACCGTTTGGAGATTCGATCGATGCGCACTTTTCTGATTCTCGCAGGACTCGCAGCCATTCTTTTCTCGGCCGTTCCCGTGATGGCACAGGACGCCCATGGCGACCAGGACGCCGTCGCGGCCAGTTCGTCGTGGGTGTTCCCCGGCGGCATCCAGGGCGCTTATGTCGGCGCGGCCATCGGCACCGGCCTGGTGGTGATGGGGGCGGCCCGCGGCATCGGCAACATCGGCAGCTCGGCCGTCGAGGCCATCGCCCGCCAGCCCGAAGCCGGCGGACGCATCTTCACCTCCATGCTGCTGTCCGCGGCCCTGATCGAAGGCTTCACGCTCTTCGGCGTGGTCGTGACACTGCTGGTGGTGCTCAAGTAATCGCACGCAGCACGCGGATGCGGCACACAGATTCGGCACGCGACTTCGGCCGCGTGCCGCTCCACCGGGACCAGGCGCAACTTCGCGGTGGGACGGCACGGGGCCGACGACCAGAAAAGACGACAGGACGACACCATGCGACAACCGACGACATTCACGCTCAGCTTCGTCACGCTGCTGACCGCCGCCGGGCCTCTGCTCGCGGCCGAGGAAGCGCACGGGCCCAACCCGTTTGCCGGCACGATCTACCAGTCGATCGCCACAGTCATCGTCTTCCTGCTGCTGCTGGCGCTGCTCTATCGCTACGCCTGGGGGCCGATCCTCACCGGCCTTCAGGACCGCGAGAACCGCATCAAGGCCGACCTCGAGGAGACCGAGGCCGCGGCCAAGGCCGCCAACGCCACGCTGGCCGAGTACAAGAAGAAGCTGTCCGAGGCGGCCGTCGAAGCGCAGCGGCTGGTCGAACAGGCCCGCGTCGAAGCGCAGAAGCTGGGCGCGCAACTTCGCCACGAGGCCGACCAGGAGATTCAACAGCAGCGCCAGCGGACACTGCGCGAGATCGAGTCGGCCAGGCAGCAGGCGGTCAGCGATGTTTATGCCCAGTCCGCCACGCTGGCGACGCGGATCGCCGGTCGCATCCTCCAGCGTGAACTGAACGCATCGGATCACCAGGCCCTGGTCAGCGCCGCCCTGGCGGAACTGGCCGACGGCGACGATCGCGCCAACTGACAAACCCCGCAGGCGCCGGGCAATGCTGCATGAACGCATGAACACGAGCGCATGAAAAGGATGCATGGATGGCCACGGCCGCTGACATGAAGGACTCGCTGGCGACGACCTACGCCCAGGCCCTGCTGGACCTGGCGCTTCAAGCAGGCGCGGTGGACGAAATCGCCCGGCAGGTCGAGCAGTTGCGTGAGCTGATCGGCCGTGACGCGGGCCTGCGGGTGTTGCTGGCGAGTCGGCTGGTGAGCGTCAGTCGGCGGGCCGCGAGTCTGGAGCGGATCTTCCGCGGCCGCGTGCACGACGTGCTCTACCGCTTTGTCCAGGTGGTCAACCGCAAACACCGGCTGGCGGCTTTGCCGCGGATGCTCGCGTCCTTCGAAGCCCTGGCGGAGGAGCATCGCGGTGTGCGCGAAGTGGACGCGTATGTGGCCGTGCCGCTGTCCGAACATGAGGCCATGTCCGTCGCCGCCGCGGTGGGCCGCGCCATCGACCGCAACGTCATTCTCAATCAGCACGTGGACCCATCGCTGATCGGCGGCCTGAAGCTGCGCGTAGGGGACCGCCTGATCGACGGCTCGGTGGCCGCGCAGTTGAAGCGGATGCGGCGCAAGCTGGTGCAGACCGGCCGCGACGACGCGCGGCAGCGGACCCGTGAGTTGCTGGCGGAATAGGGACCGAGGGACCAAGGGGTCAGGGACCGAGGGGGAGACGGGCATGGGAGAAGCGCGGAGGGGTGCGGCGGGGCGGAGCGAGATCCGGTCGTATGAAGACTTGATCGCCTGGCAGCGCGCTTACGAACTGATATTGAGCGTGTACGCTTGCACGAGAATATTTCCGGACGAGGAGCGATTTGGGCTTTGTCAACAGATGCGGCGGGCGGCGGTAAGCATTGCGTCGAACATTGCCGAGGGTTACGGCCGCGGCAGCCGCGCGGATTACGCCCGCTTTCTGGAAATGGCGCGGGGCTCGGCATATGAACTGCAGACACATGCCCGGATCGCCCGCGACCTTGGATACGTGGATGCGGATACCATGCCCCAACTTGTGGCGGAAGTCGAACGCCTGTTGAACGGCCTGATACGAAGTGTACGAAAGCCAATGCCCACGAAATAGATGCAACCTCGGTCCCTTGGTCCCTGAGCCCTTGGTCCCTGACCCCTTCGGAATCCACCATGAAGATCAACACAGACGAGATCACCAGCGTCATTCGCCAGGAAGTGGAC
>CAZUUQ010000028.1:22517-32504 GCA_964622625.1 uncultured Phycisphaeraceae bacterium | reverse complement strand
GCAGTGGGACGGCCACAACCAGCACCGCTGCCAGAATGGCCGCCTTGACCGCCCATCCCGGCCAGTAGGCCTGGTCGTTGGCCCCTGAGGAGCCGATGCCGGAACCGTACGGACTTTGACGCCATTCGATTCGCCACATGCCCTAAGCCTAGGCCCTGACGGGCCGCATGCAACCGCGTATGCCGGCGGCGGAAGGTGCCGGCGTTTGCGGATGTCGAGACTCCGGAGACAGTTAAGTGTGCCGCGGAACGGGTCGATGAAACCAGAGGCGGCGGGGATATCGCGTCCATGCGCCCGCATGCGGAAGCTGCACGGTAATTCACAGACCGACACCGCTGCCCGCGACGCGTGCCTGATCGGCCGACACCTTTCACAGGAGGCCATGGCCATGAGCCAGGCGGCACAAGACACCAGCACACCGGCGGGCATCATGAACGGCGAGCAGGAGCGGATCGTCCGCGAGGCGATCCGCGAGATCAGCCACATCGCCACGCTGCCGGAAGTCACGCTCAAGATCATCCGGCTGGTCGAGGATCCGGACTCGACGGCCCAGGACCTCAATCGGGTCATCACCAACGACCCGGCTCTGGGCGCGCGGATTCTGAAGGTGGTCAACAGCGCGTTTTACGGCCTGCCGGGGCAGATCGCGTCGCTGAACCGGGCGATCGTGCTGCTGGGCCTCAACGCGGTGAAGAACATCGCCATCGCCGCGAGCCTGGCCAAGCTGTTCCGCGGCGGGCAGATCTGTCCGAGCTTCAACGCCCGCGACCTGTGGACGCACTCGATCGCCGTCGCCACCGGCAGCCGGCTGCTGGCGCAGAAGGCCGGGCTCGGTCTGCCTGACGAGGCGTTTCTGGCGGGGTTGATTCACGACCTGGGGATCATTGTCGAGATGCAGGCGCGGCGGCAGAAGTTCGTCGAGGCGATCGAGAAGACCGACGCCGACGCCGCGATGGGTTTCCGCGCGGCCGAGACCGCCGCCCTGGGCGCGAATCATGAGCAGTTCGGCACGGGCCTGTGCCAGATGTGGAAGTTCCCCAAGTCGGTGATCTACGTGACGGGCTACCACCATCGGCCGCTGGAGCTTGCCGAGGGTCATCGCACGCTGGCGGTGATGGTGCACCTGGCCGACATCCTCGCGGCACGGGCGGGCCTGGGCTGGAGCCGCGACGTCGAGACCACGGACATCGACGGCCGCATCCTCCAGCAGGCCCTACTTTCGGCAGAGGCGGTACAGGAAGTCGCCGACCAGCTCGAAGAGGCCACCGAAGAGGCCCGCATGCTGCTGACCGACGCCTGATCCAGCCGATAAGTCCATCCGAGGCGCGAGCCTGGCGGCCGCGAGCCGCCGCCCCGCCTCTCCACACTCGGCGTCTCTCTTTTCCCTCCGGGCGACGATTCCACAAGGATCGTCGCCTTTTTTTGCGTTGCTCCCGCTGGCCGTGCCAACGGCGCCGCGGGCGCGGCTGCGCCCATCGCCCGCGCCACAAGCCGATGCGCTCGGCTTCTGGTAAAATTGAACATTGTCAGTCCGCGGAAGATTCGCCCAGCCCCGGTCGCGTGATCGGGGTTGTGTTTTCGGTGTCCCGCATCGACGAGCCATGACCACCGCCGCCCCGCCAACTTCCGATTCCATCGACGTGACGCTGGCTTTGCCGCGGCCGATTCCCGTGCAGCTTCTGCTGCTGGCCGGGCCGATCATCGCCTCGATGATCTCGCGGACGGTGATGAGCTTCGTCGATTTCGCCATGGTGTCGCAACTCGGCACGGACGCGCAGGCGGCGATTCTGCCGGCGGGGATGCTGCTGTTCTGCGGCGTGAGTTTCGGCATGGGCCTGGTGCAGGCGGTGAACACGCTGGCGTCCCAGTGCTACGGCCGGCGTGAGCTGCGGGAATGCTCGGCCTACATGTGGCAGGGGGTGTACCTGAGCGTGGCGTTCGGCCTGGCGGTGCTGGCTTTCTGGCCGGTGATGCCGGCGATCTTCGCCTGGTTCGACCACCCGGCCGAACTGCAGGCGATGGAAGTCGCCTATGCGCAGATCGGGCTGCTGCACATCGGTCCGGCGATCGCGGGCGTCGCCATCGGCGGTTTTTTCAACGGCATCCACCGCCCGCGGGTCAATCTCGTCGCCACCGTCGTGGCCAATGTCTTCAACGTCGTGGGCAACTACGCGCTGATCTTCGGCCACTTCGGTTTTCCGGCCATGGGCATCGCCGGGGCGGCGTGGACGACGGTGATCGCGAGCATCCTGCATGTGGTGATTCTGTTCGCCTGGCTGCTGCTGCCCGGCTATCGCGGGCCGTATGCCGTGTGGTCGATGTGGCGGCCTAGCTGGAGCCGGCTGGCACGGCTGACGCGGGTGGGCACACCGATGGGCGTGCAGTTCACCACGGACATCATCGGCTGGACGTTCTTCGCCAATGTGCTGGTGGGGATGTTCGGGACGGTACACCTGGCGGCCAACAACGTGTCGTGGAAGTTCCTGGAGATTTCCTTCATGCCCGCGGTGGGGCTGGGGGCGGCGTTGACGGCGGCGGTGGGCAAGTGCCTGGGCCGCGGCGATTCGGCGCAGGCGCGGCGGTTCGTCGGCTGGTGCCTGGGCATGATGATGCTCTACATGGGATCGATCGGCCTGGCCATGCTCATCGGCCGGGGGCATCTGATCGCCCTGCTGAGCGACGATCCCGACGTGATCCGCGTGGGCGGCTACCTGCTGATCTTCTGCGCCGTGTTCCAGGTTTTCGACGCGATGAACATCACGTTCATGTCGGCCCTGCGCGGCGCGGGTGACACGCTGTGGACGGCGGTGGTCAACGGCCTGCTGGTGGTGCTGCTGCTGGTGGGTCTGGCGTGGGTGATGACGGTCTTCCGGCCGGCGTGGGGCAGCGTCGGGCCGTGGCTGGCGGCGACGCTGTACATCATCATTCTGGCCATCGCCCAGTGGCTGCGTTACCGCTGGGGGCCGTGGGACCGCATGAATCTCTTCGCCTGACCGGGTGGCGAGCCGATATTGTCTTCACGGACCCGCGTCCCGCACCCCGCGCTCCGCGCCCGCGCCATGCCGACACCGCCGCGACAACCCGATGCGCCGCTGTACGTCGATCTGGACGGCACGCTGCTGCGTACGGACATGCTGGGCGAGTCGCTGGCGGCGCTGGCGCGGCAGCGGCCTTGGGACTTGCCGCTGGTGCCGCTGTGGCTGCTGCGCGGCCGGGCGGCGATGAAGCGGCAGATAGCGCGGCGGGTGGTCATCGACCCGGCCCTGCTGCCGTACCGGGCGGACGTGGTCGAGTATCTGCGTCAGCAGAAGCAGGCGGGTCGGCGGGTGGTGCTGGCCACGGGCAGCGACGCGCTGCCGGGTCAGGCCGTGGCCGACCACGTGGGCCTGTTCGACGCGGTGCTGGGCAGTGACGGTTCGGTGAATCTCAAGGGCGTGCGGAAACTGGCGGCGATCGAAGCTGACGCGCTGGCGGTGACGGGCAGCAAGTCTTTCGCGTACATCGGCGACGCGCGGGCCGACACGCCGATCTGGGCCGCCAGCGCCGAGCCGATGGTCGTGACGCGGTCGCGGGCGGTGACGCGGCGGCTGCTGCGGGCACGGGGCGAATCGGTGCGCCGGTTTGACGGAGATGTGCGAAGTTCGCGCGGCGGGACGAGTCTGCTGCGCGCGATGCGGCCGCACCAGTGGACCAAGAACCTGCTGCTGCTGGCGCCGGTGGCGTTGTCGCACCAGTTGGGTAACGCGGCGCTGGTCGTCGCGGCGGCGCTGGGATTGATCGCCTTCAGCCTGTGCGCGTCGTCGGTGTACCTGGTCAACGATCTGCTGGATCTGGCGGCCGACCGGGCGCATCCGACCAAGCGTCATCGGCCGATCGCCGCGGGGCGGTTGTCGATCGCGGCGGCATCGGCGTCGGCAGCGCTGCTGCTGGCGGGCGCGGTCGCGCTGGCGTGGGCGCTGCCGCGGCCGTTTCTCGTCGTGCTGGGCGTCTACTGGCTGACGACGATGATTTACTCGCTGCTGCTCAAGCGGCTGGTGGTGGTCGATGTGATGACGCTGGCGGGGTTGTACACGCTGCGGCTGTGGGCGGGCGGCGCGGCGACGGGTGTGTGGATTTCGCCGTGGCTGATCGCGTTTTCGCTGTGCATCTTCGTGAGCCTGGCGCTGCTGAAGCGTTACATCGAGCTGCGCGTGGCGGCGGCCGCGGCAATGGCATGGCCGGCGACGCGCGCGGGCGCGGCGAGCCGACAGCTTGGCGGCCGGGGTTACGTCCTGAGCGATCGACGGACGGTGGCGTGGTTCGGGATCGGCGCGGGGGCGGCATCGACGCTGGTCATGGCCGCGTACGTCAACAGTGCCGCGGTGGCGAAACTGTATGCCTCGCCGACGTGGCTGCTGCTGGTCTGCCCGCTGCTGCTGGCGTGGATCGCGCGGATCTGGTGGCTGGCCCGCGACGACAAGGTGTCTGACGACCCGGTGCTGTACGCGCTGCGGGACTGGAGCAGTTACGCGATCGGGACGGGCATTGTGGTGGTGGGGATGCTGGCGAAGCTGGGTTGAGGCGCGGCGAATCGCCCGGCGCTCCGGGGTTTCGCGGCAGCTCTGTGCCTATAAGGGAAGCTGGGCAAGTCCCTGGTCGGGGACCGCTTTTTTTCTTGGGCTTAAGGGAGCGGCAGGTTAGAATCAGGGCACCGCGGCCGCGGGTGGGCCGTTACAACCCGAACGACCGGGCAACGATTGGCACGTCGGCAAAGCGGCCGGCTGGCATCGGCCCCGGGCCGTGTTAACCCTTGAAGACACGACGCCAGCCGCCCCTCGCCCGACGGGCGCCCGGCGGCGGCGCGATCGGAGGGACCATGAAGCGCTCCGCCTTGCTGTTTGTGATGCCGGCTGTGCTGTTGACGCTGGCGGGCGCCGCTTCCACCGCCCGGGCCCAGACGTACCAGAGCGTCGCCCAGGTGCTCTTCACCTGGTACAGCCCCGGCCAGGGCGGGTTTGTCTCCAACGGCTTCAGCGTGGTGCTCTACGATCACCTGGCCCCCAATGCCGTGAACAACTTCCTCGATTACGCCGACAGCGGCGAATACACCTACAACGTCGTGGATCGCCTGAGGTTGTCCAGTTTCGGCGGAGCGGAGTTCTTTTCCAGCGGCGACTACTGGGTCAGTTCGTCCGGCGGCGGTCTGGTCGCGCATCCCGTGCAGGCCTCGGCGCCCATCGCAAGCGAACTGCTGGCCGATCCGACGCTGCCGCTGTCCAACACGCGTGGGACGCTGGCGAGCTACGACGTCATGGGTCAGACGGCCGCGACGACCACCAGCCGCTGGCTGCTGAACCTCAGCGACAACAACGCGAACGACTTCGACGCCCTGGGCTACACGCCCTTCGGCGAAGTGATGATGCCGGGGATGCTGCTGCCCTATGCGGGCACCCCCATGCCGCAGGGCACGCAGTGGGGCGCCTATTCGACGCTGAATGGCGGCATGGCGCTGGCCGACGCGATCGCCGGCCTGCCGGTGTTCGAGTTCAGTGACGCCTTCGCCCCCCAGGTCGGCGGCGGCAACTTCCTGCCCGTGGTCAACTACACGCAGACCGACTACAACACCGGCAAGAAGCTCACCGCGCAGAACCTGCTGTTCACCAGTGTGCAGACCGTGGGCAAGACCCCTCAACTGGGCGACCTGGACTTCAAGGGCACAGTGAACGTCACCGACGCCCTGCTGTTCGATGTCGAGTTCGACGCCAATGTCGCCGACCGGCTCTGGCAGGCGGACCTCAATGCCGACGGCCTGATCGACAACGTCGACCGCTGGCTGCTGGTGGACAAGATCGGCACCGTGGTCTGGGGCGACGTCAACCTCAGCGGCGATGTCACCGCCGACGACTTCAACCCCTTCATGCTGCTCTACAACGGGACCAACGACTATCTGTTCTCGGGCGATCTGAACCGCGACGGCGTGATCGACGATGCCGACTATCTGCTGTTCTTCACCAACTTCGGCAGTGAAGCACCGCCGCCACATGACGTCAACAACGATGGAGTGATCACCTTGCAGGATCTTCTCGCCTACAACACGTTGGCCACGTTCACGGACGTGGATTATCACTTCCAGCTCGACCTCAACCGCGACGGCGTGCTGGACGCGGCCGAGCGCGAGCAGTTCACCAGCCTGTTTGCCGCCTGGGTTTCGCCGCACGACGACCCGCCGTTCGTCACACCGGGCGAAGGCGGCGGCGCGGTGATTCCCGAGCCGGCGTCCGCGGGTCTGCTGGCCGCCGGCCTGGCGCTGCTGCTGCGCCGGCCGCGGAAGTCCAATGCGCACGCCGGCCCGCGCGCCGCGGGGCGCCTGCCGCGCCGCGCTGGCTGGCTGACGGCCGCGATGCTCACGCTCCTGCTGGCCCCGGCGGCCTTCGCCGGCGTCGGACGCAACATCGTCCACGTCGACTACGTCTGGTACAGCCCGGCCCATCAGGGATACGTCAGCGCCGGCATGGACCTGCTGCTCTACAACGACATCGCTCCCAACACCGTCGAAAACTTCAAGCAGTACATCACAGAGGGCCTCTACGACTGGAGCATCGTCCATCGCAATGCCGCATTCCAGGACGGCTCGCCCTTCGTCATCCAGGGCGGCGGGTTCACTGTCGAAAACGACGACGAAGGCTATGCCATGGCCGTGCCCATCACGACCTTCGGCACGATTGACAGCGAGTGGAACGGCGACCTGATGTCCAACACCCGCGGCACACTGGCGATGGCCCGCGTCGGCACCGACGAGAACAGCTCCTCAAGCCAGTGGTTCATCAACATGTCCGACGAAAACACGTTCCTCGATTTCGCCGACAACCCGGGCGTGATCGGTTTCACCGTCTTCGGCAAGGTGATCGAGGCCAACACCTTCGGCTCCACGCCGCCCAACGGGGGCATGGACCTGGCCGATGCGATCGCGAACCTGCCCACGTTCGACATGTCCGCGGTCGGCAGCGCCCTGGGCGAGGTTCCCCTGGTCAACTACAACCAGCAGATGTACAACCAGGGCACCTGGCCGACCTTCGGCAACTTCCTCTGGGTGCTGATGACGCTTGACGAAGACGTGCTCGTCGGCGACGTCAGCGGCGACGGACAGGTGAACACCGAGGACATCAACCCCTTCATCGCGGCCCTGACCAGTCCCGACTACGCCATCCGGGCCGACATCAACCAGGACGGCTTCGTGAACACCGAGGACATCAACCCCTTCATCAGCCTGCTGATCGCCAGCCCGCCGTCGGGCGGCGGCGCGATCATTCCCGAGCCGGCGTCGATCGCCACGCTGCTGCTGGCCGCGACGGCCCTGCTGCGCCGGCGGCGGTGAAGGTCGATCCGCGCGCCTTCCCGCCGCGGCCCGTCCCTGCCTCATGCCGCGCGCGGCGGGGGTACAATCCTGTCCATTGTTCACGGCGCGGCCGCGGCATCGGGGCCGTGGCGCGGCGTGGCATTGAACGTGCCTGTCACGGGAGTGCCGCCATGTGCGTATGGGTCTTGCCGCTTCGCCGTTTTTTGATGTGCCTCCCGGTCGTGTTCGCCGCCTTGCCGCTTGCCGCGCAGTCGCCCGACGGCGGCGAGGACGCGCCCGGATTCGAGATGCAGGGGCTGGCCCTGCCGGTCAAGCAGGTGACGCTCAGCGCGCCGATGAAGGGCATCCTGGCTGAGATGCTCGTCGAGGAGGGCGATCGCGTCGCGGTCGACCAGGTGCTGGCCAAGATGGACGACCGCCTTCAGGCCGTCACCACCGAGGGGGCCCGCCTCCAGGCGCAGAGTACGACCGAGATCCGCAAGGCTGATCTGGCGGCCGAGGAGGCCCAGATCATGTTCGAGAACATCCAGCGCATCCACGCCACCGACGCGGCCAGCGAGTGGGAGGTGCGCCGCATGCGTCTTCAGCGCGACCACGCCCAAGCCACGGCCGAGCAGGCCCGCGAGAACCATGATCTGGCCCAGGTGCGCCTGCGTCTCGAAGAAGAGCGTCTCGCGCTGTACCACGTGCGAGCGCCCTTCGACGCCACCGTCATCCGCACCCTTGCCGACCCCGGCGTCAGCCTGGAGACGCAGGACAAGCTGCTGGCCCTGGCGCGGCTTGACGTGCTCGAGGCCCAGATTTTCCTGCCCGTCGATCTCTACGGCCGGCTGGAACGCGGGGCGACGTACACGCTCGGGGCCGGCTCGCCGGTCCATGGCGAACTCTCGGCCGTCCTCAAGACCATCGACCCCATCATCGACCCCGCCAGCCAGACCTTCCGCTGCGTCTTCGTCATCGACAACCCCGACCAGCGCCTCCCCGCGGGCTTCGGCGTGCGGCTGCTGTGGCCGGATCAGGACGTTGCGGGCCTTTCCGACCGCCAGGCACGCTGAAGTCCGGTCGGTTGCCAGGCAGGGATCGGCCGTGATACACTGTGGGGCTTGACCGCTCGGGCAGGCCTCCGGCCCGCGACAGGCCGCGACAGCGAGACGGCGAGACAGCGAGGACACCGCCATGGCACATAAGAAGGGACAGGGCAGCTCCAAGAACGGCCGCGACTCCAACCCGCAGTACCGCGGCATCAAGCGTTACGGCGGCGAAACGGTGCGGACCGGCACGATCATCGTCCGCCAGTGCGGCACGCCCTTCAAGCCCGGCTTCCAGGTCGCCCGCGCCAAGGACGACACGCTCTTCGCCCTGGCTGACGGCATCGTCGAGTTCCAGGGCCGCCACGTCCACGTCCGCTCGGCGGGCTGACCCCTGGCTGACCCCGGCTGACCCCGATTCAGACTGACCCGAAGGCCGCGCAATTCGATTCGATACGATGACTCGCGGGCGTCCGCTTTGGCGCCCGTTTTCTTTCGGCCCGTCTGTCCCGGGGGCGGGCCTGGCTGACGCGCGGCGGAGGCTGACGGTGCTGGTCGATCAGGCGACGATCTTCGTGAGCAGCGGCCGCGGCGGCGATGGGGCCGTCAGCTTCCGTCGTGAAAAGTACATTCCCAAGGGCGGGCCCGACGGCGGCAACGGCGGCGACGGCGGCAGCGTGTATCTCGTCGCCACACCCGGCGTGGACACGCTGCTGGACTTCACCGGCCGCCACCACTGGCACGCCGAGTCCGGCCAGCCCGGCGCGGGCCGCCAGTGCAGCGGCAAGGCCGGGGCCGACCTGGAAATCCGGATCCCGCCGGGCACGCTGATCTACGACGCCGACACCGGCGAGCTGCTGGCCGACATGGATCGGCTGAACAAGCGCGTGCTCATCGCCCGCGGCGGGCGCGGCGGCTTCGGCAACGAGCACTTCAAGTCGCCCACGAACCAGACGCCGCGGCAGTTCACCCACGGCGAGGCCGGCGAGCAGCGGAATCTGCGCCTGGAATTGAAGCTCATCGCCGACGTGGGCCTGATCGGCAAGCCCAATGCCGGTAAGAGCACACTGCTGAGCAAGGTCAGTCACGCCCGCCCGCGCGTGGCGGACTACCCGTTCACCACGCTTGAACCGAACCTCGGCATCGCCGAGCTGCCCGGCCAGCGCCGGCTTGTGATCGCGGACATCCCCGGTCTGATCGAAGGCGCCCACGCCGGCCACGGGCTGGGCACGCGCTTTCTGCGCCACATCGAGCGCACCCGCCTGCTGGTGCACCTGCTGGAAATCGAGCCGGCCGACGGCTCCGATCCGGTGAACAATTACCATGTGGTGCGCCAGGAGCTGGCCCGCTATTCCGAGCACCTTGCGGCCAAGCCGCAGCTTCTGGTGCTGACCAAGCTCGACCTGGCGGGCCGCGACCCGGCCGACCGCGCCGCGGCCGTCGAACTGATCGAACACGCCCTGGGCGTCACGCCGCTGGCCATCAGCAGCGCCACCGGGGAAGGGCTGGTGCAACTGCTCGAAGCCTGCTGGAGCAGCCTCGAAGCAGCGCGGGCGGCCGAGACGGCACGGTCGGCCGAGACGCTGGATCTCAGTGACCCGGCGGCCGCCACACCGCAAGAGG
>CAZUUQ010000028.1:2902-22417 GCA_964622625.1 uncultured Phycisphaeraceae bacterium | reverse complement strand
CCGCAAGAGGCGCCGGGGGAGCAGCCACGGGAGGCGACATGAATCAGGACACGTCCGTCAATCTCCTGGCGGTCAGCATCGGCAACACGCGCACGGCCGCGGGCTGCTTCATCGACGGCGAGTGCGTCGCGCAGCACGTGGTGACGAACGACGAGCTGGAGACCGCCCTGCCGGCGCTGCTGGCGGCACTGGTCGAGCCGCTGCGCGATCTGGCATTCGCCCCGGCGGTGCTCGCCTCGGTCAAGCCCGCGCTCGATGAGCCGCTCACGCGCCTGCTCCAGGCGGCCGGCTGCGAGAAAATCCTGCGCATCGAGCAGGATCTGCCCGTGCCCATCGGCCGGCAGGTCGACGCGGGCACGATCGTCGGCGACGACCGCCTGCTCAACGCCGCGGCCGCCTACGACGTGCTCCAGCAGGCGTGCGTCGTCGTCGACGCGGGCACGGCCATCACCGTCGATTTCGTCGACGGCGCGGGTACGTTCCACGGCGGGGCGATCGGCCCGGGCGCCCAGCTCATGCTCGACAGCCTGCGGCAGAAGACCGCGCAGCTCCCGGCCGTGCAGTTCGCGGCCCCGGAAGAGGTGGTCGGCCACAGCACGTCGCAGGCGATGCGCTCGGCGGTGTTTCACGGATTGCGCGGCATGGTGCGCGAGCTGGTCGAGCAGTATGCCGAGATCGCCGGCGCCTATCCGATGGTGATCGCCACCGGCGGCGACGCGGCCGCGCTGTTTGTCGACTACCCGCTGATCGAGCGGATCGTGCCCGACCTGACGCTGCGCGGCCTGGCGGTGTCGCTGCGGACGGCGATGCGGGCGGCGGAGAATGAGTGATGCGCCCGGAGAGTCGGCCATGAACCATGTCCTGCCGCCCGATGTCGAGACCGAACGCAAGCAGGTGCTGCGCAACGCCCGCGTCATGTGGGCGGCGCTGTTGTTCGGTGAATTCGCTTTCGGGGCGATCGTCGCGGCTCTGACTTCGGGCGCGTTTGGCGACGCGCCTGCCGCCGATCCGGATCTGGCGTCGATCATGACCGGCGCGGGCCTGCTCATGCTCGTGACCGTCGTGCCCATCGCCTACTTCATCCGCGGCCAGATCTACAAGCGGCACTGGCGCGACCATGCCGTCGCGCCGCGGGGCTACTTCGCGGGCAATCTGCTGCTGTGGGCCGCGTGCGAAGGCGTGGCATTTTTCGGACTGGTGGGCGTGCTGGTCACGGGATCGTGGTGGCCGCTGCTGGCGGCGGTCGTCGCCATGGCGGCGCAGATCGTCAATCACCCCCACGGCCGTCCGATGCTGCCGGCTTACAGCCCTTATGAGACGGCGCGCCGAACATGACCGCTGCCGGCCCATCCGTTCGTGCCTGCGTCACGACCGCACCGCATGCCGGGGCGATCGCACTCGTCCAACTGCACGGCCACGGCGCGGCCGCGATCCTCAGCGCGTTGACGGGACGCGATGACTGGACCGTCCCGCCCGGCCGTCTGCGTTACGTGCGCTTCGGCGACATCGACGACGGCCTGGCGGTGCTGCTGCGGGGCGACTGGGCCCAGCTCATGCCCCACGGCGGCAAGCGCATTGTGCAGCGGTTGCTCGATGAACTGCGAAAGCATGGCGTCGCGCTCGACCCCGATGCGCCGAACCGCGACATCTATCCCGAAGCCGACAGCGATCTCGAAGCCGACATGCTCGCCACGCTGGCGCGGGCCGCCAGCCCGGCCGCGATCGACCTGCTGCTCGACCAGCCGCGTGCGTGGCGCGACTGGCTTGCCCAATCGGACGAGCAGCGCGAATCGGCCGCCGCGATTCTCGTCCGCAGCGACGCGCTCGACCGCCTTGTGACGCCGCCGACGGTCGTGGTCGTCGGCCGGCCCAACGTCGGCAAGAGCACGCTGAGCAACCGGATGATGGGACGGCAGGCGAGCCTCGTGGCTGACCTTCCCGGCACGACGCGCGACTGGGTCGCCGGGCTGGCGGAACTGCCCGGACGCGAACACGAGCCGGGCCACGCCGCAGCGCCAGGTGTGGTCGTCCGCTGGTGCGACACCGCGGGCCTGCGTGTCAGTGACGACGCCATCGAAATGGCCGCCCTCGCCCTCGCCCGGCAGGTCGTGCGCGACGCCGATGTACTCGTGGCGATGCGCGACATGCGCACCGACTGGCCCGACCCCGCCGACCTGCCTCGCCAGCCCGATGTCCTCGTCGTCAACAAATGCGATCTCAATGAGCCGGCTGTGCGGCCGACCGGGCATGAGGTCCTGCACGTCAGCGCCGCCCGCGGCGACGGGATCGACGCGCTCGCGGCCGCGTGCCGCAGCGCCCTGGGACTGACGCATGCAGCCTCCGGCCCGTGGGCCTTCACACCGACGCTGCGCCGGCATCTCGCGGCTGCCGACGCCGCGGCGCTGGCGGTATATGCGACTTCCAGGCCGCTTTGTGACGACCATGCCATGCCGTAGAATCTCCGGAAAGCGGCGTAGAGAACGTCCGTCATCGCCCTTCCTGCCAAGCAGCACCGCATGCCAGCGACCACACCTTCGACCGACGACCTGATCCGCTTCATGGACCGCTGGCAGCCGCGGAAAATCGTGGTGGTCGGCGACTTCATGCTCGACCGCTACATCCACGGCAATGCCGAGCGGCTCAGCCCCGACGCGCCCGTGCCGGTGCTCAACGTGCGGAAGCGCGAGCATCGGGCCGGCGGGGCGGCCAATGTCTGCCTCGATCTGCGGGCGCTGGCGTGCGAGGTCGCGTGTGTCGGCGTCGTGGCTGAAGACGAGCCGGGGCGGTTGATCCGCGCGGCCCTGCGCGAGGCCGGCTGCGATGTGTCGGGCCTCCTGCCGGCTGACGATCGGCCGACGACGGTCAAGGAAAACTACGTCGGCCTGGCGCAGCACCGCCATCCGCAGCGGATGTTCCGCGTGGACCAGGAATCGCGCGAGCCGATCTCGGCGAAGGCGGCGGCGAAGCTCGCGGCCGCGGCGCGGAAGCTGCTCAAGGGCGCGGCGGCGCTGTGCCTTGAGGATTACGGCAAGGGCGTGCTCACGGCCGAATTGTGCGGCAGCCTGATCGCGGCGGCGAAGCAGGCGCGCGTGCCGGTGCTGGTGGATCCGGCCGCGATCACCGATTACGCCCGCTACAAGGGGGCGACGTGCATCACGCCCAACCGCACCGAGGCCGCCCGCGCCACAGGCTGCGATCCGGCCGCCAGCGACGAGCCGACGCTGCGGAAGATGGGCCAGAAACTGCTGCGACAACTCGGGGCCGAGGCGGTGACGCTGACGCTCGATAAGCAGGGGATGCTGCTGCTGCAGCGCGGCAAGCCGGCGCGGCTGATTCCGACGCAGGCGCGGGCGGTGTACGACGTGGTCGGGGCCGGCGACATGGTGCTGGCGATGCTCGCGGCCGCGATCGCCAACGGGGCGGACTGGCCCACGGCTGTGCGCCTGGCGAACACGGCCGCGGGGCTGGAAGTCGAGAAGTTCGGCGTGGTGCCCATTCCGCTGAGCGAGATTCTCCTGTCGCTTCTGCAGCAGAACCATCAGCAGCTCGGCAAGCTGCGCAACCTCGAACAACTGATCGTGGAAGCGGCCGCCCACCGCGACCAGGGGCGGCGGATCGTTTTCACCAACGGCTGCTTCGACATGCTGCACGCGGGGCACATTCAGCTCCTGCGTCAGGCGCGGCAGGCGGGCGATCTGCTGATCGTGGCGATCAACAGCGACGCGTCGATCCGCCGGCTCAAGGGTCCGTCGCGCCCGGTGAACACCGAGGCGGACCGCGTCCTGGTGCTCAGTGAACTGGAGAGCGTGGATTACATCATCGTCTTCGAGCAGGACACGCCGATCCCGCTGCTGCGGGCGCTGAAACCCGACGTGCTGGTCAAGGGCGGCGACTACACGCGCGACCAGGTCGTGGGCCACGACATCGTCGACGCGTATGGCGGGCAGGTGCTGCTGGTCCCGCCGGTGAAGGGGCGCAGCACGACGAACCTGATCGCGCGGATCGCGGGCGGAAACGGCGCGTGATCCGCACCTTGGCGGAGCAGGGTGCGGCCTGAGGTGGTCGCTATAGTGGTTGGCTCGAAATGCCCTGATGGATGCGTCTTTTACCCCACGCAGCGTTGAAAGGTTCGTCATGCTCCGCAAGAAGAAGTACATCGTCGAACGGCATCCGCAGAACCCGATTCTCACGGCCGCGGACTTTCCCGGCGACATCGTGACGGCCTTCAATGCCGGCGTCGTCAAGCAGGGGCCGAACAAGTACACCATGGTCGCCCGCGTCGAGAACTCGGCCCTGGAACGCTACATGTGGGTCTGCGACTCGACCGACGGCATCCACTTCAAGCCGCGCCCGCAGCCGGCGCCGTATCCGGAGAACGATCCGGTCTACCACGAATACGTCGACGGCGGCCGGCAGCGCAGCTACCACGACCCGCGCATCTGCGAGGTCGAGGGCCAGTACTACGTCACGCACAACTGCCACACCGACTACGGCTGCCAGGTCGGGCTGTACAAGGTGGACAGGAACTTCGAGAAGTGGGACTGGCTGGGGCTGATGACCTGGCCGGACAACCGCAATGTGGTGATCTTCCCCGAAAAGATTCAGGGCAAGTACTGGCGGCTGGATCGGCCGAACGTGCCGGGGGCGATGCACATTTTCACGGGGCAGAGCCCCGACCTGATCCACTGGGGCGTGCCGCGCTGCATTGTCAAGACGCGCGTGCCGACGCGCTGGGCGCAGACGAAGATCGGCCCCGGCGGCCCGCCGATCAAGACGAAGGAAGGCTGGCTGTGCATCATTCACGGCGTGCGGCCGCAGTGCAATGATTCGGTGTACCAGCTCGGTGTGATGCTGCTGGACCTGAAGGATCCCAACAAGGTGGTGGGCGTGTCGAAGCGGGCGATCCTCGCGCCGGAGACGACCTACGAGCTGATCGGCCAGACGCCGAGCTGCGTGTTCACCTGCGGCTCGATCCTTGAGGACGACGGCACGGTGCGCATCTACTACGGCGCGGCCGACACGGTGCAGTGCCTGGCGACGGCGAGCCTGGACGACCTGATCCACGCGTGCAGGCACGAGTGATTTACCCGCACGCACTTGATTTTTCCCGGCCAGTCGCCATGGTGGGCCGCCTGCGGGAGCGGGCGTGCGCCAGACACGCGGCCGCCGGCTGACGATTGCCGCTGGGAGCGGGACGGACCATCAGCCGGGCGAGTGATCCAGCATGAGCAGTGCCGACGGTTTTGTGACCGTGTCCAGCGATGGGCATGGGTTTGCCGACACGGGCAGCGGCCGGCCGTTTCTTCCCATCGGCTGCAACTACTTCGATCCGGCCACGGGCTGGGCGCCCAAGATCTGGAGCCGCTTCGATCCCGCGCGCGTCGAACGTCAGCTTCGCCGGATCGCCGAGGCCGGCTTCACGACGGTGCGCATCTTTCTCGACACCGCGACGCTCAACCCCGACCCCGACGTCTATGACGACGAGGGCTTCGCCAAGGTTCGGCGCATGACCGATCTGGCGCGGGCGGCGGGGCTGCGGATCATCTACAGCGGGCCCAACGGCTGGGAAGGCCGGGCACGGCACGCATGGGGCGACATGTTCGGTGACGAGCGCGTGCTCGATCACCGCTGCAACCTCTGGCGGCGGATCATGGCCCGCCTGGGTGACGACCCGACGGTGATGGCCTGGGATCTGCACAACGAGCCGAGCGTGTACTGGCCCCGGCCGGACCATGCCGCCCATGCGACGCTTCAGCCGCGCATGCAGCGATGGCGCGCCTTCGCCCGCGAATACCTGGGCCGCGATCCGGGCGACCACTTTCCGCAGGTGGAGCCGGCCGGCCAGGAACGCGATCTTTATGCGACGTACATCCGCTTTCAGGAGCACCTCACCGAGCAGTGGGTGGTCCGGCAGTGCGAGGCCATCCGCGCGTCGGGGGCGCGGCAGCTCATCACGCTGGGCATGCACCAGAGTTCGATTCCGATCCATTTGCCGGGCGCGTACGCGTACGGCGGGTTCAACGCGCGGCGCGTCGGCGCGCATCTGGACTACACCTCCATCCACTTCTATCCCATGCTGCCGGATGTGGACGTGGGCATGATCGAGCCTTACTTCACGCAGCGCAAGGGGTATGTGGAGATCGTCGCCCGGGCCGCCCACGTGCCGGGCAAACCGCTGGTGATCGAGGAGTTCGGGTGGAAGGGCGGGGCGCGCGTACCCCGGGAGAAGAAGACGTGGCCGCCGGAGCATCAGACGCTGTGGTGCGACGCGCTGGTGCGCATCACCAGCCGCGTGGCCGGCGGCTGGCTGAACTGGGCCTATGCCGACAGCCCCGATCCGAACACCGACATCTCCGGCGCGTCGGGCCTGTGGACCAGCGATGAGACGCAGCTCAAGCACTGGGGCCGGCGATTTCAGGAGTGGGCGACGCTGCTGACGGCCGAGCGGCCGCGCTATCAGCCGCCGGCCGTGCGGCATGAAATTGACCTGGTCGAGTTCCTCTGGTCGCATCACGGCCGGCCGGACAACGCCTGGCTGGCGGAACACTGCGGCGTCGAACACTCGCACGGCATCGAGGTGGTGTTCACGCGGCCGTGGGATGAGGAACGTGCGAGGTGACGTGATCCGCGCCTTCGCGGCGAAGGCGCGGCTTGTGGGTGTGATTTCCATGGGAGCAGAGACGATGGCGGGTTTCATTCGCGTGGATGACGCGGGCACGGGTTTTGTCGACGCGGCGACGGGCAAACCCTGGACGCCCTACGGCTGCAACTACTTCGATCCGATCGGCGCCGGCTGGCCGTTCAAGAACTGGGAGCACTTCCATCCCCGGCGCTTCGACGCCCAATTCGGGCAGATCGCGGACGCGGGCCTCAACTGCCTGCGCATCTTCCTGGACACCGGCAAGCTCAACCCCGAGCCGGGGGTCTACAGCGATGGCGGCTTCGACATGGTTGAGCAGGTGGTGCGGATGGCCGAGCGGCGGGGTCTGCGGATCATCTTCAGCGGGCCGAACTGGATCGAGGGCATGCCCCAGCACCGCCGCGGCGATGTCTATGCCGACGATGCGCAGCTCGACATGCTCTGCGAGCTGTGGGTGAAGATCGTGGAACACTGGGGCCAGGATCCGACGGTCTTCGCCTGGGATCTCTACAACGAGCCGCACATCGGCTGGCATGACGATCCGCAGAAGACCAGTGAAGCGCGCACCGCCAAGTGGCGGCAGCGTGCGGCCGGCGCGTTCGGACCGGACGCCCCCTCGTTCGTGCCCGCCAACGGAGCGGGCGTCGATCGCAAGGTGTACCGCGCGTACGTGCGTTTCCTCGAGGAACTGGGCGAGAACTGGACGGCCCGGCAATGTCAGGCCATTCGCGGCGCGGGGGCGAAGAATCTGATCACCGTCGGGCTGGTGCAGTGGTCGACGCCGATCCTCGGCTCCACGTCATACGCGGCCATCTGCCCCAAACGGGTGGCCAGACACGTGGACTACATGAGCCAGCACTTCTACCCCATCGTGCAGAGCCTCAAGGCCGGCATCGACCCGGAAATCCCGCAGCAGCAGGGCTATCTGGAAATCATCGCCCGCGCCGCCCGGGGCGAAGGCAAGCCGCTGGTGATGGAAGAGTTCGGCTGGAAGGGCGGGCCGCAGTTGCGCGGCGATCCGTGCGCCTATCCCGAAGAGCACCAGACGATGTGGTGCGAGCACCTGGTGCGGACCACCGCGCGCTGCGGCGCCCGGGGCTGGCTGAACTGGGCCTTTGCCGACTGCCCCGAGCCGAACGCGGATATCAGCGGCGCGTCGGGCCTGTGGACCGGCGACGCCAAGCGGCTCAAACACTGGGGCAGACGTTTCCTCGAACTCCAGAAGACCATGACCGACAATCCGCCGGCTTATGAACCGCCGACGAAGGTCCACACCATTGACCTGGCCGACTATCTCCACGACAAGAAGGGCCGCGCGTCGCACGCCTGGCTCAACGAGCAGTTCGGCAAGGGCTACGCGTTCGGCACAGCGGTGGACTTCATCAAGCCGTAACGACGTGAACAACAGCAGAGGTGCAATATGACAGTACTCCCGCGGCAACGGACGTTCGCAGCAGTCCTGCTGGTCGCATTCGCGTGGTGCCACCATGCGGCCGGCGCCGACGCGCCGACACACACGCTGTCGGACGACGGGTTCGTCCGCCAGTGGCTGGTGCTCGGCCCGTTCCCGAACCCGGAACTGATCGAGCCGCTGGCCGACGGCGTCACGCGTGAAGGCTTCGTCATCGACTATCTGACGGCGCTGGGCGGGGAGGCGGCCGCGATCATCGAGCGGAACACAAGCGTGCCGTTCACCACACCCGACGGGCAGGAGCAGGCCGCCGGCGCGGTGGCGGCCGAAGCGCGTCCCGACGGGTACGTCAACCTGACGCACGTGCTGGCGGACAATCTGACGATGTCCCAGCAGGGCGGCTCCGGGAGCCTCGCGCCGTGGGGGCCGTCGATCGCCTACGCCTTCGCATACATCGACTCGCCGATCGAGCAGGACGTCCACTTCCACTTCGGCTCCGACGACGCGGCGAAGGTGTGGGTCAACGGCGAGCTCGCGCATCGGCTGTGGACGCTGCAGCGCGGGGCGAAGCCATGGTCGGACAATTTCACCGTGCGTCTCCGCGCCGGCCGCAATCCGGTGCTGGTGAAGATCGACGACCGCGGCGGGGGCTGGGGTTTCCTGCTCGAAGTCTACGACGAGGCCGGCAACACGCGGCAGCTCGGCCAGCGCTACCTGGTGACGGCCGGCGACTGGCAGGTCGAGCCGATCGGCGAGCTGGGTTACTTTCTCCAGTCGGGCACATTCCCGACCATCGTCTGGAAGGACGCGGCCACGATGCGCCCGCTCGTGGGCGACCTGCCGCTGACGGTGCGCTGGTTCGGGCCGGACGCCGAGCCGGTCAAGTCCCCCGTCCAGGCCGGCCGCTATGCCGCTGTCGTTGACGCCACGACGCCCGACGGACAGCCGCTGCGCCGCGCCCTGAGCTTTTACTGCATCAGCGACATGGGGACGATTCACCGCACCGGCCTGGTGAAGGCGCGTCTGCGGCCCAGCGGCGACCTGGCGAACGCGGCCGGGTGGAAGCAGCGGCAGTGGCTGTTCGATGACCACCTGAGCACCGCTTTGCCGGAAATGCTGGCGCGGCATCCCGTCGGTCCGCGGCTCGTCGCCGCCATGATGGACCTGCGCGACGCCCAGCCGCCGGATCAACCGGCCGATCCACCCGCGACAATGGCCGCGACAATGGCTGAGCATCCGGCCACGCTCGATCACGATTATCAGCTCGCGGTGAAGCGCCGTCTGCTGGCCCTCGAAGCCGACGCGTATCCGCCGCTGGCCATGCCGCGCGCCCACGACCCGCAGGCGGGCGATCCCGCCCCCGTGCTGCGCGACGGCTCGCCGGCTGAGGCGGGCCTGGCCGACGATCTGGCGCAGCGCCTCCACGACATCTGCCAGGCCTGGTACGACGCCAGCGGCCGGCCGTTCGTCGCCCTGGTCGCGCGACATGGCGTGATCGTCTACCACGAGGGCTTCGGCAACGTCGACGGCCAGCCCGTCACGCTCGAAACGCGCTTCAACATGGCCTCGATCACCAAGACCATCACCGCCCAGATGTTCGCGCAGTTCATGGATCAGGGCCTGATAAACCCCGACGACCCGCTCGGGCGATTCCTCCCCGCTCTGCCGGCCGAAGGCGACAAGGCCGTCACCTTCCGCATGTGCTACACGTTCAGCAGCGGTTTCAGCGGCCACGGCTCATGGGGCGGCATGGACAACCCCTGGCTGGAGGTCGCGGCTGCCACGCGCCTCGAACACATCCAGCCCGGCCGCGAAATGCACTACAACGGCGACGGCCACAACCTCGCCGGCCACGCGATGGCCGTGGTCAGCGGCAAAAGCTTCTTCCGACTGATGCAGGAAAACTACCTGGGCCCGCTGGGCGTGACGGACGCGACCATGAGCGATTGCGCCTTCAGCGCCCACATGTCCACGCTCAGCCTGGCGAAGATCAGTCAGCTCATCCTCAATGAAGGGACGTATGGCGATCTGACTTTCTATTCGCCGCGGACGGCCGAGGCGCTGCTGCCGCGCGACATCAAGGCGTTCTATCCGTCGCTCAACGGGGTGCTGGGCATCGGCCTGTATCCGCACGGGCCGGGCGTGGTCGGCGGGGCGGCGGCGTCTTCGACCGTGCAGCGGATCGACCGGCGCAATGACCTGATCATCTGCATCGGCCGCATGATCCAGGGCAAGGACTACGACACGTATCTGAAGGCCGTCATCGACGCCGTCGAAGCCGCGATCATCCGCCCCGACGAGACCCCGGACAAGGCCGATGAAGCGGCTGACGCGGACGCCGCGGCCGGCGCATGAACAAGCCCGCCGCGGCCGAGAGCACCGCCAGCGCGCCCGGCTCAGGCACCAGCGCGCCCGAACCGCCCGCGCCCAGCATCGCCGCGATGAAGGCATTGATGTCCTCGGTGTTGATCAGGCCGTCACCGCTGGGGTCGATGCCCATCAGGTCCACCCACGGATACATCGCGGCATACGCGGCCGGATCGGTCAGCGCCAGCACGAAGGCGTTGATGTCCTCGGTGTTGACCAGATCGTCGCCGGTGAAATCGCCTGTCACCCATGGCCGGGTCTGCACCTGATGTGCTGACGCGAACAGGTCCAGCCGCATCACGCCCTGCCGCGGGTCGGTGAAGTCGAGCACGACCTGCTCGAACGCCGGATCGTCGCCGAAGCCGAATACAGCGTCGATATAGCCCTGCGTGAGCAGGTTCATGCCGAAGATGCCGCCGATGCCGGGGATGTCCAGCACGCCGACGAGCAGATCGGTCCAGACCAGGTCCACGCCTTCGCTGGTGGGCAGGGTCAGGTGGTCGATCCGCACCAGGGGCATCAGCACCGTCCCGCCGACGCCGCCCACTTCGAGATAGTCCAGCACGTCCGCGCCGGTGTAGTCGATGCCCAGGCTCGCGGCCGTGTCACCGGAAATGATCGTGGTCTGCGCGCCGGTATCGAGCAGCATCTCGCTGTGGGTCAGAGCCCCCGCCCTGCCGGTGCGGACGTTCTGCAGCATGGGCAGGGCGGCGAACGTGGGCAGCGGATCCTCCGGGTAGATCTGGCCGGTGTGGACCGGCTCGAGCATGTTCATCGCGACGTGGTAGCTGTGGCTGGTGGCGGCCGGCGGCGCGGCGGCGAAGCCCACGCCGATGAAGTCCCAGTCGAGCATGCGCGTCAGGTCGAGCCGCGTCACGCGATCGGCCATGGCCGGCATGCCCACGATGGCGCTGAAGCTGCCCAGGAACAGCGACGGCGCGCCCATGGCCGTCACGTCGGGACGCACGTACTCCGCGGCCGTGTCCGAGCCTTCAAAGAGAAGGTCGTATTTCGGCAGCAGTTCGAGCAACTCCTCACCGGCCACGCCCACTTCGTAGTAGTACGCCCAGTTGCCGTCGCCGCCGACCGCGTGGCCGTAGTCCTCGTCGCCGATGTAGGCGAACTGTCCCAGCAGAATGCCATTGGCCCCCGTGTCCAGCAGGGCCGAGTTGTAGAGCGTGGGTCCGACGATGTTCGATGTTCCCGGCTGGAGCAGTCCGTAGGTGACCCGCGGCTGATCGAAGGCCAGCGCGTCGCCGACGCCCAGATCGATCCATGCCCTGTCGCCATAGGCGGGGCCGGCCCCCATACCCGCGAGCGCCACGACGGCGGTGAGCATCGCGGTCCATGCACGCGGGCGCGGCAAGCGTGTCGTCATGGCAGGCTCCCGGTTCAGCGATCGCCGTGGCTGGCCGCGGGGCGGCTCGTGCGGCGGCACACACATGCCCGCCAAGTGAACCGATGGCCGGCGATCAGGGGCTACTTCTTCCGCAACTAACTTTATCGCGCCGAGGCAGCGCAGGCCAGAAAAATCCGCGCGCTGGGCGCATGAAAAAAGGGCCCCGTGGCTGGGCGCTGCGGCGCCGTGGGGCCGGCTACGCGGCGGGGCGGCGGTCGGGCCGGACGACCTTCTTGAGCCGCACTGGACGCGCAACCGCACCCTTAACGGGCGTGTCGGCCGCGCCGCACCCGCCGCAAGCCAGCCAGAATCACAATGCCCATGATCGCCGCGGCCATCCACACGGGCTGGGGCACCGGCGCGGTGATCTGCCGCTCCGCCACGCCGGAGAAAAGCTTCGTCGCCTCCACCGCCTGATTCTCCGCGGCCAGGACAGTCTGGCCTCCCGCCGCGAGCACGGCAATCCAGACAAGCACGCCCGCCCATGCCATAGCGCACAGCCCCCTCGCGAGCCGCCGCGCCCCCGGCATGCTTCGCATGCCTTTGCCTTTCATGTCGCCTCCACCCGCGCCTCGTCACGGCCACGCCGCATCACGTCAACGACCGTGTTCCCCTGCGCGATTGAGATGCATACGCGTCCGCCGCCGCGGTGTTCCCCCAGGCGGCGACGGCTGCGCTTCGCATTCATTAAGCCGCGCAGGCCCCCGCGAATCAAGGGCTTTTCGCGGCAAGCGGTGGATTTTGCAGCATCCCGCAACAGTGGGAATACTGCTTGCGCTTCCGGCACGATTCCCCGCCCCGCCACGCAGAGGAGCCAGACCATGCAGCGATGCCCCTGGGCCGCCCACGAGGCCATGCAGGCCTACCACGACCGCGAATGGGGCGTGCCGGTCCACGATGATCGCCTGCTGTTCGAAATGCTGACGCTGGAAGGCGCCCAGGCGGGGCTGAGCTGGTCCACGATCCTGCGTAAGCGCGAGGGCTACCGTCGGCTCTTTGTGGACTTCGCGATCGAGAGGGTGGCTGCCTTCGGCCCCGCCGACGTCAACCGCCTTCTGGGCGACCCCGCCATCGTCCGCCACCGCGGCAAGATCGAAGCGACGATCACCAACGCCCGGGCCGCCCTGCGCGTCATCGAAAAACAAGGCAGCTTCGATGCCTGCCTCTGGCAGTTCGTCAATGGTCAAACTGTTCAGAACCGCTGGGGATGCATGGAACAGGTGCCCGCGCGCACGGCCGCGTCCGACGCCATGAGCCGACAGCTCAAACGCGACGGCTTCAAGTTCGTCGGCTCGACCATCTGCTACGCCTTCATGCAGGCGGTCGGCATGGTCAACGATCACACGACCGACTGCTTCCGCCATGCAGATCTGTGCCGCGTTCGCTAGGGTGTTGATCGCGACAGGAGCAGAGACTTATGGATATCCCACGGGTTCAACCCTGCGGCCAGCAGCGCGACGCGGTGACGATCGGCGTGTGGCACGCGGCCGCGGGCCGCTGTCCCGGCGAGGCGGCCGACGGCCCGGGCGTCTGCGTCCTCACCGAGCCGAGCGACGACTTTGCCGCGCGCGTTTTCACCTTCGAAGTCTGGCTGACCTGGCCGACGGCCGTGCCGCGCGGACAGCGCACGATCGCGGAGGCGCGCGGCGGGGACTGGTGGTGGCGGCTGTTCTTCAACCGCATCGGCGGCCTGGAGTTCATCTGGCGCTGCGGCGACTACGAGAAGGCCTACATCAGCGACCCCATGCTCGACGCCCTTGAGCCGGGGCACTGGTACCACCTGGCCCTGCTGTTCAACGACAAGTGCTACACCGGGGAGCCTTACGTTGATGAAGGTTCATCTGCCATGTACCTGACGCCCGTCGGCGAAATCTGGCCGCGCTGCGTGGGGACGTTCGGCCGCTTCCAGACGCCCGGCCCCGGGCCGACCGCCCCGGCCGCGCTGGCGATCGGACGCGGCCTCGATAAACCCGACCCGACCGACCTGCGCATCGCGTCGGCCGCGTTCCACCGCACGTCGCGCAGCCCGGGCGACTTCCCCGCGCTGGGCGGCGCCCCCCTGCCGCCGGGCCTGAGCGTGCATGACGACTTCGAGTTCGCCTCGCTGGGCCGGGCGTTCACCGATGCCGGCTGTGATCGCGATGACACGATCGTCTTCACGCCCCAGCCCCGCATGGAGGGCGGCAACTACTGGTGGGCCTTCCGCCTGCGCGGCGCGGCCGGACGCGTGGTCAGGTTTCATCACCCCGCCAGCTCCAGCATGGCCGTCACCGCTTTCGTTTCCGAGGACGGCGGCGCGACGTGGCAGCGGCCCGCCCACGGCATCTGGCGCGACCGCGGCGACCTGCTGGCCCAGCGCCTGACTTTTGCCCACCGCTTCGCGACCAACGATGCGATCGTCGCCGCCTCGCCCATCGTGGACACGGCCATGATCGACCGGTGGATCGCCGACATGCGGCAGCGCCACGGTGCGCGCGTCCACACACTGGCGACGACGCCCGGCGGCAAGCCCGTCCAGGCCGTCGAGGTCGGCAACGGCGACGCTCCGATGGTGTATATGCAATCGGGTCAGCACTCGATGATGGAGCGCATCGGCCTGCACCTGGCGGGCGCAGCCTTTGAGCAGGCGGCCATGGACAAAGACCTCATGCGCCGCAGCCGCTGGGTGCTCGTGCCCGTGGTGAACATGGACTCCTACTCCGTGCAGCCGCGGGCCGGCGACCGCAACATGAACCGTCTGTGGGGCAAGGCTGTCGGCCACCACACCGTCGATCCCATGGCCGCGTGGATCGCCGCCCAGGCCGGCCGCACCGGCGCGCCGCTGCTGCTGGACTTTCACAGCGGGGTGGCGTGGCGCGGCCACTATGTTCTGGCGTCGGAGCATCCCGAGAACCGCCGCGTGCGCCAGCAGCTTCAAGGCGCGGGCCTGGACTACACCTTCGCGCTCGAGCGCCTGCCCAAGGGCGGCAGGTCGGGCGTTTTCAGCGACTGGGCCTGCTCTCTGCCGGGGGCCGGTCCGTCGCTGACCGTCGAACTGGCGATGGTCGCCGCCATGACCGACGACGGGCCGGCACTGGTCAGCATCGACCACCTGCGCGCCGACGGCCGGCGCTGGAAACAGGCCATCGCCGCATTCGTCACCGCCTGAGCAGGAGGTATCATCCGGACATGGCGACCGAGGCGGCAGCCATCGAACAGTTCTGTCATGCCCTGCGCACCCAGCCGGCCGACCAGGTTCCTCTCGCCCCCGGCATCGCCGCTGTTGAAAGCGAAGTCTTCGCCGGTGTCGAGGCTGCCGACGGCGGGCGCATCGAACTGACGCTCGACTACTACCACCGCCACGAGATGCCCCGGCGGCCGCGCCCGGCTGTTCTGTTTCTCCACGGCGGCGGCTGGCGCAGCGGCAGTCCGCGGCAGTTCCGCCGCCAGGCCATGTACCTGGCCCTGCGTCATGACTTCTTCGGCGTCTGCTGTCGCTACCGCCTCAGGCAGCAGGCCCCCTTCCCTGCCGCGATCCACGACGTCAAGGCCGCCCTCCGCTGGATTCGCGCTCAGGCCGGGCGGCACCACATCGACCCCGAGCGCATCGCGGCCGTCGGCGGATCGGCTGGAGCGCACCTCGCCGCCCTCGCCGCCGCGACAGCCGATGATCCGCGTTTCGAAAGCCTGCACGATGACGTGAAGCGTTCGACCGCCATCCAGGCGGCTGTGTGCCTCAACGGCCCGTTCGATCTGCGTGCGCTGGTGGATGGCACGGCCTGGGCCCGCGAAGTGGTGGGTGATTTTCTGGGCTGCGATCCGATCGATCACCCCGACGCCTGCGCCCTGGCTTCGCCGATCACGCACGTCCACGCCGCCATGCCGCCCATGCTGCTGATGCACGGCGACGCCGACGCCGCCATCGACTATCGCCAGTCGGTGCGCATGCACGAAGCCCTGCAGCGGGCCGGGGTCGCCAGCGAACTTGTCATCCGCGACGGCTTCGGTCACGGCTGGTTCAACCGGCATCCGGACTTCATGCCCGTGCTCGAAACAATCGAGGCCTTCATCGTGCGGCCATTCACCGGACCGACAGCGGCCCATGGCGTGCCGGCGTGAAGCTCTCCTTCGTCATCCCGGCCCATAGCGAGCAGGCGTTGCTGCCGGCGTGCCTGCGCAGCATCCATTGCGCCGCCTCGGCCGCGGGCCTGGACTACGAGATCATCGTGGTGGACGACGCCTCGACCGACGCCACCGTCCAGGCGGCCCGCGACGGCGGCGCGCACGTGATCTCCGTGCGGTTGCGTCAGATCGCGGCTGTGCGCAACGCCGGAGCGGCCGCGGCCACGGGCGACGTGCTGGTGTTCGTTGACGCCGACACACAGTTGCCCGCCGCCACGCTCGCGGCGGCGCTCGCGGCCCTGGGTGACGGCGCGATAGGCGGCGGGGCCGCGGTGCGTGCCGACCGCCGGCTCAATCCCGCCGCCTGGACTGCCATGAAACTGTGGAACCTCACGTCGCGCCTGCGCCGCTGGGCGGCCGGCTGCTTCATTTTCGCACGCCGCGACGTCTTCGAGCGCGCCGGCCGCTTCGATCAGCGGTACCACGCCACCGAGGAACTCGACCTCAGCGACCGTCTCAGACAGCACGGCCGCTTCGTCATCCTTCGCCAGCCCGTGGTCACCAGCGCCCGCAAGATGGCAGCCATGCACATGGGCACCTATCTGCGTCTTGCCCTGCGCTGGTTGGTTCGCGGCCGCCGGGCCTTCGAGAACCGCGAGGGCCTGGAGATGTGGTACGACCCGAAGCGATGACACGCGCTGCCGCGGCGATCAGTAACCGGCGGCGTCGCTCCCGCCGCGGGATCCGTCGCCCTGCTGCTCACGGGCGTGCTCGCGGTCATGTTCGCGGTCATGTTCACGGTTGAGGCTGTCCATGTCGGTGATGGCGCAACCCATCAAACCATCGTCGAGCTTCGCGATCTGGCGGGCGATTTCCGCCGCCTGCCGGGCACGCTGTTCCCTGGGCAGCAGCGCGGCGCAGGGCGTGCCGAACTTCGGCCGGGCGAACGGCAGGTGCGTGTCACCGCGGGCAAGGATGTGGCTGCCATTGGCCGCGCCCGTCTCGGCATCGAAGCCGTCGGGGTTGGATGCGTCGCGGGCCCAGGGCGTGAAACTCCGCGCGTTGCAGTAGTGGCCGACGAACGCGCGGCGGAAGCGGTCGGCGGTGATGTTCCGCTTCGAGCGGTGCAGGACGTGGCCGTTGAAGAACACCACGTCGCCGGCCCTGACCGCGCCGAGCACGTGGTCGTAGCGCTCGGCAATGGGCGTCAGCGTGTTGATGCTGTCGTCGGGATCGGAGGTGTTGCGCACGTGTGTGATGCCGCGCACCAGCCGGTCACCGAAGCCGTAACCGATTTCCGGGCACGGCGGGTAGATCGGCTCATGGCCGCTGCCCTTGGCGAACCACATGCAGCCGTTGTATTCGTCCGCATCGTCGATGGCGATCCACGTGCCGATGAGCGTGTCGGGCAGCGTGGGGATGTAGTAGCTGTCCTGGTGCCAGCCCTGGCCGGGCTTGCCGGGGCCCTTGAGAAACAGCATCGTCTGGAGGGCCAGCACGTCCGGCCCGATGAGCACCTCCAGCACATCGAGCAGGCGCGGATACAGCATGTAACGCTCATGCAGCGCGATCTGGCGGTGCAGCATATGAAGGCGCAGGAACTGCTGGGCCTTCTCCTCGCGCGACAGATGGGCGGCCGGGCGGATCAGATGGCGGACCGTCGCCACCGCCTGGTGACGGTTGTCGCGGCCGGTGAAGTCGGGATCCTGAGCGGCCTTGTCGGGGTCGTATTCCGGCAGGTCCCGCTGCTCGGGCAGCCGGCCGTCCATCAGATCATCGGTGTGCTGACGCAGCTCGTCGATATCCCGCGGCGACACCAGGCCGCGGCAGATGAGAAACCCGTCGCGGCGGTAGGCGATGTACTCGTCGATCGTGACGTGCCGCCGCGCTGCCTGAGTGGGATCGGACACCATGGAGTAACCTCTTGTCAGATGCGACCGACGACGCGGCTGCCTGAGATGGATGGTAGTCCCCGCGGCCGCACAGGCCAAGCGAATTTCGCCCGGCGCGGTTGCGGCGGGGCGCGAATGACATGAGACTGTTCGGTGCGGTGTCCTATGCTCAAGCTCGCGTTCATCGGCGGTTGGGGGCATCACTACCTTCGCGCAGCGGTGGGTGACGCGGCCTGCGGCATCGGCGCCGTCGCGGTCGCCGGCGACGGCCACGACGACGCGGCCGCGCGGCGCCTGGCCGGGCAACTGCCGGCGGCCGCGTGGTTCGACGCGCCGCAGGCCATGCTCGACACTTTCGCTCCCGACGTGGTCAGCGTCGGCGCGGTGTACGGGCACAACGCGGACATGATCGCCCTCGCCGTGCAGCGCGGCATCCCGGTGGTCAGCGACAAGCCCGTGGCCGCGACGTGGGCGCAGCTCGATCGCCTCGAAAGCCTGCTGCGCGATCCGGCCCGGGTGCTCATCACGGAGTTCGACTTCCGCAGCCGCCCCTGCTTCCGGGCCGCGCGACAGGCGGTGCTCGACGGCCGCATCGGCGCGCCTGTGCTCGCCGTCGCGCAGAAGAGCTATCGGTTCGGCTCGCGTCCGCCCTGGTACGCCGACCGCGAAGCCTACGGCGGGACGATGCTCTGGATCGCCGGCCACGGCATCGACGCCATCCGCTTCGTCACGGATCGTCGGATGCTGCGCGTCCACGGACAGGGCGGCAATCTCTCGCGGTCCGGCCTGGGCCGCTTCGAGGACCACGTGGCGGCGATGTTCGAGCTGGAAGGCGGCGGTTGCGGCATCGTGCATGCCGACTTCCTGCGTCCCGCGGCCGCGGCCACGCACGGCGACGACCGCCTGCGTGTCGCGGGCACCACCGGCCTGCTGGAGGTCCGCGATGATCGCTGTATGCTGACGGCCGCCGATGAACCGGCCTGCGACATCACCGACCGCGTCACCGTTGGGCCGCCGCACCGCGAGCTGCTGGCCGCGGCCCGGCAGGGCGGCTCGGACTGGTACAGCACAGCCGCATCGCTCGAGCTGGCTGCCGTGATGCTCGCGGCCCGTGATGCGGCCGACCAGCGGCGCCCGATCGTCATCGAGCAACGCGACCCACACGAAAGGTCCACGACATGATCGTCGTCGAAGTCGAAGCTGGATCGTGGACCCTGGCGCGTCAGACGGATCACGCGGCCATGTGCGCCGACTTCGCCGCGGCGTGGCGCCGTCCGGCGGACATTCCCGCCGCCGTGTGGCCGCGGTTCCTCGAAGCTGTCCGCCGCCACGACGACGGCTGGAACCAGGCCGAGCGGCATCCCGCCCTCCACGCCACCGGCCGCCCGCACGACTTCAAGACACTGCCGACCGCCGACCATGCCGACATCTGGCGCCGCAGCATGGACCTGGCCGAGGCGGACGATCCCTACCTCGCGCTGCTCACCTGTCTGCACGCCCGCTGGCTCTACGGCCACGTCGTGCTGCACCCCGGCGAAAGCGACCAGCGTCAGGCGCAGCAACTCATGGCCGAGCTGGCGCAGCGGGCAGACGGCTACATCGAAACCCTTCGGGCCGGCGAACCCGACGACCGCCGCGCCGTCGAGCCCACCGCCCTCGCCGCCGCCCGGTCCCTGCTGACGGTGCTCGACAAGCTTTCGCTCAC
>CAZUUQ010000028.1:0-2802 GCA_964622625.1 uncultured Phycisphaeraceae bacterium | reverse complement strand
ACGCACCATCACCTGGACGCTGCGCCCGGCCGGCGACTGACCTGCCGCGCTCAATGGCCCGCCTGGTCCGTTGCGCCGCCGCCGGTCCCGTGCTCGGCCTCGATCGCCGCCTTGCCCGCCTCGGTGATCGTCCAGAGTCTCTGCCCCGTCTTGTCTCCGCCGCGTGTGATCCATCCCTGCCGCCGCGCATGCTCCAGCACGGCCGCCTGCCGCCGCTGCACCCGCTGCCGCACCGCCGGGGCCAGCTTCTCCCACTTGAACGACCAGCGCACGATTGACGCATGCTTGCGCCAGTCGCGGATCGCCCCCGCCAGCAGGCCCACGCCGCCCGATTCATCGAGAAACTCGCCCAGCCCGTCGGCCGTCGCCAGCGACAGCGCCAGCTTGTCGATGTCGCGCATCAGGGCCGTGAGTTCCTCCCGGTTCACGCACAGCCGCGCCGCCTGATCGTCGCCCATCGGCCCCTGATCGCGCAGCGAGACGAGCAACTCCAGCAGCAGTGACCGCAGCGTCTGCGGATCGTCCCACGGCTCCGGCGATCTGGCCGCGTCATGCCCGCTCATGGCGACAGTGTAGCCCGCATCGCCGCCGACATACTGAGCACGATCGGTTCATACGGCCGTCAACATCGCCACGGCGTCGCCGGCGAACGGGGCCTCAAGCTCGCACCGGGTCCCGCCTTGCACGCTGCCGCCGTCGGCCGCTTTGCCGGTCCGCGGATTGAACCACTCGACGCGCGCCTTGCCCCCGGCCCCGGCCAGATCCACGGTGAACGGCCCATCGCCGGGCTGGTACACCAGCAGCGGCAGCGGGGCCTTGCGAGCGGCCAGGCAGTAACCGGTCGAGCACCTGGGATTCTGCGGCTCCATCGCCGCCAGATCGAAACGCCGGCTGTAGCGGCGGATGTGGCCGAGGTTGCGGCGAAGGCTCCACCAGCGCTCGTCGTCCGCGTCGAACTTCGTCAGCTCGTCGATCCAGATTTCCTTGGACGTATACGGGTCCATGAACAAGGGGTTGCGGCCGCGCAGGAAACTCTTCCACGCCCATTTGTGGTCGCCGCCGATGCCCCAGGTGTGGTCCGTGTCGTCGAGCACGACCTTGGTGCCGTCCTCATTTCGCGGCTCATGGGGATCGGTGCCGCCGGGGTTGGGCGAGACCCAGTCGGCCGGGCTGTCGAAGAGCACCGCGTTCGACCCGCCGGGGTACTCGACGGTCATGCCCACCGGGTGCTGCAGCGGGCGCGTGGCCTCGACCTGCCTGATGAAGCGGATCATGTGGTGCTGCCACGGGTGCGAGCCGCCACGGCTTTCGTTGCTGATCTCGTAGAGCACGTTGTCCAGGTCGCCGACCGTCTCGATCACCTTGCGGACGTAGCGCTCCTGCACAGCCGTGACGGCCGGATTGCGCAGCGTATGCGCGTCGTTGCCGTCGCCGCGGTTGTCGGGATCGCCGTCGATGCCGTTGACGTTGTTGTCGCGGTGCAGGTAATGGCCCGGCCAGGGGTTGCCGTATTTGGAGTTCTTTTCCTCCAGGCTCCAGCCGTCGAAGAGCATGATGGAGACGTAGATGCCGCGATCGCGGGCGGCCGTGACGCGCTGGCGCATGCGCTGGAAGTAACGCTTGTCGAGCCGGTTGAGGTCATAGCGGGGCTTGCCGTCCAGCGCTTTGCCCGCGCCGGTGCGTTCAAAGGGCATGGGGTCGCAGTAGAGCGGGTCGTAGGCCTTCATCGGCCAGACGCCCTGCTCCCAGTGCCAGAGCCGGAAGAAGTTGTGCCCGTGTTCGGTCAGGAAATCGAGGTAGCGATCAAAGTCAAAGGGAGCCGGCGGATCGGTCCAGCCGGTGTCCTGCAGATTGTCCCATGTGTGCGAGCCGACCAGCAGCACAGCTTGGCCCGAAGCGTCGGCGAAGTAGCGGCCATTGGAAGGGTGCTTACGCAGGAGCATGGGATGAACGGCCATCAGATTTCTCCAATGCATGCGGGTGGGCCGACGGTGCGGGTCAGGAACGCTTCCACCTGCCGGCGCATCGGCTCGCCGCCGAGAAACAACTCCCACGGCTCACCGTGCCCGCCGTCGACCAGCAGCAGGGTACTGTCGCCGCCGGCCTGTTGCAGCTTTTCGTGCAGGCGCTGACTGATCCGCACCGGCACGATCGGATCGCGCAGGCCGTGGATGGTCAGAAACGGCGGCTCGTGGCCGCGAATGTGTTCGATCGCGCTGGCCAGCCGCGCCAGCTCGCGCTTCGGCGTCACCGGCCCGCCGAGCAATGCTTCCACCGGGCTGCCCGGCCGCTCGACGGGATATCCCGTCGCCGCGCGCCCCAGCAGATCGGTCGGGCCGAACAGATTCACCACCGCCGCCACGCCGCTGGGCTGCTCGCGGTGCGGGCCGTCGCCCTCGGCTTCGGGCATCCCGGCCGTGGTCCCCAGCAGGGCCGCGAGCTGCCCGCCCGCCGAGGCCCCGGCCGCCACGATCCGCCGCCGATCGAGGTGGTACGCGTCCGCGTGCGCCCGCAGCCAGCGCACCGCCGCCTTCACATCGTGGAGTTGGGCCGGGAAGGTCGCGTCGTGACTGAAACGGTACTCGATGCTGGCCATGGCATAGCCGCGCGTGGGCAGCCAGTGCAGAGCCAGATCGCTGCGCGTCCCTTCGATCCACGCCCCGCCGTGGCACCAGAGCACCACCGGCACGCGCTGTCCCGGCCGCGCCTGCGCCGGCAGGAACAGGTCCATGACCAGTTCCACTTCGCCGTTGCGGCTTGGCGCGGTGCGGTAGACCAGGTCCGCCGCGACGCGCACGCCCG
>CAZUUQ010000027.1:0-32891 GCA_964622625.1 uncultured Phycisphaeraceae bacterium | reverse complement strand
GGACGATGTCACAAATTTAGGTTCGGCATTGCCGAACAAGGTGTGGACTACACCAGGCAATACCGACCGTTGCCCCACGCGGTGGTATCAGAGCGATCCCCGATACTGCAAACCATCACCAATCGTCCGACGGGCAGCGGGGTTCATGCGTTGTGGTGGTTGTTGCGGAAGTGGTCGGACTCGTAGTAGGCGATGTCGCGGCCGCCAGTACCGCGCCACCAGTCGTCGGCCTGGCGGGCCAGACGTTGCCGCACGTCGGCGTGCTCAGGTCGGCCCGCGACGTTGTGCAGTTCATGCGGGTCGGCCGCGAGGTGATACAGCTCCTCGGCCACATCCCGGGCATCCTCACCGTAGTAGCGGACATACTTCCATTGCCGCGTGCGGATGCCATACAACGGATGCAGACCCCAGTAGGCGGCATAGTGCTCGAAAAAGACGGGCTGCTCGTCGTCTCCCGTGCCCACCACGGTCGCCGCGTCGGCCTCACTCTCATCCGTCAGAAGGTGGTGAAAATCGCCGTGATGGAACTGGTCCGGTATGCCCACGCCCGCGGCCTTGAGCAGCGTCGGGCCGCACTGGATCGAGCTGGTCAGCGGCTCCACCACGCGCCCCGCCCCCCGGCCGCCCGGCAGCTTCATCAGCAGCGGCACGCGGTACAACTCGTCGTAAGGCAGCGTGCCCTTCAAACGCATCCGGTGCGCCCCCATCATGTCGCCGTGGTCCGAAGTGAACAGCACCAGCGTATCGTCCCAGATGTTCAGTCGCTTGAACTGCTCGATCACCTGCCCCAGGTGCTCATCCATCGCCGCGATCATCGAGTAATATTTCGCGAGCATCTGCCGACCATGGCTCTCGTCGGACAGGCCGTGCTTCCCATCTTCCGCATGCTCGCGCTGGAACGACGGCTTGCCGGCGAACGTCTCGGCATAGAAGCTCTCGGGCAGCTTCATCGCGGCCGGATCGAAGCGCTTGCCGTGACACGGGTCGAAGTAGAACGGCGGGTGCGGCAGGTTGGTGGAGAACGTGAAGAACAGCGGCCGGCCGTCGGGCTGATAGCGCCGCAGAAACTCGGCCGCATGCTCAGGCAGAACGTAATTCTCATGCATCTCCGCCGGCACGTCGGCCAGGTGGTGCCTGCGGATCGCCTGCTCGTCCACGGGATGCCCGTCCACGTCCCACGCGGCCCCCTCGGCATAGCCCAGTTCGGACAGCGATCGGGACTGGTGCATCTTCCCGAAATAGACCGTGCGGTAGCCAGCTTGGGCGAAGGCGTGCCCGAGCGTCTGATGCCGCGGCGACAGGCGGTTCTGATGCCCGCCGAAACCGCGGATGGTCATCACGCCGCACTCGTGCGGGTACAGCCCGGTCTGGAAGCTGGCCCGCGAGGGCATGCACTGGGCGTGACAGGTGAAGGCGTGGGTGAAGCGGATGCCTTCGGCCGCGAGGGCGTCGAGGTTCGGCGTGTGGGCCACCCCGTCGACCACACCCATGCGACTGTGCTGCATCTGGTCGCAGAGCAGAACCAGAACGTGGGGACGCTTGGTCATCGTAGCCATACTCCTGGGCCGGCCATGCTACGGGCGTCGCAACGTCGCGTGCAAACAGCGCACGCGGGATCTTGCCGCTGTATGCGCGGCATGGTAGTGTCCCCGGCCCGCGTCATCCGAGCCGGCGGTGGACGGCCCATCCGAGGGGATGGTCCCGGCCGCTGCGGCGTCGAACCTGGTCTCCGCCGTGGAGTCACAATCATGAGCCTGACCATTGACACGTATGACCGCCGCCACCTCGAAGCGATGATCGATCTATACAACCGCCTGACCGCCCATGAGCCGCACATCGCCGAGTTGACGCCGCAGCTCTTTGTCGATCTGATCGAGCCCCGCAGCTACTTCGACCCCGCCGGCCTGTTTGTGGCCCGGCGCGACGGCGACGTGGTGGGCTGGGCCCACGCGTCGATCGCCCACGGCACGGAGATCTGGCACGATCCGGTCCCGACCCACGCCCATATCGACCTGCTGATCTTCCCCCGCGAAGACCTGCCCGTCGGCCGGGCCCTGGTCGCACGGGCCGTCGAATGGCTCAAGCCGCGAGGCCACAAGACCATCGAGGGCATCGGCGCGGTACACGGCTATCCGTTCTATCGCGGTCTGTGGGTCGGCGGCGAGCGCATCAACCCCGTCTCGCTGCCGCAACTGCACCTGGCCCTGGCCAGTGAAGGCTTCGTGGTGCAGGGCGAAGGTTCGCTGAAGACCATGACCCTGCGGCAGCGGCCGAAACTTCTGCCGGCCGCTGTGGAGGTGGAATACCATGAGTCACCGCTTGAGATGAAGCACGAAACGATCCGCGATTCCTGGCGCGGCTTCGAGCCGATGGTCATCAAGGCGATCGTGGACGGCAAGGAGGTCGGCACCATCGGCTGGGTGCTGCTTCCGTATCACGCCAGCCGCATGGGCGCGCCCGGCGTGAGCATCTACATGCTGCACGTCGCGGATTCGCAGCGGCGCAAGGGCATCGGCGCGGCCCTGATCTCGCGGGCGCTGGGCCTGGCGTATGCGCGTGGCGCTCGCTTCGCGTCGGTCGGCACGCAGATCGACAATGTCGCCGCCAACGTGACCTACGAAAAGCTGGGCATGCACACACACCAGCTCGTGTCCAGCCGCCAGTTGCGCCTGGAATAGCCGCCGTCAGCGCCATCGCCGACTTGCGTGTGCGCTTGCCGAGGATGTCTTACTCAAACACGCCGAAGTAGTGCTCAAAGAACCGGTCCGGGTCCACCTTCAGGGCCACCTCGTGTGGGCCCTGGGGTCCGTCGGCCGGCTGCTTGTTCCAGTGCGTCATGCCGATCGCCCGTTCGCTGCCGTTGAGCTCCACTTTCACCGTCCCGCGCTCGAAGCCGCAGATCGCGTCATCGAACAGCACCGTCGCCGCCAGCGGATCATGGAAGATCACCGGTATGTCCCACTCACGCATCCAGATCTCCAGGAAATCACGCACCGGCTCGAGCACGGGGGCCTTGCAGCGGGCCTTGACTTCCTCCGCGGGCATCTGCACCTGGCAGGTCACGTCCAGGCCGATCGAACGGTGTATCTTGACCGCGTGCTTGTAGGCGATCGCGGTGGCGTGGGGATCGACCAGAGCGTTCCATTCACGCGGACCGGCCTTGGGCATGCGGTTGGTGAACACCCCGCACATCATCACCAGGCCCTTGAGCAGCGACGGCAGCTCCGGGTCCAGCGTGAACAGTACGCCGATGTTCGTCAGCGGCCCGATGGTCAGCAGCGTGATCTCCCCGGGATGCGCTCGGATCGTGTCGCGCAGGAAGTTCATCGCCTGCCCGCTGGGAAACTCCTTCTGGTGCGGCCAGCGGGCCACCCCGTCGCCCTGCATCGCCATGTACTGCATCGCCGGCACGATCATCGGCTTGGCGCAGCCGGGATAGATCGGCACCTCCTTGCCGACGATCCTGCACATCGCGCTGGCCATGCGGGCCCGCTTGTCCGGCTCGCCGGTGACCGTCGTCACGCCCAGCAGCTCGCACCGCGGCTGCGACAGCAGGTACGCCAGGCAGAAAGCGTCGTCGATGTCGCTGCCGATGTCGGTGTCGAGAATGACCTTCGTCTTCGTCGTCATGGCACGGTGTCCTGATGGCGTCTCGTGGTTCCAGCGGCCGCAGATCATGGCGGAAAGACGGGCGATTCGCAAGCGTTCATGACACGCGAAAGTGGAGGCGATGACGAGAGCGTCTTGCTCGGGTCCGCGACCGAAACGGCCCCGGCACGCAGCACGCCGCATCGACACCCGTGCCCGCGCCGCGTCGCTATACTGCCCGCCCTTGGACAGGCACATCACGGCCGGTTATACCGGCCGCGGGTCCAGGCGCCCTCAGCCCGAGAAAAGCCATGCCTTACACCTATTACATCGCCAACGGTTACACGTCCCGCAGCAAGGCCGTCGGCGAATACTTCGGCATGAGCGAGTTTCGCCTGCGCAACCTCGCCGAGCACAACACCACCATCCATCAACGGGTTTTCTTCGCCGACCGTCCGCCGCTGGATCTGCCGCCCATCGCCGCCGGTCCCATGGGCGGACCCTACCAGGAGTTTCCCAAAGACCTGCCCGAATCCCACAAGGATGCCGGCCCATGGGGCGCGCAGATCGTCTCCGACACGCCCCTGGCCTACTTCCATATCTCCCTGGCCCGGCGCAACGGCCTCAGTAGCGACACGACCTACGCCGGCGGCTGCGGCATGCAGCTCGGCAAAGCCCAACTGTCAAAGACCTGGTACTTCGGTGACTGCTTCAAGTGGTTCGTTCCCGCCGAGAATCCGCCGTTTCCCTTCAGCCAGTACGAGTGGTACCACATCCTCAATCCCAACCCGCGGCCCGCGACCATCACCCTCACCATCGGCGACGACAAGCACGACCGCGACCGCACCCGCCGATTCACACTCGAGGCCCAACGCGTCCTCTTCATCGACGACCCGGACCTCGTCGAGGGTACGATGCGCGCCTGCTACGCGAAGTTCGTAAGCGACCAGCCCGTCCTGGTCGAGGCCGAACGCGCGATCTTCGGCCCACAAGGCCCGCAGCAGTGGGGCGTGATTCTCGGCTGCGCCTCGCCGGGGGCGGCCGAACCCTTCACCCCCGCCGAACCCGCATCACGCCTTTGAGTCAGCCCGTCACACCCCCATGTCCAGCGACCGCCCCAACATCCTGTTCATCATCGTCGACCACCAGGCGTATTACGGCCACAGTTGCCCCCCCGGCGAGTTCCAGCTTCGCCTGCCGGTCTTCGATCGCTTCTGCCGACAAGGCACGTGCTTCGACCGCGCCTATTCCGTGTCACCGGTCTGCACCCCCGCCCGCGCCAGCATGATGAGCGGCCTCTACCCCAGCACGCACGGCCTGTGCTGGAATTCCGAGTCCAAGGGCATGGCGGACAACCGCCTCGACTTCGCCACGGGCACGCAGCTCTACAGCCACCACCTGGCCCGCGCCGGCTATCGCAACGCCTACATCGGCAAGTGGCACGTCGGCCACGAACGCCTGCCCATGGACTACGGCATCGAAGGCTGGTCGGAGCTGGACTACGGCAAGCCCTACATGTCGGAGGTCTATCGCCAGTATGCCGAGCAGCGCGGACTGGGAAGGGCGCGGGCAAGGATCGAGCACTACATCAACCGCCCCGAATGGTGCGGCCAGACGCTGGAACTGCATCACCCCGTCTTCTGGCACTTCATGTTCGGCTCCGGCGTCCTCGAAGGGCCGCCCGAAGCCCACGAGGAAATGTTCACCGCCCATCTGTGCAGCGAGAAAATCCGCGAACTGCAGGCCGCCGGCCAACCCTGGAGCCTCGTCGCCAGCTTCTGGGGCCCGCATCAGCCCTATTACCCGTCCGAGCCTTACGCCAGCATGATCGACCCGCGGTCCATCCCGCCCTATCCCAGCTTCGATGACGATCTGGCCGGCCGGCCGTTCCGGCACGTCATTCATCGCGACCTCATGATGGGCAACGTCCGCCGCCACAGTTGGCCCACGTGGGACATCTGGCAGCAGGTGCTCGCCCGCTGCTACGGTCAGATCCTCCAGACCGACGCCGCCGTCGGCCAGATACTCGACACCCTTGAACAGACCGGTGCGGCCGACAACACGCTGGTCGTCTGGCTGGCCGACCACGGCGACGCCCTGGCGACGCACGGCGGCCTGTTCGACAAAGGCCCGAGCTTCATCGAGGAAGTCGCCCGCGTGCCCCTGGCCGTCCGCTGGCCCGGTCACCTGCCCGCCGGACAACGCACCGACAAGCTCGTGTCCAACATGGACGCCACCGCCACCCTCCTCGAAGCCGCCGGCGCGCCCATCCCCCCAGACATGCACAGCCGCAGCCTGCTGCCCCTGTGCCGCGACCCCCGCGCCGCCCGCTGGCCCGACCAGCTCGTCTGCGAACATGCCGGCCACTACGGCGAGGACATCCTCCTGCGCATGCTCGTCACCGATCGCTACAAGTACGTCGCGGCCGTGTTCGACGGCGACGAGCTCTACGACCTGCACGAGGATCCCTACGAGATGCGCAACCTCATCGATTCGCCGGCCCACGCCGCGGTCCGCCGCGACCTGCGCGACCGCCTGATCCGGCACATCGAGGAGACTGGCGACCGCACCGCCAGCCGCCGCCTCCTGCACGCCCTGCGCCATCGCCAGTCCCAATGATCGGCTCGGCGCGCCAATCCGGACTTCGGTATAGCCGGACATATGCGAGCGGCCTCCGATCGGGTCACCGATGGCAAGGTCAATCTCCGTGCTTCTGACGCAGGCGGGCGCTGAGGCGAAGCAGCAGGTGGACGCGTTCAAACTGTTCGAGCCAGTCAGCCAGGCAGGCGTCCATCTCGTCCTGAGGCACCGGCGCCCCCGGCAGCGGACAGGCCCCGCCCAGTTGCCGCGCCGCCATCGCCCGGTAGCGGCTGAGCGTCCGGTCGCCATACCAGCCCACCAGCTCATAATCCTCCGCGCAGAAGATCACCACCGGCACACGGTGGCCGGCATTGATCGACACCTGCTGCTGCAGGTCCATGTGGGCGTCGCGGTCCAGGTAACGCAGGTCGATCGCGGCCGGGTTGGCCTCCGCGATCCGCTGCATCAAGGGCACCTGCTGCACGCAGTCGCCGCACCAGATGCCCGAAAGCACGATCACCTTCATCGACCGCGTGAACGACGCCGCCATCGCGTGCTGATGGTGCGTCAGCCCCACCGAGTCGTAAACACGCTGCCAGTCCTCGCGCTGCTGCGGCTTGCCGCCGGCCAGGTAGTCCGCCCAGGACCGGCCCGCTTCGTGCTTGCCGCGCAGATAGGTCGCATTCAACATCATGGTTCTCCATACCTGCAGCGTGACGTGATCACTGCAGGCCATACTCGCGCCAGCGACGCTCCACCAGCGCCGCCACGTCGGCATCCATCTTCAGAATCTCAGGGAAGTCGCGCACCGGATGCCCCCCCACTTCCTCGCCGGCAATCTTCCGCGTCGCGTCGAAGCCCATCTTGTGCCCCGCGCCCAGACGCGGCGAAGCATGGTCCAGAATGTCCAGCGGGCCGTTGACCAGTTCCACGTCCCGGCCCGGATCGCAGTTGGCGCACAGGTGGAACAGCACCGCCTCATGGTCGTGCACGTCCACATCGTCGTCGACGATCACCAGCAGCTTGGTCCAAGCCATCTGCCCCGCGCCCCAGATCGCGTGCATCACCCGCCGGGCCTGCAGCGGATATTCCTTGTGAATCCTGATGAACGCGCAGTTGTGAAACGCGCCGAACATCGGCAGATCGTAGTCCAGGATGTCCGGCACCAGCGTGCGCAGCAGCGGCAGGAACAGCCGCTCGGTCGCCTTGCCCATGTAATAGTCTTCCTGCGGCGGCAGGCCGACGATCGTTGTCGGATAGATCGCGTCGCGGCGATGCGTGATGGCTGACACCTCAAAGATCGGATAGCGGTCCGGCAGCGAATAGAACCCCGTGTGATCGCCGAAAGGCCCCTCAAACACCGCGCCCGGCCCCAGCGGCAGCGGCTGACCGTCAGGCCCCTTCACACGCGGGTCGTAGCCGATGAAGCCCGCATCCGTACGCACATGCCCTTCAATCACAATCTCCGCATGGGCGGGCACATGCAGGTCCACCGTGCGGCAGCGGACCATGGGAATGCCTCCGCCATTGAGAAACCCCGCCAGCAGCAGTTCACTGACGCTCGGCGGCATGGGCGCGGTGGCGGCATAGGGCAGCACGCTCTGGCCACCCAGGGCGATGGCGCAGGGCATCGGCTTGCCCAGCTTCTTCCACGCCCGCCAGTGCCGCGCCCCGTCGTGGTGCATGTGCCAGTGCATGGCCGTGCGCTTGCGGTCGACAAGCTGGGCGCGGTACATGCCGATGTTGCGCGACGGCCGGGGCTGATCGTCGCCCTTGCCCGCGTCGTCCGGGTGGATCGTGTACACGCCGCCGAAGGTGATGTACCGCCCCTGGCCCTCGGCCGTGCCCGCTTCCTGAGGCGACAACGGGTAGCCGCAGGCACGCGGATCGCCGTCGTGCGGCCAGCATTGAATGATCGGCAGATCAAAGAGGTTCACATCGTCGCCCGTGTGCACCACATCCTGGCATGGCCCGCTGCGCACGACCTTGGGCCCGGCGGCCGCGAGCTTCACCAGCTCCAGCCCCTTGCGCACCTTCTCCATCAGGCCCACGGGCGGCTGGGGCTTGACCAGTTCCTCAAGCTTCTCAGCGAGCGCGCCAAAGCCGCCATCCACGCAGCCCAGGGCCATCTCCATCCGCCGATAGCTGCCGAACGCATTGATAAGCAGCGGAAAACGCGAGCCTTCGACGTTCTCGAACAGCAGGGCCTTGCCGCCCAGATGGTGATGCCGCGGGTCGAACGCGGCCGCATGGGCGCTGGTGGACGGGGCGGGCGATTTGCAGACGCGGTCGGCGATCTGCGTGATCTCCAGCCGCGGCGAGACAGCCGCCTTGACCCGGTGCAGTTCACCCGCCGCTTCGAGGGCGGCCACGAAATCATGGAGTGATGCGTACATGGCGGGTATTCTATGGCCTGACCGCGCGGGTGCGGGTCACATGGGCCGCGAATCGCGCTGCCCCGCGTTCATGGCCGGAGTCGTGCGCATTGGACAGCTTCAAGCCGTTGCCGATCGATCCGCCGCAGCTCGTGGCCATCGACCTCGACGGCACGCTGCTGCGCGACGATCACACGCTCAGCCAGGCCAACATCACCGCCATTCATGAAGCCGGCGCACTGGGCGTGCGCATCGTGCTGGCGACCGGCCGGCCGCCGCGAACCGTCGGGCCGACGTACCAGCAACTGGGCCTGACCACGCTGGAGATCGACCACAACGGGGCGATGATCTTCGATCGGCCCAGCGGCAAGGTGATGTACCACCAGCCTCTGTCAGCCGCGACCGCCCGGGCGGTGCTCCAGCTCGCCCAGGGCGTGGACAGCAAGCTGGCAATCGGCGCGGAGGTGATCGATCAGCTCTACACCGCCAAACGCCGCAACAGCGCCGCCATCGAAAGCGACCCGGCCATGAAGCCGCGGACCAATGCCGCCAGCCTCGACGACGCACTCAAAGCCCCGGTGACGAAACTCCTGCTGCTCGGCCAGACCGACGCGCTGGGCGAGATTCAGATGCGGCTGGCCCAGGACATGGCCGACCGCGTGGCTGTGGCGTTCACCCACCAGCGCCTGCTGCAGATCGTCGCCGCCGGGGTCAACAAGGCCGCCGCCCTCGCGAAAGTGGCGCGGCACTACGGCATCGCGCAGGATCAGGTCATGGCCATCGGCGATGCCCCCAACGACCGCGAGATGCTCGCCTGGGCCGGCCGGGGCGTCGTACTCGAAAACGGCTGGCCGGACGTCCGCCGCCTCGCGGACTTCACCGCCCCGGGCAACAACGACGATGGCGTGGCCGAGGCCCTGCGACGCCACGTGATCGAACCGCTCCGCCTGCGCGCAACCTGAATCATTCACCCATGCGGCCACCCGCTCCGCAACCGCACGCGCCAGCCGCGCTAGATCCCCGCCACCTGGCCGATCGCACGCAGCCGCTCATACCGCTTGCGCACCAGGTTCTCGATCTTGAACCGCTTGAGCTCGCGCAGGCCCTGAATCAGCCACTGCTCGACGCGCTGGGCCATGATCGCCGGGTTGCGGTGCGCGCCGCCCAGCGGCTCATCAAGCACCGTGTCGATCGTGCCCAGCCGCAGATTGTCAGCCGCCGTCAGCTTCAACGCCTCAGCCGCTTTCTCCGCCTCCGCGCCGGTCTTCCACAAAATCGCCGCGCACGCTTCCGGACTGATCACGCTGTACCACGCATACTGCAGCATCGCCACGCGGTCGGCCACGCCGATGCCCAGCGCCCCCCCACTGCCGCCCTCGCCGATGATCACCGACAGGATCGGCACGCGCAGGCGGCTCATCTCCTGCAGGTTCAACGCGATCGCCTCCGCCTGACCACGCTCCTCAGCCCCGATGCCCGGATACGCCCCCGGCGTGTCGATCAGCGTCACCACCGGCAGGTTGAACTTCTCGGCCAGACGCATCTTCGCCAGGGCCTTGCGATAGCCCTCCGGGTGCGCCATGCCGAAGTTCGCCGCGATGCGGCTCTTGGTGTCCTTGCCCTTGTGATGCGCCACCAGCATGACCTTCTGCGTACCCAGGCGCGCAAAGCCGGTGATCAGGGCGGCGTCGTCACCGTAATGGCGGTCGCCATGCAACTCGCAGAAGTCCTTGAAGATCATCTGAATGTAGTCCGCCGCCTGAGGCCGGGCCGGATGGCGGGCGACGCGGACGATGTTCCAGGCATTGAGCTGCCCATAGATTTTGCGGAGCATCTGCGTGTGGCTCTCGCGCAGGCGGCGGACTTCCGGGCCCAGGTCGACCCGTGCCTGCCCTTGCTGCACACCGTCAGCCCCGCCCTGGCTGCGTTCCAGCTCGGCGATCTGCTGCTCCAGACGGGCCAGCGGACGCTCAAAATCCAGATCATAACTACTTACAGCACCAGCTTGTACATTGCCCATGGGCGTCCTCGCGTATCCCCGACACGAAGCCTGATTGTACCGGACAGGGCGGCCTCTGTTGAGGATTTAATTGTCCAAAATGAAAATGCCTCTTGCTTTTGACGCGTGATTGGTGATAATCACGATTGCTGGCTGCCCAAAACAGGGGGCCCTGCATCGCGGCCAGCATACCCTTGGAGGGGCAGAAAAGTATGGAGGGGCAGGAAGGCGATGGACTGCACTGGCAGTCCCGCTTCTCAACATCTGTATAAGTTGAGGTCCTGCCATGAGGGGGTCGTCCTTTTCTTCCGCCACGGCGGTTGTCTTCGGTGCCGTCGCGCTGCTGGCCTTGGGTTCCGCAAACGCTGCGGCTGATATCCTGAACACCACGCTGTATTCACCCTATGTCGAATGGGCGGTGCCTGACGTCAAGTATGCGGGCAACCCCTTCGACGTCCAGGCTCAGACCACGTTCACGCACGTCGAAAGCGGCGCCACGCGCACGACGGGCGTGTTCTACGACAGCGATGGACAATGGAAATTCCGCTTCAGCGGGGATCTACCCGGTCAATGGACCTTCTCGTCCACTTCAGCCCACGCGGGTCTGGACGGCTTGAAGGGCGCCGTGAACGTGGCGGACCACACGGCCGCGGGCACCGCCGGCCTCGGCCTCGTCACGGGTGTGGGCAACAACTGGGCCTGGCAGGCCGGACCTGACATCCTCAAGCCCTTCGTCCCCCAACTGGTGATGTACAACGGCAACCCGTCAGCCTTCCATCCCGACAAGGCGCCCGACAAGATCAAGAAGGACGTCGACGAGTTTATGAACGTGCATGGCTTCAACGGCTTTCACGTGCCTTCGCTCGCCGGCCGGTGGTTCGACTTTGACGCCTCCAGCGATGCGATCGCCGTCAGTATGCACAACCCCGACCCACGCACCTTCGAGGCCCTTGAAGCGCTCATCACCCAGACCCACGCCGCCGGCGGCATGGTGCACATATGGGTCTGGGGCGACGGCGACCAGACGCCGCTGAATCTGCCCGGCGGCGCCAACGGCGAGGTGGACCAGCGACTCCAGCAGTACATTGCCGCGCGCCTCGGACCGCTGCCCGGATGGACCATGGGCTACGGCTACGACCTGTGGGAGTGGACCGACGGCGAGACCCTGGAAGGCTGGCACGAGAACATAAAGAAACTCACCGGCTGGCAGCGTATGCTCAGCGCCCGCTGGCAGAAGAACAAGCTCACGCAGGCGACCGAAGCCCTGGACATCGCCGGCTACGAGCAGCATCGGCCGGATTACGACACCTACACCAAGACCATTGACGCCCGCGATAAGCCGGCCTTGTCCGAGGACCGCTTCCGCATTCGCGACAGCAAAACCCATGAAGCCAAGGATTACACCGAGGTTGACGTGCGCAAGGGCATGTGGATCTCCACGATGGCCGGCGGCGTCGGCAACATATGGGGCAACGTCCTGAACGTCGCTCAGGAAAACGGGTCGCTGCCCTTCGAGCACCCAGAGTGGTCACGCACGTGGGCCGACTTCTTCGAGAAACCCGGCCGCTTCACATTCGACATGGAGCGGCGGCCGGACATGGTCACGGGCAATGACGTGTATGCCCTGTTCGACGCGATCGCGGGTACGCTGATTGTTTATGCCGAGAACACCGATTCGATTCAGCTCAAGCTCTTCAAGCTGTTGATTGAAGGGGAGCCGAATGAAGACATCGGCGGCGGCACCGGTCAGAATCTCGGTTCGATGCAGATGCGCGTCATTGCGGTGGACACCACCGAGGCCTACCGGGAAATCGACCTGGGCATCATCGACATCACTGACGACACGCTGAAGGTCGATCTGCCCGGCACATCGGACTGGGCGCTGGAACTGCGGGCTATTCCCGAACCAAGCGCCATGATAATCCTGCTGCTGGCGACCGGACTCGCGGCGCGGCGGCGGACGCGCTGACACGATCAGGTTACCGTGCCAACAGGCACCGGCTGCCACCCGGGACCGACGGCGATTCTTCTTTGTCTCCAGCCGGCAGGCATGCGCGCTGGCAGCCTCGTGGCCGGCTGGTTGGCTGTCGGCCGCGCGGCTATGCTGGCGGCCCGTGAGCAATGCGGCGACACAACACGAGGCCCCCGTCCGCGAACCGGCCGCCGTCGTCATCGTCGGCACCGGACTGCTGGGCGGCAGCATCGGTCTGGCGCTGCGCGCGGCCGGGTATCGCGGCCGGCGCATCGGTGTCGGGCGCCGCATGTCCACGCTCGATACAGCCCGCGAGCGAGGCTGCGTGGACCAGGTCACCACCGACCTGACGGCCGCCCTCGGCGAAAATCAACTCGTCGTGCTCGCCACACCGTTGGGGCAGTTCGCCGCATTGCTCGAAAACATCGGCCGGTGCGGCGCGAAAAATGTGGTGGTCACCGACGTGGGTTCGACCAAGGCTCGCGTCTGCGCCGACGCTCAGCGCCTGCTGCCTGACGCCGGGGTGTTCGTGGGCGCGCATCCCATGGCCGGCAGCGAGCAAGAAGGTCCGGTCCACGCGCGCGCCGATCTGTTTCACGGCCGGCCGTGCATCCTTACGCCCACAGCCGCCACGCATCCCCAGGCGCTGGCGGCCGTGACATGGCTATGGACCACGCTGGGCATGCACCTGCTGCGCATGGACCCGACCGAGCATGATCGGCAGGCGGCCGCCATCAGCCATCTGCCGCACGCCGCCGCGGTGGTGCTGGTAAACATGGCGCGCGAGGCCGGGGCCATGCGGATCGCCTCCAGCGGTTTCCGCGACACCACGCGGGTGGCCAGCGGATCGCCGGACGTCTGGGCTGATATCTTCGAATCCAACCGCGCGGCCGTGGCCGACGCCCTGGCCCGGTACGGGGAAATGATCGAACATTTCCGGGCTGTGCTGACGCATGGCGGCCGCGATGAGCTGGTGGCTCTGCTCGAGCAGGCCCGCCAGCAGCGCGACGCGTGGTGCGAAGCCGCGGCCGGTGGCAACGACGGTTAGACACAGGAAGCAGGGCGACACATGCGCTACACACTTGGCTTCATTGGCGCTGGCAACATGGCCGAGGCGATCGCCCGCGCGGCCATCGACAAGCGGATCGTGCCGGCCGAGGCGATGATCGCGGCCGATCCCTCACCCGAGCGGCGCGATGTCGTTGCCAAACTCGGCATTCATGCGTCGCCTGACAATGCCGAAGTGATCGGCGCCAGCGAGCAGATCCTCCTGGCGATCAAGCCGCAGATGCTGCCGGCCATCGGGGTGGAGTTGCAGGCGATCGATCCGGCGACGCAGATAGTTGTTTCCATCATGGCCGGCATCACGGCCACACGCATCGCCGAGGCAATCGGCAAACCGGTCCGGGTGGTGCGCGTGATGCCCAACACGCCGCTGCTGGTCGGCTGCGGGATGGCGGGCATCTGCCGCGGCGAACACGCCCGCGCCGGCGACGAAGCGCTGGTGCTCCAACTGCTGCGGGCGGCCGGCTCGGCGGTCGTGGTGGATGAAAAGCTGATGGATGCGGTGACGGCCGTGTCCGGCTCGGGGCCGGCCTACGTGTTCTACCTGGCCGAGGCGATGGAGAAGGCGGCCACACAGCTCGGCATGGGGCCGCACGCCCGCGTGCTGGCGGCCCGCACGATCCTGGGCGCGGCCATGATGCTCGTGCAGGACGGCGCCGACCCAGCCGACCTGCGCCGCCGCGTGACCAGCCCCGGCGGAACCACCGAAGCCGCCATCCGCCACCTCGACGGCAACAAGACCACGGACGTATTCGTCAATGCCATCCGTGCAGCGGCCCGACGCAGCGAGGAATTGGGGGCCTGAGCCGCGCTCGACCGCACGCACCGGCAACGCCCCCGATTCATGACGCCGGCGGTGGTCGGCCGATGCTCAACGGGGCATGAAGCTTCACCTCGCCAGAACAATCGTCGTGCTGAGCCTGATGGCCGCGGCTCTTTGCTATGGCGTTGTCAGTCATCGCCATCACCTGCCGCCCTACAGCACCCTGCGGGCAGCCTATCTGTGGCTGCACCCGGAGTCTGAGGCGCCGCCCAGTGCCTTGGTGCCGGAGGCTGTGGCTTTCGATCTGACCGACTTCGAGCGGTCCATGGACGTGGGCGCGATCATCGGCATTCACACAGCCGATGACGCACACGCGTTGCGCCGCCGCCTGATCGGCTTTCTCTGGGGTGATGACGCCCTGCCAGCCGTCCTGCCGGCGAAGGTGGATACGGACTTCAGGGATGAGCGTTACGCGGCGATAGAGTCGCTGCAGCGCATCGACCGACTGACGATCACCATGGACTTCGGCCTCGAATCGCGGGTGTACCACTTCGTACCGCGTCGGCCCAACAACCGCGTGGTTCTCTTTCATGAAGGACATGCCGGCGACTTTTTCCATCGGTTCACGCTGATTCAAGCCTGCCTGGATCGCGGCTATGCCGTACTCGGCTTCTGCATGCCGCTGATGGGCCTGAACAATCAGCCGCAGATCGATCTGCCGCGCTTCGGCCGCATCCGACTCAACCGCCATGAGCATCTGGCCCTGCTCGAACCTGACCGCGGCCATCCCGTCCGCTACCTGCTCGAACCGGTGGTGGTCGCGGTCAACTATCTCGATGCGGAGTGCGCCTACGATGACATCGCGATGGTCGGCCTGTCGGGTGGGGGATGGACGACGACGCTGGCGGCCGCGCTCGACCCACGCATCAACCTGAGCTTTCCCGTGGCCGGCTCGTACCCGATCTATCTGCGCACCTTCGACTGGCGGGACTGGGGCGACTACGAGCAGACCGTACCGGAGCTGTTTCGCGTGGCCAACTATCTGGAGTTGTATGTACTGGGCGCCCACGGTCCGGGCCGACGGCAGCGGCAGATTCTCAATGCGGGCGATCCCTGCTGCTTCGGCGGCGAAGGCTGGCGCACCTATGCCGACGTTGTCGTTCAGCGCGTTCACGACCTGGGGGATGGCGTGTTCGCCGTTTCCATCGACACCAGCCATGACGAGCACGACATCTCCCCGACAGCCCTGGGGTGGATTCTCGAAGACCTCGCCACGTTCGGTCCGGCATCCATCCGTCAATAAAAAAAGCCGACCCGCGGGGATCGGCTGCTTATGGATGGCACCACCAAAGGTGGGTCAGTCTTTCGTTTCCTGCTCCTGCTCCTGCTCCGCGGACTCAGCGACCTTGGCCCCGGTTGTGGCCTTGCGCAGTTTCGCGGCGAATTCCATGCGCTTGTTCGCCTTGTCGCGCCGCCGCGAATACTGGCCCGACACCTGCGGGCCGTCCTCGCCACCGACCAGTTGCAGCACGCACAGATCACCGCCGTCGCCGATGCGGTGCTTGCCGAGCTTGACAATGCGGGTGTAACCGCCCGGCCGGTCGGTATAGCGAGGGGCGATCTCCTCGAAGAGCCGGGCCACGACGCGTGGGCCGGAGACCAGCTCGCCATAGCGGTTGATCTTGTGCTTGGGCACGCCCGCGGGGTCGACCGCCTTGACGTCGAAGTCGACGTGCAGGGGATTTCCGATGGCCTTGATCACCTGCCGCCGCGCCGCCAGTGTGCCGCGCTTGGCTGTGGTGATGATCTTTTCGACCATGGGCTGGACCGACTTGGCCTTGGGCAGCGTCGTGGTGATCTGGCCGTGGGTCAGCAGCGCGATGGCCATGTTGCGGCGCATGGCGATGCGATGCTCGGTGTCGCGACCCAGTTTGTATCCGGCGATGCGGTGTCTCATGGTTGGTTACCTCCCGCAGTGCGGCGCCCGTTCGGCCGCGCGGGGTTCTTTCGTTCGCGCTTACTCGGCCGCGCCCGCCTGCTGCTGGCGCAACTCTTCGGGCAACTCCATGCCCAGGGACAAATTCATGTCCGCCAGCTTCCGCTTGACCTCGCGCAGCGACGTCTTGCCGAAAGAGCGGACCTTGAGCAGTTCCGATTCGGTCTTGGACACGAGGTCGGCGACATTGATCAGGCCGGCCGACTCGATGCAGTTGGCGGCGCGGACGCTCAGGTCCAGCTCGCCCACGGGCATCTTCAGCTTGCGGATCAGGTCTTCCTCGACTTTGGCGGCCGCTGATGCGCTTTCGCTGGCCACCTCGGCACCCAGCTCGAAGTACTGCACGAACGGGTTGAGGTGCTTGCGGAGAATCTTGGCCGCCTCGACCAGGGCCATCTCGGGCGTGACCGTGCCGTTGGTCCAGATTTCCAGCGTCAGCTTGTCGTAGTTGGTCTTCTGGCCGACGCGGGTGTCCTCGACCTTGTAGCGGACGCGCAGGACCGGGCTGAAGACGGCGTCGACGGGCACCCAGCCGATCTCCTGATCGGCATGCTCGTCGTACTGCTCGCTGGCGGGCATGTAGCCGCGGCCCTTCTCGACCACGAACTCCATGTCGAAGTCGACTTCCTTGGTCAGCGTCGCCAGCACCAGATCCTTGTTGTGGATGGTGATGGAGGTGTCAGCCTCGATCAGCTCGCAGGTGACTTCGCCAGGTCCCTCGGCCTGGAGCCGCATGGTCTTGGGCTGATCGCCCTCGATGGAGACGATCATGTTCTTGACGTTAAGGACGATGTCGGTCACGTCCTCCATGACGCCCTCGAGGCTCGAGAACTCATGCTGGGCGCCACGAATCTTGACCCGCGTCACGGCCGCCCCTTCGAGACTCGAAAGCAGAATCCGCCGCAGACTGTTGCCCACGGTGGTGCCGAAACCGCGCTCGAACGGCTCGACCGTGAAGCGGCCGAACGTCTCATTGTTCACTTCAGTGTCGGCCGTCACCCGGCTGGGCAACTCGAGGCCGCGCCATCTGATCCTCATCGCAGTGCACTCCACATTCCGGCAGCCCTTGGTCTATCCAGGGTAATCCGGGCAAGCACGCTCGAGCCGCGATGCCGGTTCGCGGCCGGGCTTCTGTTGCCCGAACGGTTGGTCCTGTCGTCCACTCCGCACGCGGCGGAGATTGCCTACACGCGGCGCTTCTTGCGGGGCCTGCAGCCGTTGTGGGGAATCGCCGTGCGATCCTCGACGGCCGTGACGCGCAGGCCCGCGCGTTGCAGAGCGGTGACGGCCGATTCACGGCCGGAGCCGGCGCCTCGCACCCGCACTTCGATCTCCCGCATGCCGATCTTGGAGGCGGCCTGGGCGGCCGTCTCGGCCGCGCGGGTCGCGGCGAAAGGCGTGCTCTTGCGCGAACCCTTGAAGCCGATGGTCCCGGCCGAGGACCACGCCACCACCTCGCCGTTCATGTCGGTGATGGTCACAATGGTGTTGTTGAACGTCGCCTTGACATGCGCGATGCCACGCGTGACCTGGCGACGGACCTTGCGTTTCTTCTTTCCCATCGTCGTCTGCCTCTTCCGCGGCCGGCGGCCGCTGAAATCTGCTCGTGCCTGATGTTGCTGCCGCCGGTGTCGCGACCGCGGCGATGCTCAGTGCTGCCTCTTACTTGGCCCGCAGCGCCCGTTTGGTGGCGACGGTCTTGCGGCGGCCCTTGCGGGTGCGGGCGTTGGTCTTGGTTCGCTGCCCGCGGCAAGGCAGCCCGCGCCGGTGGCGGTCGCCGCGGTAGCAGCGGATGTCGCGCAGGCGCGTGATGTTCTGTGCCACCTGCCGTCGCAGTGCGCCTTCGACAATCTGCGTGTTGTCGATGATCGTGGTGATCTGGGCGAGCTGCTCCTCGGTCAGCTTGTTGGCGCGGACCTGGCCGTCGACGTTCGCTTCCTTCAGAATCTGCTCGGCCGTGGCGGGTCCGATGCCGTAGACGTAGCGCAGGCTCACGCGAATCGGCTTGTTGTCCGGGATATCGACACCGGCGATACGTGGCATGGTCTTCTGCTCCCTGCGGCCGGCCATGACGGCGGGCCGAACCTCATTGTCCCTTCACGCCGCGGCCCGATCAGCCCTGGCGCTGCTTGTGCTTGGGGTTCTTGCTGCAGATCACACGCACGACGCCCTTGCGCCGCACGATCTTGCAGTGCTCACAAATCCGCTTGACGCTGGCCCGAACCTTCATCGCGCACCTTCCTGGTCACTCTCGGTCAGTATTGTTCGCTCTCGCACCTGGCACCCGGCCGCGTCAGTGGCGGTAGGTGATTCTGCCCTTGGTCAGGTCGTAGGGGCTGATCTCGACGGTCACGCGGTCGCCCGGCAGAATCCGGATGTAGTGCATCCGCATTTTTCCGGAGATGTGCGCCACCATCTCATGGTTGTTCTCCAGACGCACCCGAAACATCGCGTTGGGTAGCGCGTCAATCACTTCGCCCTCGACCTGTATCTTTTCTTCTTTGGCCACGATCTTGTTAATCACTCTCTGTCCGTCCCGACTCATCGTCCGTCGGTCAGTACATCCGCGCCGTCGGCTGTCACGGCGACGGTGTGCTCGTAATGCGCGGATGGCTGACGATCCACCGTCCGCACCGTCCAGCCGTCGGCCATCTCCATCACCTGCCGCGATCCCTGGTTGCACATCGGCTCGATGGCCAGAACAACCCCCTCGCGCAGGACGATGTCGTTGCTGTGCAAATCCTGGCTCACGAAGTTCGGCACCTTGGGATCCTCGTGCAATTTCCTGCCGATTCCGTGGCCCACATATTCCCGTACCACGCTGAAGCCCGCCGACTCCGCGTAACTCTGCATCAGCCGGGCGATCTGGCTCCAGCGCCGACCCGGGCGGATGTTCTCGATCGCCAGGGTCAACACGTGCTCCGTGACCCGGCAGAGTTCGCGGGTCCGGGCCGGCACGTTGCCGACCATGATCGTGGTCGCCGCGTCGCCGCACCAGTCACCGATCCGCACCCCGCAATCGATGCTCACGATGTCGCCGTCCGCGATCTTCCTGTCACCGGGTATCCCGTGCACCACTTCGTCGTTGACACTGATGCACACGTTGCCCGGAAATCCTTCTCCCGGCCTGTAGGTCGGGTAATTCTTGAACAGCCCCCGCACACCCGCGGTCTCGAACAGTCGACCGGCCTCCTGGTCGATCCACCCGGTGGTGACCCCCGGCTTGCAGATCGATCGGCAGTGTTCGAGCACCTTTCGCACCACACGACCGGCCGCCCGCATCGCCTCAATCTGCTCGGGGCTTTTCAACTCAATGCCCATGCGCCCATGCCCAGCCGCTCGCGGCGCCGACCGGGCAGGAACCGCATATCCTACGCCGAAACGCCTACTCTGCCAAACCATGCCATTGCGGCCACTTGTCACGTCGGTCGCCTTCATGTCCCGTACAACTGCGTCGCCTGTCGCGGCCGCCTCGGACGACGGGCGGGGCTCCGTTCATGCTGCTGCATCAAGGCAGGACACTCCACTTGGTCAATGCGTGCGGCCCCGGATGCGGGAGTGCCCGCCCAGGAAACCCTCATAATTGCGCATCAGCAGGCTGGCCTCGATCCGCTGCACCAGGTCGAGCATCACGCTGACGACGATCAGCAGACCCGTGCCTCCCAGGAACATGCTGACGTTGAACTCGACGTTCATCTGCGTGGCCACCAGCGTGGGAATCACCGCGATGACGGCCAGGAAGCCCGCCCCGACATAGGTGATCCGCTCCATGACGATTTCCAGGTATTCCGCCGTGCGCGGGCCCGGTCGCAGGCCGGGTATGAAGCTGCCGTTGTCACGAAGCTGCGTGGCCATCTCCTTGGGCTGGAACTGCACCGTCGTCCAGAAGTAGGCGAAGAAGTAGATCATCGCGATGTACAGGACGATGTAGAGATAGCCTTCCATGTTGAAGTTGCGGCTCAGGAAGTTGACGAATGCGCTTTCGCCGCCGAAAGCGCCCTGAAGCCAGCCGATGATGATCGATGGGAACATCATCAGCGAACTGGCGAAGATGATGGGCATGACGCCGCCGTGGTTGACGCGCAGGGGCAGGTAGCTCTTCTGCCCGCCGAAGACACGCCGGCCGCGCGTGTGCTTAGCCTGCTGGATCGGTATACGCCGCTGACCCTGGGTGATGACAATGGCTCCGGCCACGACGATGACGAAGGCGATGGCCAGGAAGATCACCGTGTCGGGACGGTAGCGGGCGTCGCCGCCGACCGAGAAGTTGTTGGCCACCTGCATGACCGCGCCAGGCATCTCGGCAACGATGCCGCCCGTGATGATCAGCGACACGCCATTGCCGATGCCGTACTTGTCAATCTGTTCCCCCAGCCACATCAGGAAGATCGTGCCGCCCGTCAGGCCCAGGATGCCGCAGGTCCAGAAAATCAGGGCACTGGGTCCGTGCAGGAACTCGGCGTAGACCAGCCGCTGACTGGAGATGAACTTGAGCCAGAAGATTGACTGAATCAGACACAGGGCGACGGTGGCGTAGCGCGTGTATTCCTGGATCTTCTGCCGGCCGGCGGGGCCTTCCTTCTGAAGCTGCTTGAGGCTGTCCAGGACCGTGGTCAGGAGCTGGAAGATGATGGCCGCCGAGATGTAGGGCATGATCCCCAGGCCGAAGATCGTGGACTGCCCCAGCGATCCGCCGGTGAAAATCGTCATGTAGTCCAGCAGGTTGCCGCCGGCCGTTCCGGACATGCGCTCAGCCCACTGACTCAACTCGCTCTGATCGATACCCGGCAGAGGAATCTTGAAGCCGATGCGGTAGATCGCCAGCATGCTGATGGTGAAGATCAGCTTATTGCGCAGCTCGGCGACGCGCCACATGTTGAGGAATGCGTTGAACATCTGCCTTCGATCCTGCCGTGAGTTTCGCGGTGAGTCCTGCCGGGCGCGCCTCGATCGTGTTACGCCACGGTGGTCGTTCCGCCCGCCTGGGCGATTTTCTCCATGGCCGCCTTGGAGAAGGCAGCCGCCTGGATGGCCAGTTTCTTGGTCAGGGAGCCCGTGCCGAGGATCTTGACCGGAGCCTGTGTATTGGGAATCAGGCCCGCGTCGGCCAGAGCCTGGGGCGTGACCTGCGCGCCGTCGGCAAAGCGGGCGTCAATGGCCTTGAGGTTCACCACGGAATAGACCTTCTTGAACGGCGCGTTGCTGAAACCGCGCTTGGGCACGCGACGAAACAGCGGCATCTGGCCGCCTTCGAAGCCGCGTTTCACGGCATGGCCCGAACGCGAGCCGGCACCCTTGTGGCCACGGCCGGCGGTCTTGCCCGTACCGCTGCCGGGGCCGCGACCCACGCGTTTGCGGTCGCGGTAACGCCCCGTTTCCGCGGTAATCTCGTGTATCATCATGACTCAAATTCTCCTGCCGTATGCGTCGGCGGTCGGCCGCCGCATTGGGTCATCACCACTGCGTCTTCAGGCCTCACCGCCGTCGTTGGCCGGCGTTTCACCGGCAGGCTGTGCCGGTTCAGCGGCCGCGGCAGGGGCGCTGCCCCGGGCTTCAGTCTTCGCCGCATCCTTCACGTCGCCCCCTCTGGGGCGCTGTTTCTTGTGCTGCGAACCACGGTTCGCCACCGGCCTGGGCCGGGCCGCCGGGGTGGCTGTGCTCGCCGGAGCGTAGCGGGCCCCCTGGGCGACGCGCTGTTCGACTTCGGTGGCCTCCAGCTCCTGGCCTCGCAACACCTGCACCTGCTCGCGGGTGCTGAGCTTGAGCAGGGCGGCCAGAGCGGCCTTGCACAGATTCTTCTGATTCCGCGAGCCATAGGCCTTGGTCAGACAGTCACGCACACCCGCCAGTTCGAGCACCGCCCGGACGGTGGCCCCGGCGATGACGCCGGTACCAGGCGCTGCCGGCAGCAGCCGTACGATCGCGGCGCCGAACTGCGCCTGCACTGGATGCGGTATCGTCTGGCCCTGCAGCTCAACGCTCAACAGCTTCTTGCGGGCGGCCTTCTGGGCCTTTTCGATGGCTGCGGGCACGCCGGGCGCCTTGCCGTAGCCGATGCTGACCTGGCCGGACCGATCGCCAACGACCACCAGGGCGCCGAAACTGAAGCGCCGGCCACCCTTGACCACCGCCGAGGTGCGGTAGATGCCCACCGTCGTCGACTCAAAGGCATCCGATTCCTCGTGCCGCGCCGGCCTCTGCCGCCTTCTGCCCGCTGATCTCACCGCCGTCTCTGCCATGGTCTTGACCTTCGCTTGTCCGCGGCCCTGGGCCGCAGTGCTTGAATGCTTTCGCTCAGAACTCCAGGCCGCCCTTGCGCGCCGCCTCCGCCACCGCCTTGACACGGCCGTGGTACTTGAACCCGTTGCGGTCGAACGCCACCTTCGTGATGCCGGCCGCCTTGGCGCGCTCGGCCACAGCCGTGCCGACGCTCTCGGCCGCCTTTACGTTGCCGCCGGCCGTCTTGGCCTGCGCCGACGAGGCCGACACCAGCGTCCGCCCCGACATGTCGTCGATGATCTGGGCGTACATGTGCTGCAGGCTGCGGTAGACCGTCAGCCGCGGCCTCTCCGGCGTGCCGACGATCCGCTTGCGCAGGCCGCGCTTGCGTCGGGTGCGCCGTTCCTGTTTGACGTATTGCGCCTTCATGCTCGCCTCGTTTCCTGCCTCTGTCCTTCACGCGTGCTTCACGCCGCCTGCCGCGGACGATCGTTCGGCCATGCGCCGGTCATCCGCCGCCGGCGAACGCCTTGCCCTGCTTGCGGATGATGACTTCGTCGACGTACTTGATGCCCCGGCCGTTGTACGGTTCGGGCTTGCGCTTGGCGCGGATGTCGGCCGCGCACTGCCCCACCGCCTGGCGGTTGGCGCCGGCAATGGTGATGCGGTTGCCAGCCACCTGTACGTTCACGCCGTCGGGGATGGTCACTTCCTTGGCGTCGGCGTAGCCGACGTTCAGAATGACCTTCTTGCCGCGGACCTGGGCGTTCCAGCCGACGCCGATGACCTCCAGTTCCTTCTTGAATCCACTGGTGACGCCGACGACCATGTTGTGAATCAGCGCCCGTGTCAGGCCGTGATACGCCCTGGCGGCGCGTTCGTCGCCGGCCCGCTCGACGAGTACCTGCTGGCCTTCAACGCGCACCGCGATCTCCGGCCGATGCGTCATGCTGAGCCGCGCCGAGCCGGACTCCACCGTCACCGTCCGGTTCTGCACACTGACTTTGACGCCCGAAGGCAGGGTCACAGGTTGTTTTCCGATCCGGGACATTGTCGTTCCTCGTTTCCGCAGCGTTGCCGCGTCGCGGCGCCTTCTTGCCTTACTCGACGGTGCAGAGCAGTTCGCCGCCGATGCGTTCACGGCGGGCCTTGCGGTCGCTGACCACGCCGCGCGACGTGCTGAGAATGGCGATGCCCAGGCCCGCCATGGGCCGTGGCAGCTCCTCCACCTTCACGTACAACCGCCGTCCCGGCCGACTGGCGCGGCGGAGCGTACTGAAGGTCGGCTCGCCGTGCGGGCCGTAACGCAGATGCACCCGCAGCAGGCCCTGTCGGCCGTCGTCGATCACATCAAAGTCGCTGATGTAACCCTCGTCCTTCAGAACCTGCGCGATGCCGCTGCAGATTTTGCTGTTGCGGCAATCGACGCGCTGCCCGCCGTTGCGCACGGCGTTGCGAACCCGCGTCAGCATATCGGCGATTGTGTCGCTCAGGGACATTCGCTGCTACTCCGTCACCCGGCGGTTTCCCGCCTTCGTCGGGCCGCCATCTCAGCGGCCGCATTCATCTTCCGGTCGTTCCTGACCTGCTTGTTCCCGCATCCACCGGCGCTCACCACGAGGCTTTGCGCATGCCGGGAATCTTGCCTTCCAGCGCCAGCTTACGCAGCATGATGCGCGAGATCTTGAACTTGCGGTACACCGCCCGCGACCGACCCGTCAGCGCGCACAGGCTGCGGATTCGCGTGGGGCTGGCGTCTCGCGGCAGCTTCTGCAGGCCGGCGTAGTCGCCGTCCTTCTTCATCTGTTCGCGTCGGGCGCGGTACTTGTCCACCGTCGCCTGCACCCGCTTCATCCGTTCCACCGTCGATTTCGACGCCATGAATATCTCTCCTGTCCGGCCATCCGTTACGCGGCGGCCGACTCTTCCTTGACAAACGGCATGCCCATCTCCCGCAGCAGGGCCCGCGAGCGCACCGGATCGCCGTTGGAGATCACAAACGTGATGTTCATGCCGTGCATGAACTCGGCGTTGGCCATGTCCACCTCGGCGAAGATGCCCTGCTCCGTGATGCCGAAGGAATAATTGCCCGCCTTGTCGAACCCTGTGGTCTTCAGGCCGCGGAAGTCCTTGATGCGCGGAATCGCCAGCGACAGCAGCCGGTCAAAAAACTCCCACATCCGCTCGCCGCGCAGCGTGACCATGGCCCCGGACTCATAGCCGGCCCGCACCTTGAAGTTTGAGACCGACTTCTTGGCCTTGGTCATCACAGCCTTCTGACCGGTGACCGCGGCCAGGTCCTTGAGCACCTGCTCCTTGGCCTTGGCGTTGATCTTCGTGCCCTCAAGCTGCTTGCCCAGGCCGACGGTCAGCACGATCTTGCGCAGCCGCGGCAGGGCCATGCGATTGCTCACGCCCAGTTCGGCCATGAGCTTCTCACACACCGGCCCCAGATATCGCTCTTTCTGTCGCGGAACCATCGTCAGTTTTCCCATTCTCAGGCCGAGTTCTCAGACCGCATTGCTCTCACTTGCCGGATTTCTTCTTGACGCCCTTTTTGAGCGGCTGGCCCAGTTGCTCGCCGTTGCTCGCCGCCACGCGTATCTTCGAGCCGTCCTTTTTGGTCTCGAAGCGCACCCGTGTGGGCTTGCCGTCGACCACGGGTGAGACGTTGGAGATGTGGATCGGCATCTCCTTCTCGATCACGCCGCCCTGGGGGTTCTGCTGCGACGGGCGCACATGCCGCTTGCGCACGTTCACGCCCTGCACCAGCACCAGGCCGCGGTCGGGCATCACCCGCAGCACCGAGCTGACGCGACCGCGGGCGTCGCCGCTGGTCACCATCACCTGGTCGCCTTTTCGAATGTGTCGGGCCATCGTCTTGCCTCAATCTCTGTGTCCGACGTCGCCGGGCCGACGCGGTCCAAACCGGTTCTCGCGGGTCACACCACCTCACTGGCCAGCGAGACGATCTTCATGTAGTTCTGCTCGCGCAGCTCGCGGGCCACCGCCCCGAAGATGCGCGTGCCCTTGGGATTGCCTTCGTCGTCGATGATGACCACGGCACTGCGGTCGAATCGCACATAGCTGCCGTCCGACCGTCGCACGGGGTAGCGCGTCCGCACCACCACGGCCTTGACGACCTGGCCGGCCTTGACCTCGCCGCCGGGCAGCGCCTTCTTGACCGTGACGACGACGCGGTCGCCGACGGTCGCGGTCTTGCGCTTGTGTCGGCCGCGGCCGGTCGAGCCGCCCAGCACGCGGATCACCATCGCCGTCTTGGCGCCGGTGTTGTCCGCCACATCGAGCCTGGTTTCCTGCTGAATCATCGCACTCTCGCCTTTCGCAACCCGGCACGGGCCGCGCTTCTCTTCTGCACCTTGCTTACGCTTCCGGGGCCCGCTCGATCACGCGCACCAGGCGCCAGCTCTTGGTCTTGCTGATCGGCCGACAACGCGCGATCTCCACGCGGTCGCCCAGCTTCGCGTCGTTGGCCGGATCGTGGACCTGGAACTTCGTGGCCCGACGCAGGAACTTGCCGTACTTGGCGTGCCTGGCCGAGAACTCCACGATCACGGTCCGCGTCTTGTCCCGCTTGTCGCTGGCCACCACGCCGTAGCGCGTGGACTTGAGCGGCTTGCGCGTCGCGTCTGTCTGCGTCTGTGTTGCCTCACTCATTGCGTATCGTCCTGGCGTAGGGTCCTGGCGTGTGGTCCTGCCTTGTTGCCTGTCTCGCATGCGGGCTGCGCGTCGTCGCCGATCAGCGTGCCGCCTTGATCTGCCGCGTGCGACGCTCGGTCTGCATACGGGCGATGTCCTGCTTGATCCGACGCATCTGCATCGGGTTCTCGAGCTTCTCGGTCACCGCCTGGCAACGCAGCTCATACAGACGCTTGCGCAGCCTGTCGGTCTCGACCTTCAGCTCCTCGTCGTTCATCTTGTGGACTTCCTGAGCCTTCATCGCTGTCGTATCCTCATCGCTGTCCGGGGGCGTTGGTTTCTGCCCGCCGCGGTCATTGCTCAACTTCCGCCTTACGCAGGCCGCCGCTCGATCAGCTTGCAGCGGAACGGCATCTTGTGGGCCACGCGCGACAGGGCCTGACGCGCCAGGTCCCGGGGCACACCTGACACCTCGTAGAGCACCGTGCCGGGCTTGACCACGGCCGCCCAGAATTCAGGTTCGGCCTTGCCCTTGCCCATGCGCGTCTCCAGCGGCTTCTTGGTGATCGGCTTGTCGGGGAAGACGCGCACGTAGAGCTTGCCTTCCCGCGACAGGTGCTGCCTGGCCGCCACGCGCCCCGCCTCGATCTGCCGCGCCGATAGCCAGCCGCCCTCGGTCACCTGCAGGCCGAACTCGCCGAACGCCACGTAATTGCCCCGCGTCGCATTGCCGCGAATCTTGCCTCGCTGCTGCTTGCGGAACTTCACTCTCTTGGGCATCAACGCCATGGCCGCGTTCCTCTGGTGCTCAGTCCAATTCCAACATCTGAAGTCCCAGGCCGGAGTCGAAAGCCGCTTCTACAGTCGGCCGCGGGCACGGGCCCGGGCGCCGGCCGCCTTCGACTCGTACTCCTGACCCGAATCCTCCGAGTACATCCCTTTGTATACCCACACCTTCACGCCGATCGTGCCGTAGGTCGTGTGACTCTGGGCGAAGCCGTAGTCCACATTCGCCTGAAGCGTCTGCAGCGGAATCGCGCCCTGCCGCACGTCCTCGGTGCGGCTCAGTTCGTGACCTCCCAGACGCCCGGAAAGCTGAACCTTCGCGCCTTGGGCGCCCGCGGTGATCGCCGCGTCGGCCTTCATCTTCATCACCCGCCGGAAGCCCACGCGCTTCTTGAGCTGCTCGGCGATGCTCATGGCGATGAGCTGGGCGTCGGCGTCGGGGTTGCCCACCTCGACGCAACTGATCGAAACGTTGCGTCCGGTCAGTTCCTGAAGGTCGGCGGTCAGACGTTCGATCTCCGCGCCCTTGGGACCGATCACCAGGCCGGGCCGGGCCGTGCGGATGATGATCTTCAGCTCCTCGCGGGTGCGCTCGATGTGCACGTCGCTGACGGCAGCGAACGGCGGCTGCTGGTTGAGCCGCCTGTCCAGGTACCGGCGAATCCGCTCGTCCTCGATCAGCAGGTCCGCGTACAGCTTCTTGGGGGCGTACCACCGGCTGCGGTGCGCCTCCGTGATGCCCACGCGGAACCCGAAGGGATGAACTTTCTGACCCATGACTTCAATTCCTGTGCTTGTCCGCCTCTCGCGTCGTCCGCCTGTCTTGGTCCTCTGGATTGCCGCCTGCTTACTCCACGCCGACCGTCAGGTGGCTGGTGCGCTTGAGGATCGGATGCGCCCGGCCGCGATCCTTGGGCCGAAAACGCTTGATTGTCGGGCCGGCGTCCACGCGGGCCTGGACCACCTTCAACCGTCGCACATCCGCCTCCGCCTGGTCGGCGTTGGCCTGGGCGGCCAGCAGGCTCTGCTTGATCAGCACTGCCGCGCGGCGCTTGTTCATCTCGAGGATGTCCAGGGCCTCGCCCAGGGACTTGCCTCGGATCATGTTCATCACAAGCTGCGCCTTCTTCGGGCTGATGCGGGCCATGCGATGGACGTTCGTGTATGCCATGACCTTCGACCTCGTGAACCTCTCGAACCTCTATAACCTCGTCGCGCCGCGAATTTCCGCTCAGGCGCCGGCGGCGCCGCCTCCGCCGCGCACGTGGCCGGCCGCACGCTGCGCCTTGGTCCCGATCGTGTGCGACCGGAACGTCCGCGTGATGCTGAACTCCCCGAGTTTGTGTCCCACCATGTCCTCGCTGACGAACACCGAGTTGAACACCTTGCCGTTGTGCACCAGGAACGTGTGGCCGACGAACTCGGGCACGATGGTGCACGAACGGGCCCACGTCTTCACGGGCTCGCGGCGATTCTGCTGGTTGAGCAGCTCGACCTTGCGGTAGAGCTTCATGTCAACGAACGGCCCTTTTTTCAGCGAACGCGGCATAAGCCTGTCCTCGATTTCCCTTGGTTTCTGACGCGGCGGGCAAGTCCGCCCGCCAAATCTGTTCCTGTGCCTGCCTCGGTCCCTTGATCCCTGATGCCCCGGCGCAGCCGGACGTTGAATCCTGTTACAGCACCAACTGGCCGTACCGCTTGCTGCGGCGCCGGCGAATGATCCTTGCGTCCGACGACTTGCCGCGCTTGCGGGTGCGGCCGCCCTTGGCCAATACGCCGGTCTTCGATGCCGGCGGGCGATTGTGCTTGCTGCGCCCGTCACCGCCGCCGGTCGGATGGTCCTGGTGGTTCATGGCCACGCCGCGGGTGTGCGGCCGGATGCCCATGTGCCGCGACCGGCCGGCTTTGCCGATACGCACCTGCTGATGGTCGCTGTTGCCCACCTCGCCGATCGTCGCCCGACAGTTGACCGACACCTGGCGAATCTCGCCCGAGGGGAACACCAGCGTCGCCCATTGGCCCTCGCGGTTGGTCAGACGGGCGTACGTGCCCGCCGAACGGCAGAGCTGTGCCCCGCGCCCCGGGGCCATCTCGATGTTGTGTACATTCAGGCCCGTGGGAATCACGGCCAGCGGCATGGCGTTGCCGGCCTTCGGCTCGGCGCTTCCGGTGGACGACACAATCACGGCCCCGTCGCTCAGACCCTTGGGAGCCACGATGTACCGCTTCTCGCCGTCGGCATATTCCAGCAGTGCAATGTGCGACGTGCGGTTGGGGTCGTACTCGATGCCGATCACCGTGGCCGTCATGTCCAGCTTGTCGCGGCGGAAGTCGATGCGGCGGAAACGACGCTTGGCGCCGCCGCCGCGGCTGCGCACCGTGATCTTGCCGTGGTGATTGCGCCCGCCCTTCTTGGGCATCGGCGTCAACAGCGACTTCTCCGGCGTGTGCTTGGTCACCTCGGCATGCATGTTGACCGAAGCGTTGCGCCGGCCGGCACTGGTTTTCTTGTAGACGCGAATGGGCATCGTCAATGTCCTCTATCTTCTGTCCGCCATCCAACCTGCGGGTCAGAACAGCTCGATCCGATCGTCGGGGTGAAGCTGCACGGTCGCCCGCTTCCAGTCGGCTTCCTTGGCCGGGCCGAAGCGGGTGCGGAAGTACCGGCCCTTGCGCACCTGCGTGCTGACCTTCACCACGCGAACCTTGTAAAGCTCCTCGATCGCCCGCTTGATCTGCGGCTTGCGCGCCAGGGCCGCCACCTTGAAGCTGTAGCGGTTGCGCGACTCACCTTCCCAGGTGCTCTTTTCCGTGATCAGCGGCCGCTTGATGATTTCCGTTGCGTGCATCACGCCGCCTCCTGCTTGCCAGTCCGCTTGCCGCCGGTCTGCGCCTTGGCCTTCTCCAGCCAGGCCGACAACGCCGCCTTCTCCACCAGCACGTAGCGGTGGTTGAGCAGGTCGAAGGCGTTGAGGTGGTCGACGGGAATGATGGACAGGTCGTCCAGGTTCCGCGCAGCCAGGGCGGTCGGGGTGTGAATATCAGAAAGGGCCAGCAGACAGGTACGGTCAATCGACAGGGCCTTGAGCAGCTTGGCGAAGGCGCTGGTCGACGGTTTGTCGCCGGCAAACTGGTCGATGACCTTCAACTCGCCGTCGACGGCTTTGGCCAGCAACGCGTTGCGGTTGGCCAGCTTCCGCATGCGGTGGGGCATGTCCTGCCGCCAGCTTCGCGGCCGCTTGCCGAACGCCACGCCGCCGCCGCGCATCACGTTCGTGCGGATCGCGCCGCGCCGGGCGTTGCCCGTGCCCTTCTGGCGATAGAGCTTGCGCGTCGAGCCTTCAACACGTGAACGGTTGCGCGTCGCGGCTGATCCCTGCCGCCGGTTGGCGTGCATGCGGACGTAGGCCTGCTTGAGCAAAACCGCACGCACCTGCCCGCCGAGGATCGCCTCGTCAAGCTGGAGCGTGTCGACCCGCTCGCCCTTCTGATTGTGTACCGGGATCTCGATCATTTCGGATCACCTACGGTTCGGACGGCCGGCTCACGACCGGCGCCGAATGCGTTTTTGCGCCCTTCCGACGGCTGAACGGCCGCCGGACCGACTCGGCTGCAAGAACCATTTGTCGTTGCGTCGCAGTTTCCCTTTGCTGCCGGTTCGGTGCGGCGTCTTGCAGCAGCCGCTGCACCTTCCAGCGGGACTTACGACGCGGCCGCGGCGACCTTGGCCGCCTTGCCCTTGTAGAGGCGCTTGGCCTCGCGAATCACCACAAGCCCCTGGTTGGCGCCGGGCACCGGCCCCTTGACCAGAAGCAGATTCCTGTCCTTGTCCACGCCCAGCACTTCCATGCTGCGGACCGTCACGCGGTCGCCGCCCAGCCGGCCGGCCATGTGCGCGCCCTTCTTGGGCTTGCCCGTGCCGCGGTTGCTCGATCGGCCGCCGATCGAACCCGGCGAGCGGTGCTTGCGCTCCGTGCCGTGCGTCGCGGGCTGCCCTTTGAAGCCCCAGCGCTTCATGGAACCCGCGTTGCCCTTGCCCTTGCTCGTGCCCGTGACGTCCACGTACAGGACGCCCTCGAACACCTCCACCCCCACGGTCTGGCCCAGTTCCTGACCGGCCGCGGCGTCGTCAGTCAGGCGCATCTCGCGATGCACCCGCTTGGGCCCCGAGCCGGCTTTGGCGTCGTGGCCGATCAGCGGCATGGTGCTGTTGCGGGCCTTGATATCCTCAAAGCCGATCTGCACCGCCGCGTAACCATCGGTCTCGGCCGTCTTCACCTGCGTCACGCAGCACGGACCGGCCTGGATCACCGTCACCGGCACGTTGCGGCCTTCCGCGTCGTAGCGGCGGGTCATGCCGACCTTGCGTCCGATCAGAAAAGCAGCCATCCGCTCATGCCTCCCAGGGGCCGACGCGCCTTCGCGGGCCGGCGGATCGTGACCGCCCATTTCGCGGCCAGAGGATCAAAACCTGCTCGACCAGTCTGTTCGTTCCATCCGTCGGGCGGCCGGCCACGTTTCCCGAAACCCAGCCGCCCCAAACGCCGCAGGCCCGCCGCATCTGCGCCGGGCCTGTTTTCACTATGCCTTGATCTTCACAAAAACACCTGCCGGAACCACCATGCGGTTGAGCGCCTCGACGGTGCGCGCGGTGGCGTCGAAAATATCGATGATCCGCTTGTGCGTTCGGATTTCGAACTGCTCGCGGCTCTTCTTGTCAATGTGCGGGCTGCGCAGCACGGTGTACCGCTCGATGCGCGTGGGCAGAGGGATCGGCCCGGCCACGCGAGCGTTGGTGCGCTTGGCGTGCTCAACGATCTCCTTCGACGACGCATCGAGCGCCTGGTGATCGTAAGCCTCCATCCGAATGCGAATCTTGCTCGCTGCCATGGCAAACTTCTCTTCTTCGCGTCTTCTCGCGAATGTCCGACGCGTCAGGGCCGGCATCGGCAATTCGCTACGCACAAAACACTTGCGCTGCCGCCGAACCGCGGCCGGCAGCGACGTCGCCGCCCGGGGGCGGCAGGCGAGCCGAACAGTGTACCGCGGCCGATGAACCTGTCAAACCAGTGATGTTCCGGGGTGCGGCAGCCGGGGTCTGGTCAGCGGACGGACTTGCCCGCCGCGTCAGGCCATGTGCCGCCCAAGCCGAGTCCTTGAGCACCGGATGGCCTTCATTACGTCAACCGCCTCCGTGGCCGCGCTGTCAGAGCGGCGGCGAGGGTGGCGGCGATGAGCCAGGCGGCGGCGGTCGGCTCGGGGATGATCGCGGCGGCGCCGGTGCCGGAGCCCGGCGTGCCGCCCGCGGCGGCGAGGGCGGCGACGAAGCTGTTGATGTCCTCGGTGTTGAGCATGCCGTCGCCGTTGAAGTCGCCGGCCGCGTCGGGGTCGATGCCGGGATAGAGCACGTCGTAGACCAGCCGCCAGGTCAGGGCCAGCACGAAGGGGTTGATGTCCTCGGTGTTCAGCAGGCCGTCGCCGTTGAGATCGCCGCGGCGCGCGACCACGAGGCTGAGCATGTCCGGGCCGTAGTCCAGGGCGAGGTAGCGCTGGTCGTCGAGGTAGCGGCCCCGCACTTCGTCGAACGAGCCGACGTGCTGGTCGTAGTAGATCAGGTCGAAGCGCTGGCCGAGGGCGGGGTCGAAGTCGGGCAGGGCGATCAGGTCGAGCGTGCCGCTGAAGTGCGCCGCGGCGTCGACCAGCATCACGTCGTGGGGCGGTCCCCACCACTGTCCGCCGAGGCGCATCGCCAGCGTGCCGCCGTCGATGTCCAGGTCGCCGCTGATCCACGTGCCGCGGTCCATGTCGTCGAACGGGTTGCCGACGCGCAGCGTATTGGTCGGGCCGACGGTGAGCGAGCCGGCCTTGTCGACCATGAGGCTCGCGTG
>CAZUUQ010000026.1:0-33499 GCA_964622625.1 uncultured Phycisphaeraceae bacterium | reverse complement strand
CGCTGCCGGCGTAGGCCTCGTCGCCGAGCATCATGCCCGCCCACTGGCGGTCGCTCATGGCGCTGGTGCCGCTGTCGGTCAGCAGGTCGATGTAGACGTCCTCGGAGCGGAGCAGGAAGGTGTTGTAGCCGGCGTCGACGAGGGCCTGGCGGCGGTGTTCGGGGGTGGTCATGCGGATGGGTTCGACCATCTTGATCTTCCACGGCTCAGCCCAGGAGCGGCGGGCGTACTGCTGGCCCATGGTCTTGACGGTGGGGTGCTGGGGTGTGGCCTGGGGCATGGAAGTCCTTTCTGTCGGATGGCTGGCAGATGTCTGATGGATGGTGAAGCGATTCAATTCGGGGGCAGTGAGGGCGAGGACGATCCGGCCGGGGCGCGGGCGATTCACCGCCGCTTCTTACGCTGCTTGTAGCGCGGCTTGGATTTGTCGGCGGCGGCGGCGATTTTGGGCATGCCGCGGCCGGTGGTCATGGCGGCCAGGTCGGCCGACCCCAGGCCCGCCATGGACTTGAGGCGGCCGAGCATGCTCATGCCGGCCATCTGCTTGCTCAGTTCGGTGACGGCTTTGAATCCCTTGACAAGCTGGCTGACCTCCTGGGTCTGCGTGCCCGAGCCGCGGGCGATGCGGCGGCGGCGGGAGTTGTCCAGCAGGTCAACGTCGCGGCGCTCCTGCGTGGTCATGGACTTGATGATCGCCTCGGTCTGGTCGAGCTGGCTGTCGTCGATGTCCATGCCCTTGAGCTGCTGGCCGATGCCGGGCATCATGCCCAGCAGGCTCTTCATCGGCCCCATCTTGCGGATGCCGCGAAGCTGCTTGAGAAAATCGTCCATGGTCATCCTGCCGGCCGCCATCTTGGCCTGAAGCTCGGCCGCTTCCTCTTCCGTGACCTGTTCCTGAGCCTTTTCGACGAGGCTGACCACGTCGCCCATGCCGAGGATGCGCGAGGCGATGCGGTCGGGGTGGAACGGCTCGATGGCGTCGAGCTTTTCGCCGATGCCGATGAACTTGATGGGCTTGCCGGTGACCTGGCGCACGCTCAGGGCCGCGCCGCCGCGGGTGTCGGAATCGAACTTCGTGAGCACCACGCCGTCGAGCTCGAGCTGGTCGTTGAAGGCGCGGGCGGAGTTGACCGCGTCCTGGCCGGTCATGGCGTCGATCACGAGCAGGATCTGGTGCGGCTGGGTGGCGGCCTGGACCTTGCGCAGCTCGTCCATGAGCTGGTCGTTGATGTGCAGGCGGCCGGCGGTGTCGAGGATCACCACGTCGCACTTCTGTTTGCGGGCGGCATCCACGGCATGGCGGGCAACGGTGACGGCCGCGCCCACGGCCTTGCCGTACTCGGCGACCTTGTCGGGTTCGGCGTAGAAGAGTACCTGTCCGCCGCCGGCCACTTCCTGTTCGACCTGCTCGGCCAGGGTCTGCAACTGCTGCACGGCCGCGGGACGCTGCAGATCGCCGGCCGCGAGCATGACGCGCTTGTTGATCTTCTTCAGGTGCGCCGCCAGCTTGCCGCAGGTGGTGGTCTTGCCCGAACCCTGCAGGCCGCACATCATCACGATCGTCGGGCCAGGCTCGACGAACATCAGCGGCGAGCCGCCAGGCGTCGGCCCATGCATGCCCGCTTCGGCATCAGCATCCTCCTCGCCGGTCATGAGGCGGACCAGTTCGTCGTAGACGATCTTGATCATCTGCTGGCCGGGTTTGAGGCTTTCGAGCACCTCGGTGCCGACGGCCTGGCGGGTGACGCGGGCGACGAATTCCTGCGCCACTTCGTAATGCACGTCGGCTTCGAGCAGGGCGGTGCGCACCTCGGCCATGGCGTCGCGGACGTTGGCCTCGGAGATTCTGCCCTGGCCGGAGAGCCGGCGAAGGGCGCTGGAGAACTTGTCGGACAGCGTGTCGAACATCGCGTGCTCCCGCGGCGGTGCGCGGCAAGGGGTGATGGCTGAATCGTCGACGGGGCATCGTAGATGCGGCCGACGCTGGCGGCAATGCCGCGGTCGTCTAAGGTTCAGCGCGGCCGTCGGGGGCCGGCGGTTCGTAGAAGTGCAGCGCCTGCGTGCCGTAGCCGCGCGACTGCGCCACAGTGAAACCCGCGATCACGGGCGGCGCGACCTCCCGTGGCGTTCGCAGCACCATCAGGCCGTCGGGCTCGATGTGCGGGGCGAGGCTTTCGAGCAGGCGGCCGACGCGGTCGGCGGCGGGGGGATCGGTCATGAGTCGATAGGGCGGATCGCAGAACGCCAGAAGCACCCGCGGCCGCGCAACGGCGGACAACCAGTGGGTCGCCAGGGCGTCGACACCCAGCACCTGTGCCATCTCATCGAGTCCCATGGCCCGCAGATTCTGCCGCAGCAGGTCACGGGCGCGGCGGTCCTGTTCAACGAACGTGCAGAAGTCCGCTCCGCGCGAGAGGGCTTCGATGCCGAGGCTCCCGGTGCCGGCGAAGATGTCGAGGACGGATCCGCGGCCGGTGACGTCGCGGGCCATGAGGCTGTTGAAGAGCGATTCCTTGACGCGGTCGGTGATGGGGCGCGTAAGGCCCGGCCCGTCGCGTCCGGGCGGCGGGGGCAGCAGGGGGCGTCCGCGATGGGTGCCGGCAATGATGCGCATGGGGGTATTGTCGCGGAAAATCGGCGGCGCGTCGCGGGCTTTCGCGACGGCTTCGCTGACCGGGTGGTTTTGCTAGATTGTGAGGATGGCTCAAGGCAGCATCCCCCGGAAGCGACGTCAGAAGCTTCAACCCGATACGCAAAGTCTGGCCCGCACGGCTGACAAATACGACTTGTATCAGCAGTCGGTGCAGGAGCCGGGGTGTGAAGTGGCGTTTTTCGATCGCGTGTTTCGTGCCGAGTTCGGTCGTCGGCCGCTGCTGCTGCGCGAGGATTTCTGCGGCACGTTCGCGGTCTGCTGCGCCTGGGCGGCCAGTCACGTGCAGCGCGAGGCGATCGGCGTCGATCTGGACCCGCAGCCGCTGGCCTGGGGGCGGCGGCACAACCTGGCGAAACTGCCAGAGGACGCCCAGCGGCGGGTGAAGTTGCTGAAGCAGGACGTGCTGAAGGTGGACCGCGACAATGCCGGGCAGGCCGATGTGCTGGCGGCGCAGAATTTCTCATTCTTCATCTTCAAGACGCGCGACGCGCTGCGGAAGTATTTTCAGGCCGCCCACGCCCACCTGGCCGACGAAGGCCTGGCGGTGCTTGACATGATGGGCGGCTCGGAGGTGTTGGTCGAGAACCACGAGGACGTGCGGCGCGTCAACGGCTTTCGCTATGTGTGGGAGCAGGCCCGCTTCGATCCGATCAGCCACGACGCGCTGTACCACATCCATTTCCGCTTCCGCGACGGCAGCCGTCTGAACCGTGCGTTCACCTACGACTGGCGGTTGTGGACCTTGCCGGAGGTGCGTGAGCTGCTGCGGGAGGCGGGCTTCTCGCGGGTGGACGTGTACTGGGAAGACGCCGACGCCGACAGCGGCGAGGGCAACGGCGTGTATCGGCGGCGGCAGCGGGCCACGGCCGATCCCGCGTGGGTCGCGTACGTGGTGGCGGTCAAGTAGGGTAGTCCGCCCCAGGCCAGGCGGATGGCCGGGCGGCGGTATTCCCAGACGAACGGACGGCAGCATGAAGTATCAGGCACCGCGAGGCACACGCGACTTCTTCCCGGAGCAGATGGCCTGGCGCAGCCACCTGATCCAGGTCTGGCGGCGGGTGGCGATCCGCAACGGCTTCGAGGAAATCGAAGGGCCGACCTTCGAGCTGCTGGACCTGTACAAGGTCAAAAGCGGCGAGGGCATCGTCAGCGAGCTGTTTCATTTTGAGGATCGCGGCGGCCGCGCCCTGGCGCTGCGGCCGGAGTTCACGCCGACGCTCGCCCGCATGGTGGCGGAGAAGGCGAATGCGCTGCCGCGGCCGATCAAGTGGTTCGCCGTGCCCAACTGCTACCGGGCCGAAAGGCCGCAACGGGGGCGCCTGCGCGAGTTTCTGCAGTGGAATGCCGACGTCATCGGCCTGGAGGGCGCGGCCGCGGACGCCGAGTGCATCTTCACGCTGGTGGATCTGCTGGCGGAGCTGGGCCTGCGGCCGGATCAGGTGAAGGTGAAAATCAGCCACCGCGAGACGGTGCGGCAGGTGCTCGCCAAGCTGGGTGTACCCGACGAGCGCATGCTCGAAGCGTTCGACCTGCTGGATCGCCGCGACAAGATGGACCGTGAGGCGTTCACGGCCGCGGCGACGAAGCTGGGGCTGGACCCGGTCCGGATCGAGCGCTTCGAGCAGATGTGTCGGCGCAAGTACCCGGCCGGGGACGTGGACCATCTGTGCCGGTCGATCGCGATGGAAGGCCACCTGGCTGACCTGGAAGCCCTCGACGAGCAGCTTCGCGGTTTCGGCATCGCTGAGTGGTGCGAATATGACCTGGGCATCGTGCGCGGCCTGGCGTATTACACGGGGCTGGTGTTCGAGATCCACGAGGTCAGCGGGGCCGAGCGGGCGATGGCCGGCGGCGGACGTTATGACAACCTGGTCGAACTGTTCGGGGGCCCGTCGCTGCCGGCGGTGGGCTTCGGCATGGGGGACGTGGTGCTGACCAACGTGCTGATCGACAAGGGGCTGGTGCCGCGCGACGTGCGGCCGGCCCCGGACGTGTTCGTGGTGGCGGCCTCGGACGCGGGGGCGGCCCTCATGCCGGGGGTGGTTGCACAACTGCGGCGGGCCGACCTGCACACGCGCTTCAGCTATCGGCCGACGCGCAACCTCGGCAAACTGCTCAAGGAGGCGGCCGCCAGCGGGGCGAGGCAGGCGGTCATCCTGGACGATGCCGCGACCCAGGGACGGGCGGCTGTCAAGGACCTGGTCGGCGGCGCCCAGATCGACCTGGCCATGGGCGACCTGGTCGGCCACCTGATTGGCGGCAGTGGGTCCGGCGCATAAGGGCGCCGGGGCGGGACCGGGCAAAGAGGCAGGGGTATCATTGGCGGGGAGGGCAAAGGGGGTTTGCCATGCCTTGTCTGCTGGCCCTGCTCGCGGTCATCTTTCCGCGTCTGGTGATAGTGCTGCTGGTGATATTCAGCGACTGGCTGGGCGCGGCCTACGAGACGGTGCTCTGGCCGCTGCTGGGCTTCTTCTTCCTGCCACTGACGACACTGGCGTACGCGCTGGCGATCCATCAGGCGGGCGCGGTGCGCGGCGGGTGGACGGTCCTGCTGGTGCTGGCGGTGCTGCTGGACCTTGGTTCGTCGGCGGGCGGCGGCACGGCGCGGCCGCGGGGCTGACGTCCGGGGCGTCATTGTGATTTGATACTCGTATCGCCGGCCGGAAGAACGTACCATGGCGGACATGTGCCAGCGGCGGTTTCACTACGATCTGGCGTTCGAGAGCTACCTGCGGGCGCAGGCGATTCCGTATGTGGCGGTGGACGAGGCCAAGCGGGCCCTGCATCGGCCGGCGGGCAGCCGACCCGGCGAGCCGCCCGGGGCCATCAAGAGCTTTGATTTCGTGGTCTACAGCGGCAGCGGGCACAACCTGCTGGTGGACGTGAAGGGCCGCCGCCACCGCTCCGCGGGCCGGGGCATGCAGAACTGGGTGACGCGCGACGACGTGACCAGCCTGCGGCGGTGGCAGGGCCTGTTCGGCCAGGGATTCGAGGCGGTGTTCGCCTTTGTCTACTGGTGCCAGCAGCCGCCGGACGGGGCGCTGTTCCAGGACGTCTTCGAGGCTGGCGATCGCTGGTACTGCCTGCTGGCGGTGCGACTGGAGGACTATGCCGGCCACATGCGGCCGCGCAGCGCGCGCTGGGACACGGTGAGCCTGCCGGCCGCGACCTTCCGCGACCTGGCGGTGCCGCTGCGGCAACTGCTCTGAGACGGGCGGGGCGCGGACATCCCGATTATCATCGGATGCCGTGAGCGGCGCCGCTTATCGGCGCTGGATTCATCCGCACCCTGGGCTGTGTCCAGGATGCGGCTTGATGGCAAGGCCGGACCCCGCACCCTATACCCCAGACCCCACTTGCCCATGCCCCAGCCCACCGACCAGAAGAAGAGCTTCAAGGACACGCTGAACCTGCCGAAGACGGCTTTCGCGATGAAGGCCAACCTCGTGCAGAACGAGCCGGCCAGCCTCAAACGCTGGGCGGCGATGGACCTGTACGCGCGCATCCGGGCGGCGCGGACGGGGCGGCCGAAGTACGTGTTTCATGACGGCCCGCCGTATGCCAACGGGTCGATCCACCTGGGCCACCTGCTCAACAAGGTGCTCAAGGATTTCGTGGTGCGCTCCAGGACGATGGCGGGCTACGACTGCCCCTACGTGCCGGGCTGGGATTGCCACGGCCTGCCGATCGAGCACAAAGTCATGCAGGACCTGGCGCAGAAGAAGGGCCAGCCGGGGGACGGGGCGCGCGACCTGGCCGCGCCGCAGATCCGCCAGCGCTGCGCCGACTTCGCCCGCAAGTTCATCAAGCTCCAGGCCGGCCAGATGCAGCGCCTGCTCACCCTGGCCGACTACGAGCACCCCTATCTGACCATGGACCCCGCCTACGAGGCGGCCGTGCTGGAGGTCTTCGCCGACATGGTGGACAAGGGGCTGGTTTACCGCGCCCTCAAGCCGGTGCACTGGTCGGTCGAAAACCGCACCGCCCTGGCCGAAGCGGAGCTGGAGTATTACGACCGCGAGGACACGAGTGTGTATGTCCTGTTCGAGGTGGCCGCCCCGCGGCCGAACGGCCCGACGCACTTGATGATCTGGACCACCACGCCGTGGACGCTGCCGGCCAACATGGCCGTGGCGGTGCACGAGCGTTATGACTACGGCATCTACGATCTGGACGGCGGGCGCCGCGTCGTGATGGCCGCCGAGTTGGCGAACAAAGTTCTTGCTGAAGGCGGCGCGTCCACGGCTGAACCGTGCGCCTCGATGCACGGCCGTGAACTGGTCGGCCTGACGTACCGCCACCCGTTTATCGACCGCATCGGCCGCGTCGTCTGCGCCGACTACGTCACCCTCGACGACGGTACGGGCCTGGTCCACACCGCCCCAGGTCACGGCGTCGAGGACTATCAGACCGGTCTGCGCGAAGGGCTGAATATTTACTGCCCTGTGTGTGAGGACGGCACGTTCGACAACACCGTGCCCGACTGGCTGCGCGGCAAGGTGATCTGGGAGGCCAACGATCTGGTCGTCGAACATCTGCGCGCCAGCGGCCACCTGTTTCACGCGCACACCTTCACACACAGCTATCCGCACGACTGGCGCGGCAAGACGCCGGTGATCTTCCGCGCCACCGAGCAGTGGTTCGTGGGCGTCGATATGCCCGTCAATCACCAGGGCGAAACCGACACGCTGCGCCAGCGTGCCATGACCGCCACCGCCACCGACGATATAACCTTCATCCCCGCCTGGGGTCGCAACCGCATGCGCGGCATGCTCGAATCGCGGCCGGACTGGTGCCTGTCGCGCCAGCGGGCGTGGGGGCTGCCGATTCCCGCGTTCTATCCCCCGGAAGGCGTGGCTGGCGAGCCGCTGCTGACGCAGGCGTCGGTACTCGCCGTCGGGCAATTCTTCCGGGGGCACGGCTCGGATGCATGGTTCAAGGCCGAGCCGCGGGAACTGCTGGCGGGCTACGACCCGGCGAGCGACGAAGATGCGCCGCGATGGGTGCGCGATGCCGTCCAAGCCCAGGCATGGCCATGCCCGGGCCTGCGCAAGAGCACCGATATCTTCGACGTCTGGTTCGAGTCCGGCTCATCGTGGCACGCCTGCATGCAGCAGCGCGGCCTGGCGCGGCCCGACGACGCGCCGGCCCACACCGATCTCTATCTCGAAGGCTCCGACCAGCACCGCGGCTGGTTCCAGCTTTCGCTGCTGCCGAGCCTCGCCGTCACCGGCAAGCCGCCGTTCTCGACGGTGCTCACGCACGGGTTCATGGTCGACAAGCACGGCGGCAAGATGAGCAAGTCGCTGGGCAACGCCCTGGAGGTCGAGGAACTGCTCAAGGATTTCGGGGCCGACGTCTGCCGCTGGTGGACCGCGTCGCTCAACGCGGACAACGACATCAAGGTGGACCTGGACTATTTCAAGGTGGCCGGCGAGCAGTACCGCAAGGTGCGCAACACGCTGCGCTTCCTGCTGAGCAACCTCTACGACTTCGACCCGGCCCGCGACCGCTGCACGTTCACCGACGCTGACGCGGCATCCATCGACGCCTGGGCCCTGGGTGAACTGCGGACACTGACGCAGCGGGTGACGGCCGCATATGAGGGCCTGATCTTCCGCGACGCGCAGGCGGCGCTGTTTCACTTCTGCAACGACGCGATGTCGGCTGTGTACCTTGCGGCCGCGAAGGACCGGCTCTACTGCGACCGGGCGGACAGTCCCCGGCGCCGCCGGACGCAGACGGCCATGTTTGACATTGCGGACGCGCTGGTGCGTCTGCTGGCGCCGCTGCTGCCGCACACGGCCGACGAGGCGTGGGCGTCTCTGCACGCGGCGGGGGGGCGCACGGCCCCGCAGCCGAGCGTCCACCTGGCGGAGTTCCCCCAGCCGCCCGAAGTCTCGGTGCATGCGCAGTGGTCGGCTGTCATGGCCGCGCGTGACGGCTGGCTCAAGGCCATCGAGGACGCGCGGGCGCGGCGCGGCATCGACAATCCGCTGGATGTGGGCGTGGAGATCGCCGACGCAGAGGGGCTGCTGAAGGTGTTCGATGCCGTGGACCTGGCGGACCTGTGCGGCGTCAGCCGCTTCGCCGCGGCGGCGGACGTCGATCCGGCGTCGCCGCGCGTGGTCGATCTGCGCGATGAGCCGCGCTGCGAACGGTCATGGAAGCGCGACGGCACGGTGCGCCGGCGCTCCAGCGGCGACCATTTATCGGACCGCGACGCGGCGGCGTTAAGCGTGGCCTGACCGTTACATGTCGTCCGGTCGTCGTCCATGCACGCGGCCCGGCATCGGCGTGGCTCGACCGAGGATTCGCGTTGACCGATAGGGCCGGCAGAGGAGAAAGCCCGCTCATGCCGCGCCTCCGCATCGTCGTGGGGGCGGGCTGGCCGGATCAGCCGGCGAGCCGGGAAGCCGGGAACCGGGAGCCGGGGGGGCAATGTCATCATGGCCACCGCCATCCGCGAACTGAAGGCCGAGGACTTTGACGCCGTGGTCACCCTGTGCGCGCAGCATGGGTGCGGCGGCGACAGTCGCGCGGTGACGGCCGATACGCTGCGCCGTCTGATCCAGCGCTGTCCGGGTCTGGCCTTGGTGGCGGTGGACGACGACGCGGCCGAACATGCGGTGACGGCCGTGGTGCTGGTGGACGAAGGTCGCGGCAGCGAGGATCTGACCCTGCACATGGTGCTCAGCGGGGGGACGGAGGCGAATGGTCCGCTGGCGTCCGAGTTGCTGGATCGGGCCCTGGGCAAGGCCGCCAGCCAGGGCATTCGCAAGTGCCATGTGCGCATGCCCGACGGCCAGGACACGCGGCCGTTCTGGGACCGTTCGCGCTGGATGGACTGGCCGGTGCTCGGCCGGCCGTCGTCGGCCAGGCAGTCGGCCCATGCGATGGTCCAGCGCCTGACGCGCGAAGCCGACGCGGCCGCGTGAGAAACCGCTGTGATGCCGGCTGACAACTCTGTCGCTGCCCGACAACACGCCCAGACGGCAAAGCCCGTATATCCCCACCATTGTCGCCGCGGCAGGGCCGCTTCACGGTGAATCCCCGCGACGCGCAGGCCGATGCCCACCATGGCATGGTGTCTCCACGCAACGTGCATCCCGACAGCGGCCCCCGCGGCGCGACCGGTCCCGGCCCGCTGACGCCCGGGCAACTGGTGCATGAACTGGCCGGCCTGGTCGACGGCGGGCGGCGCAACGTGGACCTGGTGCTTGAGCAATTGCGCGAGCAGTCGGTCAGCGACGAGGAAGCGCAACTGCTGCCGCGCCTCGAAGCCGCCAACCAGGCCATGAACCAGATGGCCGACCTGCTGCGGCGGTGGATCGACAACGTACACGCCAACCGCCCGCCGGAGTCCGACGGCCGCACGCTGGCGGACGCCATCGGTCATGCCGTGCGCCTGCTGATGCCGGCGGCCCAGCAGCGCGGCATTGAACTGCGGGTGGACGTGCAGCCGCAGGCGGCGACGCTGTCAGCCGGGCCGATCTACGCGGTGGTCGCCAATGCGGTGCGCAACGCGATCGAAGCGATCGACGGCCAGGCGGCGGACGACACGCAACGGGGCACATGCATCGTGGTCCAGGCGCTCGTCGAGCAGGATTCCGAGGGGTGCGAGCAACTTGTGCTCTCGGTGGCTGACGACGGCCCCGGCCTGGCGCCGGGACTGGTCGGCGATGACGGCTCGCTGCGGCTGGGGACCACGACCAAGCCCGAAGGCCACGGCCTGGGCCTGCAACTGTGCCATGAGATTGCCGCGAGTCTGCGGGGCAGCCTGGCGCTGACCAGCGGCTCGCCGCGCGGCGCGGTGCTGACGCTGACGTGTCCGACCCACCTCAACGAGGACGCGTCATCGCACGACCGCCGGGGAGGCGCGTGACCATGGCCGCCGCGACGCGCATCCTGGTGGTGGACGACGACCCGATCGTGGCCGAGAGCCTCGCGGAATTTCTGCGTCGCGAGGGCCACGCGGTGGCGACGGCCGGCGACGGCCAGGAGGCGCTGACGCTGATCGATGCCCAGGCCGCTGATCCGACCGGCGGCGTGCAGGTTGACGCCAGGAGCGGCAAGGGCCAGAAGGCAGCCGGACCGTTCGGTGTGGTCATCACCGACCTCAATATGCCGCGCTGCGACGGTATGGCGTTTCTCAAGGCCCTGCGCAAGAAGCACGAGTCGATCGCCGCCATCGTGGTCACCGGCTACGGCAAGATCGAGTCGGCCGTCGAGGCGGTGCGTCTGGGCGCGGTGGACTATCTGACCAAGCCGATCGTCGACGAGGAGCTGAAGCTGGCGGTACAGCGTGCGGTCCGCCAGCACGCGCTGGTGGACGAAAACCGCGTGCTCAAGAGCCAGCTCAGCGAGCGCTTCGGCCTGGAGAATCTGGTCGGCGGCGACTACCGCATGCAGAAGGTCTACGACCTGGTCGAGGCCGTGGCCGCGAGTCGTACGACCGTGCTGATCGAGGGCGAAAGCGGTACGGGCAAGAGCATGGTGGCGCGGGCCATCCACGCCCGCAGTCCGCGGCACGCGGGCCCGCTGGCGACCTTCGCGTGCGGGGCCATTCCCGAAACACTGCTGGAAAGCGAGCTTTTCGGCCACGTCAAAGGCGCGTTCACCGGGGCGGACACCGACAAGCCCGGGCGCCTGCTGGCGGCCGACGGCGGCACGCTGTTCATCGACGAGATCAACAGCGCCACACCGGCGCTGCAACTGAAGCTGCTGCGGGTGCTCCAGGAGAAACGCTTCGAGCCGCTGGGCTCCAATCAGACCGTCGAGGTGGACGTACGTTTCGTGCTGGCGACGAATCAGCCGCTGCGCCCGCTGGTGGAGTCGGGCCTGTTCCGCGAAGACCTGTATTACCGCATCAACGTGGTCAACGTCCCCCTGCCGGCACTGCGGCAGCGGCTGTCGGACATCCCCCTGCTGGCGCGGCACTTCCTGGACAAGTATGCGGCCGAGGCGGGGCGAACCATCACGGGCATCACTGACGCGGCCATGCAGGTGATGCAGCGTCACGACTGGCCGGGCAACGTGCGCGAGCTGGAGAACGCCATCGAGCGGGCGGTCGTGCTGTCGCGCCAACCCGTGATCGACGTGGACGACCTGCCCGAAACGGTACGCGGCACGAACCCCTCGCGGTCGCTTGCCGCGACGACGACCGGCGGCAATCTCTTCACGCCCGCGCTGGCCGACGGCTGGAAACCCACGCCGCTGGCCGACGCCCTCATCGAGCCGGAGAAGCAGATCATCCTCGCGGCCCTGGCGGCCAACGACTGGAACCGCCAGGAAACCGCCCGCCAGCTCAACATCAACCGCACCACGCTCTACAAGAAGATCCGCCAGTTCGGCCTCGACCAGCCCGAAGGCTTCGCGGCCTGAGCCATGCACTTCACGGTGTCCGGCCGGCAAGACGGACAGCCAGTCCGTACATCGCATGGATCGATTGGCCGTCCAGCAGCGTCCAGTGCAAGGCCTTGAGCCGGCGCGGCCGCTCCCACCGACGCTCCCACAGGTCCACGCGCAGAATTTCATAGGACGGATGCACCACCACGCGCACCGCCGGCCGTGTGAACGGCCCGCGCGGCGCCGAGCGCCACCAGCGGCAGATGTCGTTGGCCCGCAGCACCTCCAGACCGTGCCGCAGCGCAATCGTTTCCACGCCGTCCTCGAACTCCAGCTCGTACTGCGAGGCCGGGTCGCCGAGCGTCCGCGGCGGTTCGGCATCGCGGCTCCACACCGTCTGCACGCTCGATGACGGATAGCCGCCGGCCAACGCCACGTGGCCGAGCACGGCAAGGGCGCTGACCGTGCGATCGACGGGAATGGTGATCCGCGGCCGCGACGGGCCCAGCAGCAGCGGATGGCCGCCGCGACCGCTGGGTGCATCGCCGTCCCCGCCGTCGCACAGAAACTCCAGGCCGTCGACCATCAGCCGACCCAACCGCGGCGTCGCACCACCCTGCGCGGAGCGTCGCTCGTCAATCGCGCATTGCATCGCTTTCTGATCCCCCGGAATGTCCGACAGCGAGACAAACTGCCAGTCGCCCTCACGCCGCGGCCGCTGCGCCAGCACTTCAATGACAGGCGGCGCGATGGTCGGCGGATGGTCCATCTCCAGACACATGCGCGACAGAACGCCCAGCTCCTGCCGCGGCCGACCACGCTCGTCGACCAGGCCTTCGATCGTCCAGCCTTCGATCGCCGCCGGCCCGGGGCGCGACTTTTCCTCGTAATCGGCCCAGACCCAGAAACTGCAGCCGGCCATGCGCGGCTCGGCAGGCGGCTGCACATGGCGGGCGAAAGTCTCACAGAGCGTCCGCGCGATCCGCGGATTACCGATGGCCAGCAGACCGCCCCACTCGGTGAAGACCAGCGGCCGATCGGTGAAAACCGCCATCCTCTCCAGATACGCCTTGGGCCAGGCGTCATACACATTGATGCCGTAGTAGCTCAGATCGGCCGCCGCGACCATCGCCTTGATCTGCTCGTTCTTGCCCGAGCAGTCGGCAAAGCTCAGCAGCGCCCCGGGATCGAGGGCCCGCACTTCGCCGGCAGCGCGCACGGCGTAATCCGTGTTGGGATCGCACTCGTTGTAGATCAGCCACGCGAAGATCGACGGCACATTGCGGTCGCGCCGCACCGTGCGGATCAGACATTCATAGGCCGGCCCGTAAATCGCGGGATCCGACAGATCGTAGAAGCAGGTGCCCGGCTCCTGGCTGACCAGCAGGCCCAGCTCCGCGGCGATGCGGCAGACCTCCGGGCCCTGCGGCGCATGCACGAGCCGCACATAGTTGAACCCCGCCTGCCGGATGGCCGCCAACTCGCGGCGCACCTCATCAGCCGTCGGGCTGTAGCCGCTGGCGCTGGTGAACTCGTGGCGGCACACACCCTTGAGCACCAGCGGCTGGTTGTTGAGGCGAAAGCCACGGCCGTCGATGGCAAGACGCCGGAAGCCCACCTGCTCGCTCCACGGCTCGCCGGGCGATCCGGGCAGCGCCACCGTCAGCCGATATAGAGCCGGCGACCGCGGCGACCAGAGACGCGGCGAGTGCACGGTGAAGCGGGCCGGCGTGTCCGCGCAGGCTTCGGCGCTGACGACGTCCTGACCACTGGCCAGATCCGTCAACACCACCGCGGCCGGTCGCCCCACCGGCCCGTCGAACGTGACGGCGACGGTGCACGCGGCCGCGGTGCAGTCGTCGTTAAGCTCAGTCCGGAAATGCACGTCGTCGATGAAGGCGGCCGGCCGGTTCTCCAACCAGATGGTGCGCACCAGGCCCGCGTCGAAGCGGCGGCCTGGCGGCGGGCCGAACGACTCGCATGTGTCGCGCACACACGCCTCGATGACATTGCTATCGCGCAGCAGACCGCGCGGCAGCTCGAACCGATAGCGGGCCCACGGACCAGCCGCCCCGACGGGCTGACCGTTGATCGTGAAGTCCGCGGCCGCCAGCACGCCCTCGGTCACGAGAAATACACGCTGATCCTCCGCCGCCGGCCAGGGGCGGGTGAAGGTGAACTGCAGCGTGCACTGGCCCATGGGCGGATACGAGCCGGGCACCGCAACCCGGTCGATCGGCACACCCGCGACCGACCGCTGCCATGAGCCGGCCAGACTGAAACGCGTCATGCCTCATCCTTTCAACGGCGCTTGCGGCGTCGCCGGCCGCTTACCGCTGGTCCATGTCGTGCGGCACCACGTCGCACGTGCGCTGGTAGAACGTCAGCAGGCGGTCGCGCAGGCGCTGCAGGTCGCGTGTGTAGCCCGGCTCGTCGATCACATTGTGCAGCTCGGCCGGGTCCTTGCGCAGGTCGTAAAGCTCATCCGACTCGTACAGTCGCTGGACGTACTTGAACTCTCTGGTACGGCACATGGTGGCCTTGGTGTGGGCGACCGGGTCGCGCTCGGTCGACAGGCGCGGCCAGTAGTGCATGGCCCGGTCCGGCTCGTCGCTGCCGCCGTCGGTCGGATTGGCCCGGCCGGCGGCACAGTGCCGCTCATCCGCCATGCGTCCGCCTTCGCAGAACACCGCGTCGCGGTGTTCCAGCGTGTCGCCGCGAATCAGGGGAACCAGCGAGCGGCCGAAGTGGTCGTAGCCCGGCTCGATGCGGGCCAGATGCTCCACGGTCGCGGGAAAGTCGATCAGTTCCACCAGCGCGTCGCGCACGCCCGGCTGGCACGGCACCCAGGCCGGCGGCTTGATGACAAACGGCACGCGCGTCAGGCAGTCCTCGAACGTGTTCGACGTCTTCTCCACCAGACCGTAATCGCCGGCGAAGTCGCCGTGATCCGAGAAGAAGAACACGGCCGTGTCGTCGTACAGGCCAGCCTCCTTCAGCGCCGCCATCACCATGCCGAACTGCGCGTCCACGCGGGCGCACATGCCGTAGTACGTCGCCCGCAATTCGGTCCAGCGATCCTCCGTCCAGCCCTGGAGATTCTGCTTTTCGTGGATCCCCTTGAGCACCGACGGCTTGCCCCGCCAGTCCTCCGGCGGCGCGAGTCGCGGCGGAAGCTTCTGTCGGTCGATGGCGCTGAAGTACGGCTCCTCGACCTGGTACGGACAATGCGGGAAGCTGAGGGGCAGATAGATGCACATCGGCCGCTCGTCACTGGCCCAGGACGCGGCCTGCCTGATGTGGTCGATCGCGCCCAGCACCATCGACCAGTCCTTGTCCAGCAGGATGGCGTCGTCGCCCTTGTCCATCCTGCCGACGAAGAACGAGTAGTAAGTGTCGCTGCCGACTTCGCCGCGGGCCTGGAACCACGGCCAGTATTCGCGGCGATCGGTGTGGCCCCAGCGCCGCACGTCTTCCAGCATCGGCATGTACTTCACGTCGCAGTAACGCCCGTACCCGTGCTGGGCCGGCACAAGGTCGTTCTTGCCCGCCCAGAAGACGTGATAACCCGCCTCGCGCAGCGTCAGCAGCAGATTCGGTTCGCCGGCGCGCAGCAGGTGAAAGCCCGAGCGATGCCCGCGCACGTGGGGATACCAGCCGGTCATGAACGAGCAGCGGCTGGGCATGCAGATCGGATTCTGGCAGTAGGTCTGCGCCAGCGACACGCCGTCGGCGGCGACCATCCGATCCAGATTCGGCGTGACCGCGGCCGGATTTCCGACGTGACCGAGGACGTCACCCCGCCACTCGTCGGGATTGAAGATCAGTATGTGCGGCCGTCTGCTCATGCTTCGATTCCATGTGTGACCCAGCGCAGGTCGTAATCGTGCGGCACCACGTCGATCGTCTCCTGATAGAACCTCAGCATGCGGTCCTTCATCTGGCGCAGGACGTCGCCATAGGCCGCCTCTTCAGCCACGTTGTTCAACTCCCGCGAGTCCTGCCGCAGGTCATACAGTTCGTCCGGTTCCATGAGCCGGCACACGTATTTGAATTCGCGGGTGCGGCACATCGTCGCCTTGGCGATCTGCGGCAGTTCCTGGTCCTGGGCGTATTCCCGCGGCCAGTAGGGGTGCTGCGGCGACATCTCCTCGTCGCGGTGGTAATCGCGGCAGTGCTTCTCGCCGATGAGGCGGCCGCCCTCGCAGAACACCGCCTCGCGGTGCGCCTGTCCCGGGTCGGCCATGATGTCCAGAAGTGAGCGGCCGAAGTGCGTATAACCCGGCTCGATGCCCGTCAGCGCGTAAATTGTCGCGGGCACGTCGATCAACTCCGTGAGCGCATCACGGATGCCGGGGACGCAGTCCGTGCCCCGCGGCGGTTTGATCAGCAGGGGTACGCGCGTCAGGCAGTCCTCGAAGGTGTTCTGGTTTTTCTCGACCAGGCCGTAGTCGCCGGTGAAGTCGCCGTGGTCGGAGAAGAAGAAAATGGCGGTGTCGTCGTAGATGCCCGCCTGCTTGAGCGCGGCGACGATGCGTCCGAACTGGTCGTCCACGCACGCGCACATCCCGTAGTAGGTTTTGCGCAGCGTGTCCCAGCGATCCTCGGTCCAGCCATCCATGTTCAGGCGGCGGTGGATCTCGCGCAGCATGGCCGGCCTGTCATGCCAGTCCCCGGAAGCGGGCGCGGCAATGCGCGGCGGCAGTTTGGCGGCGTCGATCCGGCTGTAGTACGGCTCCTCGACGCCGTAGGGCACATGGGGGTAGTTCAGCGGCATGTAGAGGCACAGCGGCTGCTCGCCCCCGTCACGCGGCCAGCGGGCGATCAGTTCCTGGGCCGCCAGTACGTTGCACCAGTCGCCGGTCAGGTAGATGTCTTCGCCGCGCTTGTCCAGCCGCCCGGTTGTCGTGGCCAGGAACGAGTAGAAATTGTCATTGCCGGGTTTGCCGCGGAACTCGGGGTCGATCCAGGGGTACCGCCGACGTGTGTAACCCCAGCGCTGGTGGTCTTCGGGTGTGTCGCGGAACCTGACGTCGCAGTAGGCATCGAAACCGTGCTGGGCCGGCACCAGGTCGTTCTTGCCGGCCCACCAGACGTAATAGCCGCTGTCCTTGAGCAACTTGAGCAGGCATGGGTCGTCGGGGCGCAGCATGTGCAGCAGCGAACGATGTCCGCGCACGTGCGGATACCAGCCGGTCATGAACGAGCAGCGGCTGGGCGTGCACACGGGGTTCTGGCAGTATGCATGGCGGAAGCTGACGGCGTCCTCGGCCGCGAGGCGATCAAGGTTCGGCGTGACCGCGGCCGCGTTGCCCATGTGGCCCATCACGTCGCCGCGCCACTGGTCGGGATTGAAAATGACGATGTGCGGTCGGCGCGGGGGGGACATGGGATGATCTCCGTTGCGCTCTCGGCGTGTTCCGCGCTAGGCGGCAAGCGTCTATGAGAATGCATGACTGCCGAAGTGGCAAATCATCGCGCTCGCGGTTGGCGCCGCGTGGGTTCGCGGCTTAGTCGCGCCTTGATGGCTGATGCAGTCGAACCTAGAATCCAACCACTCAAGCGTGCGCGGACCCGTGGCCCGTGCTTCAAGGAGACTCCGCTATGGCCGGCAAAGGCGTGCTGGAACTGACCGACGGCAACTTCGAAAGCGAAGTCGTCAAGAGCGACAAACCCGTGCTCGTCGACTTCTGGGCCGAGTGGTGCATGCCCTGCCGCATGCTCGCGCCGACCATCGACGAACTGGCCGAGCAGTATGCCGGCAAGATCAAGGTCGGCAAGGTCGACACCGACGCCAACCGCGAGACGGCCACCAGCTACCAGATCAACGCCATTCCCACGGTGATCCTGTTCAAGGACGGTGAAGTGGCGCAGAAGTTCGTGGGCGTGACGCCCAAGAAGCAGTTCGAGCAGGCGATCAATGAGGTCGTCGGCTGAACCCGGCCCGCACACGGCAGACGCAGCAGGGCCGAGCCTGGCGCTCGGCCTTTTCTTTGTATCCTGTTCGCGACGCATCCCGCCCGGCCGCGCCTGCCCGCGCGACGCCCAATGCGATGGAGCATGCCGCATGCCCTTGACCTTCGCCCAGCACAACCTCGACAACGGCCTGACCGTCCTCACCGAGCGCAACGGCGACGCCCACACGTCCGCCTACGGCTTCTTCGTCCGCACCGGGTCGCGCGACGAGGCGGCCCCCATCATGGGCGTGAGCCACTTCCTCGAGCACATGATGTTCAAGGGCACGCTGCGCCGCTCAGCCGACGACGTCAACCGTGAGTTCGACGAGCTGGGCGCGAATTACAACGCCTTCACCAGCCAGGAGGCGACGGTCTACTACGCCCAGGTGCTGCCGGAGTTCCAGCAGCGGACGGTGGACCTGCTGGGCGACATGATGCGGCCGGCCCTGCGCGAGGATGATTTTCTCATGGAGAAGAACGTCATCCTCGAGGAGATCGGCATGTACGACGACCGCCCGCAGTGGCGGCTGCACGACGCGCTGATCGAAACCTACTTTTCGCCGCACCCGCTGGCGTATCGCGTGCTGGGCACGCGCGACACGGTCAGCGGCCTGAGCGTGCAGCAGATGCGCGACTACTTCGCCGCCCGCTACAGTCCGGACAACATGGTGGTGGCCGCCGCCGGGCGCATCGACGTCGACGATCTGTGCCGCCAGCTCGGCGATCTGACCGCGACATGGCAGCCGACGCGCGTGGGCCGCGATCCGGCCGTCCCGCCGGCGACCGCCGCCGAGAAAACCGTCGCCGATGCCCGCGTCAATCGCCACTACCTGGCCGTCATGTGCCCGGCCCCGGGCGCGCAGGATCCGCGGCGGTACGCGGCCCGCGTGCTGGCGGATGTCATCGGCGACAGCGACGGCTCGCGCCTCTACTGGGCCTTGGTCGATCCCGGCCTGGCCGATGAGGCCGACCTGTCGCACTACGGCCTGGACGGTACGGGCGCCTTCGTCGCCTTCGCCAGTTGCGCCCCGGCCCGGGCCGACGAGGTTGAGCGCACTCTCCTGCGCACGCTTGATGATTACGCCGCCAACGTCTGTCCGCGCGAGATCGAGCGGGCCCGCAACAAGATCGCCACGCAGATGACCCTCTCGGGCGAAGTGCCGCTGGGACGGATGCGCAACCTGGGCATCAACTGGCTCTACCAGCGCCGCTACCTGCCCCTGGAGCAGGAGATCGAGCAGCTCATGGCCGTCACCGCCGACGACGTGGCCGCCCTGGTCACCGATATGCCCTTCTCGCCGCGGACGGTGATGCGCCTGTGTCCGCAGGGCGCGGACACCGCGACTGCCTGAGCGAGGGCGTCCACCATGTCCATGCCGCGCCCGTCGTCCAGCGTGCAGCCTGTTCCCCTGGTGCTTGGCGGCCACTCGTTCATCAGCCAGCTCGGCAGCGATCCCCCGGCCGACGACGACACGCAGACGGCCATCGTGGCCGCGTGCCTGGACCGCGGCCTGTGCTGGATCGACACGACGTATCAGCCCGAGCGCGTCGCCCTGGGCCGCGTGCTGCAGCGCCTGGGCCGGCGCGGCGAGGCCCGCGTCATCGCATGGAACTTCTTTCACCCCTTCGGCCCCGGAGAGGATGTCGGCGGGCCGCGGGCTTATGAGCCGCATCACCTTCAGCAGATGTGCGACGAGCTGCGCACCGATCGCCTGGACGCGCTGGTGGTGCATAGCATGGGTGATCCGGCGGTCGATGTCCGGCAACTGGAGCTGGCGCTGTCGTGGCGCGAGGCCGGGCGCGTCGGCGAGCTGGGCATCTGGGCTCCGGGCCGCGATGTCGAGCGCGTGCTCGGCCGCGACAACCCCTACGCCTTCATGGTGCATCCCCGCAACCTCACCACGCCGAACGCCGACGCGGTCTTCGAAGCCGGCCGCCGCCTGGGGTGGCGGACCTGCGCCTGCTCGCCGTTTGTGCGCGGCTGGAAACTCGACGAGATCGCCCGGCGGACGGATGCCGACGCGCGGCAGCGCCTGGCCGACCACATGCTGCGCCATGCCCTGTTTCACCCGGCTGTCGATCAGCTCATCGTGGCGATGCGGCGGCCGCAATGGGTTGCGGCGAACCTTGCGAGCGTGGTCCGCGGCCGCCTGAGCCCTGATGAGCAGGCGTGGCTGCGGGCCGCGATCACCCAGGCATGATTCCCTCGCTGCTCGACAAGAAGCCCTGAGCACCCAACAATGACGTCCATGCACGCGATTGCCGAGATTCTCGATGAGCTGCGGACCGGCCGCATGGTTGTGCTCGTGGACGACGAAGACCGCGAAAACGAGGGCGACCTGGTGTGCGCCGCCGAGTTCGCCACGCCGCAGGTGATCAATTTCATGCTCCGCGAAGGCCGGGGCATGATGTGCGTGGCCCTGTCGCCGCAACTGTGCGACCAGCTCGCGCTCGAGCCGCAGGGCCGCGTCAACACCACGCAGCGGGGCACCGCCTACACCATCAGCGTCGACGCCGACGCGCGCTTCGGCATCACCACCGGCGTTTCGGCGTCGGACCGGGCCACGACGATCCGCGCTCTGGTTGACCCGCAGACGCAGCCGGGCGATCTGGCCCGGCCGGGGCATGTGCAGCCGTTGCGGGCGAGGCCCGGCGGCGTGCTCCGCCGCGCGGGGCAGACCGAGGGATCGGTCGACCTGTGCCGGCTCGCCGGCCTGCGGCACGGGGCCGTCATCATCGAGATCATGAACGACGACGGTACGATGGCCCGCCGTGACGACCTGCGGGCCTTCTGCGACCGCCATCAACTCAAGATGTGCTCGGTGGCCGACATCATCAGCCATCGTCTTCAGCGCGAGAAACTCATCCGGCGCGTCGACCAGTCGCCGTTCGAGACGGAGTTCGGCCGCTTCGAGCTGATCGCGTATGAGAGCGACGTGGACCCCATGCCGCACGTGGCCCTGGTGCTCGGCGACGTGGGCCGGCTGGACGCGGCCGGCGAGCCGGTGCCGATCGACGAATCGGTGCTCGTACGCATGCACAGCCACAACCTGCTGGGCGACGTGTTCGGCGACCTGTCGCAGCCGTCGGGCCGCACACTGCAGGCGGCCATGCGCATGATCCAGGCTGAAGGGCGCGGCGCGATCGTGTACCTGCGCCATGCCCAGATGGGCGTCGGTCTGCTGCGCCGCCTCCAGACGGTGCGGCACGGCGACGAGCCGGCCTCGCACCTGGAATCGCCCCCGGTCGGCGGCCAGCACACCACGCCCGGCATCCGACCGCCGGTGGACAAGCGCGACTACGGCATCGGCTCGCAGATTCTCCGCGACCTGGGCCTGCGCCGCCTGCGGCTGATCACGAATCACCCCTTCACGCCCACGGCTTTGGCGGGCTTCGGCCTGTCGATCGAGCAGTTCGTGCCCGTTCGGCCCGACTGAGCCGGCGATCGCGTCGCCCGTTCGCCCCGCTCCATGCCGCGTCAGCTCAGCAGCTTCTCCAGATCGTCGCGGGTCAGGTGGCGCAGAATATTGTCGCCGTCGGCGATCACCGCTTCGGCCAGTTCCTTCTTGTGACGCTGCAGCTCGGCGATGCGCTGCTCGACGGTGTCTTCGCAGATCAGGCGGTAGGCCACCACGTGCCGCGTCTGGCCGATGCGGTGGGCGCGGTCGATGGCCTGCTGCTCCACGGCCGGGTTCCACCACGGGTCGAGCAGGAACACGTAATCCGCGGCCGTCAGGTTCAGGCCCAGTCCGCCGGCCTTGAGGCTGATGAGGAACACCGGGCACTTGTCATCTTTCTGGAAGCGGGCGATGCGCTGTTCGCGGTCGCGTGTGCGGCCGTCCAGATACTCATAGACGATGCCCGCCTCCTCCAGGCGTTTGCGCACCAGGGCCAGCAGCGACGTGAACTGGCTGAAGACCAGGGCCTTGTGCTGTTCGTCGATCAGTTCCACGAGCTGCTCGACCAGCACATCGATCTTGGCGCTGGGCAGGTCCTCGCGCTGCCCGTCGATCAGGGCCGGATGGCAGGCCGCCTGCCTCAGGCGCAGCAGGGCTTCGAGCACCAGCATGGTCGAGCCGCCCCAGGCGGAAGCCGTGCCGGCCGCGCCCCCGGAAGCGGGCGGACCGGACTCGCCCTTGAGCAGCAGGCGGCGGTAGTGGTCGCGGAGCTGGTCGTACACCTTGCGCTGCGGCTCGTCCATCTGGCAGACGATGGTCTGCTCCGTCTTCTCGGGCAGTTCGGCCAGCACCTGCTTCTTGGTTCGGCGCAGGATGAATGGCCGCAGAGCCTTGCCCGCCTGACGGGCCGCGTCAAGACTGCTGCGCTCCGTCGACGTGCCGCGCACGAAATTCGAGAACGAAGCCGCGTGGCCCAGCATGCCGGGGTTGAGAAACTCGAAGATCGACCACAGATCGCCCAGGTGGTTTTCGACCGGCGTGCCCGTGAGGGCCAGGCGATGGCGGGCCTGGAGCAGGCGGGCGGCCTTGGCACTCTGGCTCTGCGGGTTCTTGATCGCCTGGGCCTCGTCGAGAATCACGTAGTCGAAGGGGCAGCGGCGCAGCTCCATGATGTCGCGGCGCAGCAGGCCATAGGATGTGACCACCAGGTCCAGCTCGGCGAAAGCCTCGCGCGTGGCCTGCCGCTCCGTGCCCGCGTAGGCCGTGACGCGCAGGTGGGGTGTGAAGCGGCGGGCCTCGTCGACCCAGTTGAAGATCACCGACCGCGGCGCCAGGACCAGCGACGGGCGGTGTTCGACCGGCTCATCGCCAGCGGCCGGCTCATCGACACCCACGCTGCCGCGGCGGGCGTCGAGCATCGCCAGCACCTGGATCGTCTTGCCCAGGCCCATGTCGTCGGCCAGGATGCCGCCCAGCCCGAACCAGCGGAGGAATTTGAGCCAGCCCACGCCGTCGCGCTGGTAGCCGCGCAGTTGTCCCTCAAATGTCGCGGCCGCGTCGACCGGATCGACTCTGGCAAAGCCGCTCAACCGCTGCCGCAGCAACCGGAACTTCTCATCGATGTCCTCGACGCCCTGGTCGGCCAGCAGGGCGTCGAGCAGGGCCGCCTGGGTGTTGGCGAAGCGCAGATGATCGTCATGCACCTGGCCGAGGCTCGTGAGCAGCGCGTGTTCGCCGAGCCACTGCGTGGGCATGGCAGCCAGCGAGCCGTCATCAAGTGTCAGAAACTCCTTGCCGGACCGGGCGGCGGCGACAATGCGCGACAGGTCGATGACCTGCTCGCCGGCCGTGGTCTGGAAGGACACCTGTCCGCGCAGCTCCAGCCAGTCGATGCCGCTGCGGATCGACAGGCGCGGCGGGCGGGCCTGGCGGATGACCTGCTCATCGGTCGCCACCGACCAGGCCGACTGCAGCAGGGCGTCGAGCGTCTCGGCCAGGCGGCGAGGCGGAATCGTCAGCGTCTGCGGATCGCTGCTCGACGGCCGCAGCCCAAGGCCCACGAGCTGTTCGAGAGCCTGTCGTTCAAAGGTGTGATCGCGGCGGATGAGCGTGCGCCGGTCGGACCCGTTGTCGCCGCTTTCCGTTTCGTCCGGCAAAGCCGGCTCGGGGTCCGCGGAGGGCAATGCGCTGACGATCATCGCGGGCGCCGCGGCCGGTGCATCGGCCAGGGTGTGCTGCTGTTCGAGCACGAAATCCCCGGGCGTTCCCGGACGAATCCGCTGGCGGCCGTAGACGAAGTGAACACGGGCGGTCGCCTGGCCCCGGCCGTTGCCCTCGCGGGCGTGCTGCTGCAGGCCGACGATATCGATGTGGGCGATCGGCCGCACCATGCTGGCGCGGCGGGCGACACCCGGCGGCAGGTCCAGTTCCGGCAGATTCGCCAGCAGATACAGCCGGTCGAGAAAAGCCGGCATGTCCCCGGCGGGCACGACGATCTGCGCATCATGGCGGGCATCGCGGGCATCGCGGAAATGCAGCACCCAGCGGTAAGCGCCGCCGTCGTCGAAGGCTGCCGCCTCGTTGCCGTGGATCAGCAACCCCTCGCCGCCCCCGAGCACCAGCGTCGGCTCCAGGACCGACATCATGGTCGGCTCCGCGGCCTCTTCGGATTGACGGTACAGATGCAGGCGCAGATGCAGCGCATCGCCTTCCATATCGCCCGCCAGCCGCAGTCGCCAAGGCGGCCCATCGTGCCAGTGCAGCGGCAGGGGGTCGCGCCCGCTCTGTCGCAGGCAGCAGCGGCCGGTGTCGATCATCTGCCGCAGAAGCTGGCGTTGCGCCCCGGCCGGCAGCCTGAAGATCGCATGGGGACGCGAGCCGCGGCTTGAAGCCGTCCACTCGTCCTCGCTGACGCGGGCGGCCCCGGCGATCAGGGCGCACAGTTGCCGGTCCACCGGCTCAGCCAGGTCGCTGGCGCGGATTTCATCGACGCGCAGCAGGCGGCTGCGGCGGACGTTGCCATCCAGCATGCTGCGCTGGTGCAGCACCACCACCAGGCCGTTGTGGTGCCGTGACAGACTCTGGTCAATGACGTAATCGACGGTCACGAGGTTGGGCAGGATCGGGGTCGGCCCGTCGCCCAGGGCGGCCATGGGCGGGCGCAGCAGGTTCAGATGCTCGCTCCAGGCGCTCTGATGCATGTCCTGGGCGGCTCCCTCGCGGCGGCGGGCTTTGGGCAGTTGCGGCCGTCCGTCGCGCCGGCCGGCGACGGGCTGGACCGCGGGGGCTCCCGCCGTTGTCCCATGTTCGTCCAGGTGCAGCAGCGTCGCCCAGATGTGCTTGCAGTAGCGGCCGTCGGCAAAGGCGGGGCACGTGCATGCGACCCCCACGCGCACGCCCTCGCGCCGCACTGAGACCGTGTACGCCTGTGAACCCTTTACGACGGCCCGGGCCAGCTCACCCGGCTGCGGCGCGATCTGGGACACGCGGCCTTCATCGTAATATGCCCGGCCGCGCATCCGCGTGATCGCTTGAAAATATGGCGTCCATGTGTCGGCAAACGGCATGGTCTGTGCAGCCTCGGAATGTGGGGCGAATCAATAAGCTTACGCGGCCGGCGGCCGGCTGCAAAGCCCCGGTCGACATTTTTGGCGGCGGGGGCCACTGGAATGCGGCAACCGCCGGGCCTGATGCAGTCGGCAGACGCTGCTGTTGCGTTCATGTCGAGCGATGGAACTGAGACGCGGTTACAATGTGGAGACGAGGGGGATGGGTGTGGGGGGCATCCGACAGTGGCCGACAGGCCTGGCCCGACCTTACACAAGACCCGCATCGTCCCGCGATCGGATTTCGACAGGTGAAATTGATGGACTCGGAATCGCAGACCCTTACCTCAACTTACAGCAAACGTTCGATCGACTGGGCTCAGCTCGACTGGCCGGTGGTCATCGGCATCACGCTGCTGCACATCGGGGCGGTGGCGGCGCCGTTCTTCTTCTCCTGGTCGGGCCTCGCCTGGATGCTGGTGTTGGTGTATGTCACCGGCGGACTGGGCATCACGCTCTGCTTCCACCGCCTGCTGACGCACCGCAGCTTCCGCACGCCGCGCTGGTTCGAGTATTTCCTGACGGCCTGCGGCTGCCTGGCGTGGCAGGGCGGCGCGATCCAGTGGGTCGGCACGCACCGCATTCATCACAAGCACTCGGACAGCGACCTGGACCCCCACACGCCCAACCACGGCTTCTGCTGGGCCCACACCTTCTGGTGCATGCACAAGTGCCCTGACGGCCACCGGGCCGCCGACGCGGCCAAGGATCTGCAGCGCGACCTGGTGCATCGGCTGCTCAACCGCTGCTTCTGGCTGCCGCAGGCGATACTCGCGGTCGGCCTGTTCACGGCCGGCCAGTGGCTCTGGCCGCTGCTGGGTTTCGAGGCTGCGGGCCTCTCGTGGTTCCTCTGGGGCGTATGCGTGCGCACCGTCGTGGTTTATCACGGCACGTGGTTCGTCAACTCGGCGTCGCACACCTGGGGCTATCGCAACTTTGACACCCAGGACCGCTCGACCAATCTCTGGTGGGTGGCGCTGCTGAGCTTCGGCGAAGGCTGGCACAACAACCACCACGCCCAGCAGCGTTCGGCCGCCCACGGCATGCGCTGGTGGGAGTTCGACCTGACGTACCGGACGATCAAGATTCTGTCGCTGGTCGGCCTGGCGCGTGACGTCGTTGAGCCCAGGCAGTGATCGCACCCTTCAGCAGGGGCATTGTGCGACGGGGATGCGGCGGGTGGTCCCGCTTCCTGAAGTTCGGTCGTGCATCAATCTTTATCTCTTATGCCCGCGGTCCGCGACCCCGGGTTCCCAACTCGGCACTATCATGCGGGCCATGGGTTCCGGGCCGCTTGAATTTGAGGTCGTAGCGACGGCGGCGAATGGCCGCGGGCGCGTGGGGCGGGTGACCACCGCGCACGGCAGCTTCGACACGCCGGCGTTCATGCCGGTGGGCACACAGGCGGCGGTGAAGGGGCTGCTGCCGCAGCAGGTGGCGCAGACCGGGGCGCAGATCATCCTGGGCAACACCTACCATCTGATGCTGCGGCCGGGCAGCGAACTGGTGGCGGCGATGGGAGGGCTTCACGCCTGGATGCGGTGGGCTGGGCCGATGCTCACCGACTCAGGGGGATTTCAGGTCTTCAGCCTCGGTGACGCGGTGGTGATCGACGATGAGGGCGTGACGTTCCGCAGCCACGTGGACGGGGCGACGCAGCGCCTGACGCCGCAGCGTTCGATGCAGATTCAGAATGAGCTGGGGGCGGACATCATCATGGCGTTTGATGACTGCCCGCCGGCGGCGCGCGAGCAGGGCGCGGCGGCGAGTGTCGGTACAGACAGTGGAGCGGCGCGGCACGCAGTGGGTGCGGGTGAGTATGCGGCACGGGTGCGGCAGGCGTGCGAGCGGTCGGCGCGGTGGCTGGGGCGGTGCGTTGCGGCCCATGGGCGTCAGCAGGACCAGGCGCTGTTCGGCATCGTGCAGGGGGGGACGGACCTGGCGCAGCGGGACTGGTCGCTGGCGGCGACGCTCCAGCACGACCTGCCGGGCTATGCCATCGGGGGTGTCGCGGTGGGGGAGGAACCTGATGAGTTGCGCCGGGTGGTGGAATATGTGGTTCCGAAGCTGCCGGCCGACCGGCCGCGGTACCTGATGGGCGTGGGCTACGAGCGCGATATCTGGATGGCGGCCCAGGCGGGGGTGGACATGTTCGACTGCGTGCTGCCGACGCGCAACGGCCGCAATGCCAACGCATTCACGCCGACGGGGCAGATTCGTCTGCGCAACGCGAAGTTCGCCCGCGACGGGCGGGTGATCGACGCGTGCTGCGACTGCCCTGCCTGCCGGCGGGGGGAGGGGTTCAGCCGCAGCTACCTGCGCCACCTGTTCATGTGCGGTGAGATGCTGGGGCCGATTCTGGTGAGCCTGCACAACCTGCGGCACTTCCAGCGGCTGCTGCTGGACATCCGGCAGGCGATTGCCGACAATGCCGCGCCTTTGATCGCCGAGCGCTGGCCGGCGGCGGTTGATTAAGCTCTGGACTTCACGGAACCTGATCGCGCATGGCTTAAGGCTCACCCACCTCTGTCACCCCTCAGCAAAGGACCGTTCATGTTTACATCGAACACACTGATGCTCGCCCAGGCGGCACCCGAGCCGGGGGGCGTCGAAGCACCCGTGGACATCCCGTCGTCGCCGATCGCCAATGGTCAGGCCATCGAGGGCGCCGATGGCGCCCCGATTGTGCCGGCCCCCGAAGTTCAGCAGCAGCCGGGCATGAGCAGCTTCTATTTCATGCTGCTGATCCTGGCGCTTTTCATGTTTGTGCTGATCATTCCGCAGCGTCGCGAGAAAAAGCGGCGCAACGCCATGTTGGAGGCCCTGAAGAAGGGTGACCGCGTGCAGACCGTCGGCGGCATTATCGGCACCATTGTGGAGATTCGTCCGACCGAGCTGGTGCTGAAAGTCGATGAGAATACGAACACGCGGATGCGCTTCAGCCGCAGCGCCATTCAGGCTGTGCTGGACCGTGAGGAAGCCAAGGCTGACTGAGCACCCACCGGGCGGCGATCGCGGCCGGCCACATCCAAACCTCCTTGAGAATCGCGCATTGAAGCGTCTCTGAGAATCACCTATGGAAAGAACTGATCGCGTTCCCCTGTGGAAGCCGCTGCTGATCGTGTCTGTCCTGCTGTTCGCCGGGCTGATGCTCTATTTCCCTGGCGCGTACGGTCCGCGCGACCGGCTGCGCGCGGGCATCGACCTGGCGGGAGGCACGACCCTGGTGTACCAGGTGACGATTCCCGAAGGCGCGGGGGCCAATGCCGCGAACATCGTTGACGAGGTGATCGCCATCTACTCGGCCCGGGTGGATCCGCAGGGGGTGCGGAACCTGATCTGGCGTCCGCAGGCGGGCAACCGCATCGAGATTCAGATGCCGGTGGCGTCGCCGACGGCGCGGCAGTTGCGCGAGTCATTCACGGCACAGCGCGACGCCCTGCTGAGAGGCAACCTGTCGGAGGCGCGGCTGCAGGCTGCGCTGCGGGCGACGGGGACGCAGCGGCGGGAGATGTTCCAGCAGCTTGCGGGAGACAACGCGGCGCTGTTGGCGCGGCTGGAGGCGCTGGGCGAAGCGGGTGACATGCTCGCCGGCCTGGGGCAGGACTATCAGAAGGCAGAGCAGCTCAAGGACGAGGCGTATGGGGCCTTGCAGGCGGCTGATCCGCAACAGCGTGAGCAGGCCCAGAGCGAGTATGAGGGGGCCCTGGATGCGGCGATCCGCATGGCCGCCCGCTACAACGACGCACAGCGGCAGTACCGTCAGGCCGAACGGGCGGTGTTCGACGCCAATGTCGATCCCGACCGTCTGCAATCCGTGCTGGACCTTTACGATCCGGATGCGAACAAGACGATCGCCCGTGTTCAGTACCAGGAGGCGTTGGCGAGGCTCAAGGCCGACCACGGGGACCGGGCAGCCGCCATCGGGGAGGTGGCGGCGGCCTGGGAAGCGTACTCGGCGGTGAAGGGTCCGCTGGATGATCCCAATGACCTGATTGCGATGCTGCGCGGGTCCGGTGTGCTCGAGTTCCGCATCGGTCTGCCGGCGGAGCTGATTCCCGACGTCGAGCAGTATCGTGAGAATCTCGAGACCCGCGGACCTCGCTTCGGCCAGAACCTGGACTTTCGCTGGTTCGAAATTGACGACCTGGAGCAATTCGTCGACGACGCGCGTCTGCTCAACGAGCTGTGGCAGAATCCGCAGCGATGGGCGGACTGGGTGGCGTCACAGCGTGGGATGGTGGGCCAGGCGTTCGGCGGCAAGGTGTTCCTGCTGCTGGGCAACACGCCGGGCTACAGCCTGACACGGGCGCAGAGCGACTGGCACGTGGTGGCGGCCGCCCGCAGCATCGATCGCAACATGCTGCCGGCCGTATCGTTCGTGCTCAACACGCGCGGCGGCCAGCTCATGCAGGGTCTGACGCGTCAGGAGAACCAGGGCCGGCCCATGGCCATCCTGCTCGACGGCAGGGTGATGAGCGCGCCGAGCATCCAGTCGAACCTGGCAACGCACATCGAGGTCACAAGCCCGCGGGGTTTTTCGCCGCGTGAAGTGGATTACCTGGTCCGCACGCTCAAGGCCGGCGCCACCGAGGGCGCCCTGGGTCAGCAGCCGATCAGCATCAAGACCACCGGCCCGAGCCTGGGTCAGGACAACCTGCGCAGCGGCCTGCGCGCGGGCGTCTGGTCGCTCATCGCCGTGGCGGGCTTCATGGCCGTGTACTACCTGTTCGCGGGCATGGTGGCCAACTTCGCCCTGCTGGCCAACGTGGTGCTGATCCTTGGGATCATGGCCCTGTTCCAAGGCACTTTCACCCTGCCCGGCATCGCGGGCATTGTCCTTACCATCGGCATGGCCGTGGACGCCAATGTGCTGATCTTCGAGCGATTGCGCGAGGAGACAGCCCGCGGCGCGGACCTGCGCACGGCCGTCCGTCTGGGTTTCGACAAGGCATTGTCGACGATCATTGACGCCAACGTCACGACGCTGATCACCTGCGTGGTGCTCTACTACACGGCGACGGCGGAGATCAAGGGCTTCGCCCTGACGCTGATGATCGGCATCCTGGCCACCCTGTTCACAGCCCTGTTCTGCAGCCACGTGATCATCGACCTGTGGGTTCAGCTCACCGGCGCCCGCTCGCTGCCGATGCTGCCGACGCTCTTCCGGCCGATCGATCGGCTGTTGAGTCCCCGCGTCAACTGGGTCCGTTGGCGCTATCCGTTCATCGCGGTCAGCGTGGTGATCATCATGGCGGGCACGGCGGCGATCTGGTCCCGCGGCATGGACATGCTGGACATCGAGTTTCGCAGTGGCACGAAAGTGACCTTCGAACTGACCGGCGAGCATCGCCTGCCGCTGGCCGAGGCGCGCGACCGCGTGGCGGCGGCCCTGCCCGAGCAGATCGCGACAGTCGTCAGCGTCGGCACGCCCGTCGACGGCACGTTCAATTCGTTCTCCGTCTCCACGCTCACCGACGACAGCGACATGGTGTCGGAAGCGATCAAGGCCGCATTTGCCGATGTGTTGGACGTGGAGCGGCCGATTCACTTTGCGGGCATGGGTGACGATGAAGCGGCCGCGCCGTCGATCGGTCAGGCGCCGGTCTACGTCGTCGACAGCCGCTCACTCGGCATGGTCATCAATCGGCCAGAAGTCGGCATCGATGTCGGCGACTATCTCGGCGGTGTGGCGGTGGTGCTTGACGATCTACAGCCGGCCGCCACGCGCGAGGACCTGCGGCGGCGGATCGATCGTATGCGTCAGAGCGCGGCATGGGAGCAGCTCGGCTACCGGCCGCACGATGTGGTCGGCCTCGATCCGGTGCCGGGCAGCCCCGATCACTACCGCTCGGCCGTGGTGCTGGTGCGCGACGACGACACCAACTACACGCAGGAGCCGGACCGCTTCACTGAAGGCGGCGGCCTGGCGGAAACCGAATGGCAACTTGTCCGCGATGCGATGCTTCGCGACACATCGCTGGCCAGCGTGGCCAAGTTCGACCCCCAGGTGGCGGGCACCATGCAGCAGCGGGCCATTCAGGCGCTGGTACTGGCGATGCTCTTCGTGGTGGCGTATATCTGGGTGCGCTTTGGGTCACTGCGTTACGGCGTGTCGGCCATCGTCGCCCTGGTGCATGACGTATGGGTGGCCCTGGGCCTGATCGGCCTGTCGGCTTACATCGCCGCGTCGCCGCTGGGCGAGATGCTGGCGATTCAGACCTTCCGTATCGACTTGGCGATGATCGCGGCGATGCTGACGATCGTGGGTTACTCGCTCAACGACACGATCGTCGTCTTCGACCGCATCCGTGAGAACCGCGGCAAGCTGGCGTTCGCCTCGGAGCAGATCATCAACGACTCGATCAACCAGACCATCAGCCGCACGGTGCTGACCTCGGGCACGACGTTGCTGGCGGTCGTGGTGTTGTATGTCATGGGCGGGCCCGGCGTGCATCCGTTCGCATTCGCGATGTTCGTGGGCATCATGTTCGGTACGTACAGCTCGATCGCCATCGCTTCTCCGCTGCTGCTGCTGCTGGCCACGCGGGCCCGCGCCCGGGCCGAGGCCAAAGACAAGGCGCGGCCGGGGACGTCGATGGCGCGTGCCGATCACCGTTGAACCGACGTGTATACGTCCCAGCGTACCGCCTTGCCGGCATACGAGACCGTCGGCTCGCGACCGGCGAGAAGGGACGCTTTTCGCGGGCGTTTGACAACGATGCGGCGGATGCCGGTCCGCAGCGCCCAGGTCAGCAGTTCATCCGCGTCGGCATCGTCGCCCGCCAGCAGGCGCAACATCCGTAGCGGCCGGCGCTCCAGCGTCTTGCGGCCGGCGGGGAACATGGGATCGAGATAGACCACGTCGAAGGCCGGCAGTTGGCTCAGGTCCAGTTGCCGCGCATCGCCGGCCACGAGCGTGAGCCGCGAAGCGACGTCGGGCATGGTGTTGGCCGCGCGGGCGATCGCGTTCTCAAGCAGTGCGGCGATCTGCGGCTGCCGCTCGCAGCAGACAATTTCGCACCCCCAGGCGGCGAGCAACCAGGCGTCCTCACCTAGCCCGGCGGTGGCGTCAAGCACCCGCGGCCGTCCCTTGCCCGTCTGCTTGACCAACCCCACGGCCTGCGCCAGCGGCTGACGGCGTGACCGGCCGGTCGGCGACGTGGCATCCAGTCGCGTCAGGTCGATGCGCACCGGGCGTGAGCCGCGGGCATCGTCGCGCAGCTCAAGGCCATGCGCGCTCAGAACCAGTCGCAGGCCGCTGCCGACGCCTGGGGCGACACTCAACCCGAACCGTGCCGCGATCTCGGCCGCTTGCCTGCGCAGCATGGGGTCATCGGGTGGATCGCAGTGCATGGTGGGGTCTGACGTCTGGATCTGGGCATGGTATACGCGGCACGGCGCGACATTTAACGTGCGGCCTTGGCCGCCGCGTCGCCCGGCAATGATTCGCCCAGGTCGCGGGCCTGCTGCTCGAAGCGGGCCTTGTTGGCCGCGTGGTCCATCAGCAGCACGACGCGGCCGCGGTGCTCGGCCGGGATCGCCTTGTCCACCAGCCGCCGCGACTCGGACATGTTCGTCCGCCGCGACAGGTGCGTCAGCACCACCGTCGTCGCCTCGCACATCTCCAGCAGGCGGACGATGTCGCTGACATGCAGGTGCCGCCCGACCTTCGAGCGCCCCAGGTGCCCCGGCTCGATGAAGGTGCACTCGGTAATGAGCGTGGCCGCCTTGCGCACTTCGTCGCGCTGCATGAAGTCGCCCCACATCGTGTCGCCCAGGTAGGCGATGTGCGGCACCTCGATGACACGGGCGATCTCCTGGCCGCTGCGCTTCAGTTCGATGAGCTTTTCCTGCGGCAGCCCGAGCAGCTCCGGCCGCAGCTTGCTGCGCTTCTCGACGACCGCGAAGCCCAGTGACGCGACCGTATGCACCGTCTCGAAGGCCCGCAGCATGGTCGCCGGTTTGATCTCGATTTCCTGCCCGTCGCCCAGCGCGATCACCTCATACGGCGTCTTCTGCGCTTCCAGACCGACCCACGCCCGCATGATGTCGTGGATCGGCCCGACGAGCTTCGGATGGCACACGACGGTGCCGACGCCCATGCCCTGGAAGTGGCGCTGCGAGAAGTAGTACGCCAGGCCGGCCGCGTGGTCCATGTGCCCGTGCGACAGGGCGACGTAGTTGCTCGACAGCACCTCGCGTGGGGCCCGGCCGACGTCGAAGCAGACGTTCAGTTCCGGCACCTGCACGGCCGTTTCTTCGCCGGCCACGGAGACGCCCTGGATGCGGAAGGGCGGCGCATAGATGAACCCGAGCGACTGCGAGCGGGGGGGGCGGCGGGGCAGCATGGGCGGGGCGGCGGCGGCGTCGCGGCACAGTCACGTCGGCCCACCACATGCGACGCGCACCGCCTCCAGGGCAGGATGCATGGGCCGATCTCAACAGGCCGCGGTGGGATTCGAACCCACGACTGGCAAAGCCAAACGGATTTGCAATCCGTCCCCTTGGTCCACTCGGGCACGCGGCCGACCGAAC